>JAUWPQ010000095.1 GCA_030611515.1 Planctomycetota bacterium | reverse complement strand
CTCTGCTACCGGCGGATGAACGTCCGCTACAAGCTCAGCACGCAACGCTTCGTCCACGAGTCGGGCATCCTGCGGCGCGTGACCGACCGGATCGAAATGATCGACATGGACGACATCACCTTCGAGCAAGGGCTGTTGGAGCGGCTAATGGGCGTGGGCACCATCCACATCGTCTCCAGCGACCGCAGCCATCCCGAACTCGCGCTACCGGGCATCGAGAACGTCAAGGCAGTCTCGGAGCAATTCGACGACGCCCGCCTTGCCGAGCGCCGACGACGCGGCCTGCACATCGAGCAGATTTGAGGGGCGTGGGGAAAGAGAAGAGGGGTGGCACTGGCTTTGCCAGTGTTGCACCGTTGGTCGAAAACACTGGCAAAGCCAGAGGCACACATGCGGGACATGCCGTTTGACTCACAGGGGTTCTATCCCTTGTCCTTCGTCCCCCGCCCCTCGCCCCCCGCTTTCTCCCCGCTCCAATCGCGTCGTTGGCGGGAACTGAGGATGCCCATCGACTTGCGATACTTGGTCACCGTCCGCCGGGCAACGGTCAGGCCGTGAGAGGCCAACTTCTGGACGAGTAGGTCGTCGCTGAACGGGTGCTGCTTGTCCTCGTTGTCGATGATCTCCTGGAGCTTTAGCCGCACCGTGTCCCAGGCCACCTCCTCGCCGGCGGCGCTGGTCGTTCCGCCGCAGAAGAAACGCCGCAACGGAAAGATGCCCCGCGGCGTTTGGATCCATTTCTCGTCCACCGCCCGGCTCACCGTGGTCACGTGGATACCCACCTTGTCGGCGATCTGCTGCATCTTCAACGGCTCGATGGCCTCCGGCCCCTTGTCGATGAATTCCTTCTGGTGGTCGGCGATCGCCTGGGCAACCTTGGTCAGCGTGCTGCGCCGCTGTTGGATCGAATCGATCAGCCACTGGGCCGAGTTGACCTTGCGCTTGATGTATTCGCGGGTCTCCGCGCTGGTGGCGGCGTCTTGAAAAATTTTGCGGTAATAGGGGCTGATAAACAGGCTCGGTGTCTGCGAATCCTCCAACCGCGCCACGTACCGTCCGTCCTCGTCCTGCTCCAGAAAAACGTCCGGCGAGACCGGTGGGACGACGACGTTGTTGAAAACCGCGCCGGGCTTGGGGTTGAGTTTCCGCAGTTCGGCAAGCACCTCTTGGATCGTCTCGATCGAGTAGCCCGTCTTGCGCGAGATCACCGGCAGCCGGTTGTGCTCCAGGTCTTCCAGATGGTCGGATATCAAGACGTGGAGTTGCTCGAAGTGGGCGTCGCCTGAAACCAACTGCAACAGGAGGCACTCGCGTAGGTCTTGCGCGCCGACCCCCGGCGGATCGAGCCGTTGCACCAGATCGAGCGCCCGACGGGCCAAATCCTTGTCCTCTTGCCCGGCGTCGGGCCCCAGCAGGTCTTCGAGCCGCCCCTGCAAGTATCCGTTGGCGTCGAGATTGTAGATTATCCGGTCGGCCATTACCCGAAACGGCGGCTCCAGGTCGAACCAGCTCAATTGGTCGTGCAGATAGTCCTGCAACGACTGGGGGCGGGCGGCCATGTTCGCCATCGCGTCCAGCCTCCGCTCGCCCGCCTCCTCGATTTCACCGCGCGATGGATGCGACCGTTCCTCGAAGTGATCGGGCCACTGCTCGTCCATCTTCATCAGCCGCTCGAAATCGTCCTTGTTCGAGTGCGTCTCGTCGATCACCAGTTCGCGCTCTTCCTCGGTCGGCGCGTCGGGCGACTCGCGCTCCTGCAACTCCGTCCCCTCGGCGACGGATTCCGGCTCGTCTTCACACAACTCGAGCACCGGATTCTCTTCCATCTCCTGCTCGATCCGCTCCTGCAAGGCCAGGATCGGCAACTGCAGAATCTCCATCGATTGGATCATCCGCGGCGCCAACACCTGCTTCTGCACCATTCGGAGGTCTTGGCTGAGAGATAGTCGCATGGGAAGGATTCGGGGCTCGGGATTCGGGGTTCGGGATTCGGGGGTTACGAGTCAGGAGTCTGTAAAAAAACTGTATATCCGCTTGCGGTTTCGCAATTAGTCCCACTAAAACGCTTGCCGGCCGGTCATGGCGTCGGCGAGTATCTCCTTGTTGGCAAACTCCAACACGCTGCCGGTGGTGATTCCCCGGGCCAGCCGCGTAATTCGGACCGGCATGTCGCCCAGCAGGTTGGAGACGTGCAGCGCCGTGCCGTCGCCTTCGACCGTCGGGTTTGTCGCCATGATTATCTCCTTAAACCCCCCTTCGCGGACCCGGCGGACCAGCGCGTCGATGGTCAGTTGTTCGGGCCCGATTCCTTCCAGAGGGGCGATTCGCCCCAACAACACGTGATACAGTCCGCGATAAACCCCCGATTGCTCCAAGGCCATCAGGTCCCGCGGCTGCTCGACCACGCAAAGGACTCCGGTCTGCCGGCTACGGTCGCGGCAGATCGCACACTCATCTGCTTCCGCTAAATTATAGCATCTGCGGCAATACTGGACGTTGTCTTTGACGTTCCGAATGGCGTCGGCCAGCGCCATGGCCTCGTTGCGATGAATGCGCAGGATGTAATACGTCAACCGTTCGGCCGACTTCTTGCCGATGCCAGGCAGTTTGGCGAACTCATCTACCAGCGTGACGACGGATTGCGTGAGTTCGGACATGGCATCTGTTAGGGATTGGGGATTGGGAATTGGCAAGATGGATTCCGTACGCACGGAAGTTCTGCCGTAAGACACTAACCCCCAATCCCCAATCCCTAATCCCTTCTCTCTGGTTCTTCGTCCTCGCCGTCCACGGCGGTGAACTTAGCCAACGCCTCTTGGAGACCTCCGGGCAGGGGGAGGCCGCCGGTCATTTCACGGACCGCCTCGGCGTGCATCTGCTTGCCCTTGGTTATGGCCTGATTGACGGCCGCCACCACAAGGTCCTCGATCAATTCGCGGTCGTTTTGCTCGAACAACTTCGGATCGATCCGGCAGCAAAGGGTTTCCATCACGCCGTTCATTTCGACTTCCACCATGCCGCCGGCGGCGGCGCCGGTCACGCGGCGTTTCTTCATCTCCTCGGTCATTTGGCCCATTTGACCGCCGATTTGCTGGGCCTGTTTCAATATGGAACCGAGATTGGCAATTCCTTTGAACACGATAATTATTCCCTCGGTGAGTTGTCGGAAACGTCATCTACTCTTACGGGCTGGGCGTCGAACAACTCGCCCGCCCGACGGACCAACGGATTGTGGGCCACGTCCAACAAACGCTGATGGCTCGGCACAACCCTTGAAGGCGGTTCCGCTTCCTTCGGGTCTTCTCCCGAGAGGGCGAACTCGACGCGGACCGACCCCCCGGTTACCGCGGCCAACGCCTGCTCGAATCGGGCAACTTGCTCGGGCCGCTCGCAAACGCTCTTCGAGACAGCATACCTCGACTTGAAAGAGATGACCAGACGATTCGGCGCGGGCACGGTGATCGAATCGAACTGTTTGGCCTGCTCGACGACCATGCCGGAGAGTTGCGAAATCGCCCTATTCCAGACCTCCACGGCGTTTTCTGCCCGGAGTTCGACCGTCGGCGTCGGGGCGGCGGATTCCGTCGTTGTTTCGGGGGGAGCGGCTGGCTCAGATTTTTTTTTTGCCGCCGTCGGAGCAATGGCCGGACGTGTCGGCGGAGCGCCCGCAGCGGCAGCGCTCGACGAGCCGGACCGCAACTGACCGATCACCTCGGACAGCTCGTCGAGGTCTTCCAACTGGCTGATCCCGACCAGCGCCAGTTCGGCGAGGATGCGGCCCTGCGTGCTGTATCGCATTCGGGAAAGGGTCTGATCGAGGATTTGCATGACCGCCAGCAGGGTGTTCAGCCCCCACCGTTTGCCCAATTCCGTTACGCGCTGGGCGACCGAAGGCGACGTGAAGAGAAACGCGTCTGGCTCGCAGCCGACGGCCGCCGCCATGCAATCGCGGAGGTAGCCGAAAAGTTGCTCGATCAGTTGTCCGGGGTCGATGCCCGAGACGGCCGCGGCGTCCAGGTCGGCCAGCACGGCGGCCGGATCGCGCTCGACCAAGTGCCCGACCAACGACGACAGCCGTTCCTCGCCGGCGGCGCCGAGCATCCCGTTCACGTCATCGACGGTGATCCGGCCGGACGAAAACGCCAGCAACTGCTCCAGCAGCGATTGGCTGTCGCGCATTGAACCGGCCGCCCGCCGGGCAAGTATCTCCAGGGCATCCGCGTCCGCCTCGACGCCCTCGGCCGCAACGATCTGCTCGAGCCGCTGGTGGATCGAGCGAGTCAGAATGCCCGCAAAATCGAACCGCTGGCAACGCGAAAGGATCGTAACCGGGATTTTCGTCGGCTCGGTCGTGCAGAAAATGAACTTGACGTGCTCGGGCGGCTCTTCGAGGGTCTTCAACAGTGCGTTGAACGCCTCGCGGGTGAGCATGTGGACTTCGTCGATGATGTATATCTTGAACCGCGACCGGCTGGGACGTACGCCGGCGTTCTGCCGCAACTGCCGAATCTCGTCGATCCCTCGATTGCTGGCCCCGTCGATCTCCAACACGTCGACGTCCTCGCCGGTGCCGATGCTCTGACAAACGTCGCACTTGTTGCAAGGGACCGGCGCGGGGCCTTCCTGGCAGTTCAGGGCCTTCGCCAGGATTCGCGCGGCGGAGGTCTTGCCCACACCGCGGGCACCCGTGAAAAGATAAGCGTGACCGACGCGATTGGTGGAGATCGCGTTCGACAATGCCTGGGCGACGTGCTCCTGACCGATCAACTCCCCGAAGGTCTGCGGCCGGTATCGGCGCGCGACGACCACGTACCGGCACGGATCGGCCGTTGCTGGTGTGGTTTCAGGTTTAGAGGCGGCTGAAGACATAATTCGGGGCTCGGGATTCGGGACTCGGGATTCGGGATTCGGTTTTTCAATGGCGAGCGACACACTTCCGTCCCCCGAATCCCCAGTCCCGAGTCCCGAACCCCGCTTCACGGTCCCCGATGAGAGGTCCACCGCACCTGGAGGTGACCGCTTATGGCTGCTGACTTTCGTCTCTGACCAGGTTCGCAGGCCCCCATTGCGGGGACCCCTCATCGGAGACCGAAACGCATCGGCCTTCATATATCTTTTTACGCCCTGGAAGGTGAATCGTCAAAGGGGGGCAATTGGACGCAGTCGGGTTTTTTGTGATCTTTGCCCCGCGAAAAATCACAATTCCGACCCGGGTAAATAGTTTCTGTTGCGGAAAGCTATTGGACCGGGTGTCATGGAAAGCTATTGGACCGGGTGTCATGGGTAAGCAAAGCTTACCCGTGGGCCGGAAAACGCGGAAACCCTACACGGGTAAGCTTCGCTTACACATGGCACCCATCCTTTCCGCAACAGAAACTAAATACACCCGGGGCAAAATGTGGCGTGTCAAACCCCTCCCCGCCGTGTATTGACGGCGGGCTAAATGGGTCAAGGAGACTTTCGTGATAAGCTGGAGAAGATACGGCGTTGATGCCGATATGTTAAACGGAGATGGATCGGTGTTCCGTGTCGGTTGGGTAGCATTGCTGGCTCGCCTTTAGGATACTGCCACCCCGATGTAGTCTGCGAGGTATTGTAACACTTTTCCTGAATGTGCATCTTTGCCTAGATTTGCCAAAATTACATTGCAAGAATCTCCGATGAATGGTCAAACGCCCCATTACTTGCTGATGTCGCAGGCGTGTCGGAGGGAAATGTCCGGCCGATGGCGGTTTGTGTTGCGGCCGGTGGACGGCGCCGCCGGCGTCGAGGTTTCAGACGTCGAGCCTGACACCCGCGGCGAGCGTCTCGAACTGCTGACGGTGGTCCGTGCCCTGGAATCGCTGGATCAGCCGTCCCGGGTAACGCTGATCGGCTGCATCCGGTACGTCGAACAGGGCATCCAGTATGGGGTGGCGGAATGGAAGGACAACGGCTGGAGTTGGGAGTTTTTTGGGCAAATGACGCCCGTGCGAGACGCCGATCTTTGGCAACGGATGGATCGGGTGCTGCAATTCCATCGGGTTGACTGCCGGCGGCGGCGTTTCGACGCCGAGCACGATCCGCTGAACGGACCGCATTGGAACCTGGCGAAAAGGGGCGAAAGTTGGCTAGATGGCATCAAGGGTAGTTCTTGGGTAAAATATCATGCCCGGTTGGAAGCGTGGTGCTTACGGATGGTGTCCCGTTTAGCGGGCGGGCTTGCCTGCCGTGTGAAGTACGCCCACCGTCCCATTCTCGCGGCGGGCAAGCCCGCCCGCTAAACGTCCCAACCGGGAGATTGTGTTCACAAGGAGGTTTGCGTGCGAACGACGGCATCTTTGGAAACGATCGGCCGACTGGTCGAAGGGAGGCATGAAAACCCATTCGAGTTGCTCGGTCCCCACGAGGTCGACCATTTGGGGCGAAGGGCATTGGCGGTTCGCGCGTTTCTGCCGACTTCGAGCCAGGCATGGGTGGTCGATCCGGCGCACGAGGATCGGACGCTCCCCATGCGGCGGATCCATCCAGCGGGTCTGTACGAAGCGATTTGCCCCCTGCCAAACGGAAACGGGTCGCCGAGATACATGCTCCGGGTGGCCGAGGAAGGCGGGCGGAAGACCACGACCATGCACGACCCATACTCCTTCCCATACCTGCTGACCGGCTTCGACCGCCACCTGTTGAACGAGGGGCGGCACTGGCAGTGCTACAACCGGCTCGGGGCGCAGTTGCGGACGATCGACGGCGTGGAGGGGGTGAACTTCGCCGTCTGGGCGCCAAACGCCACCGGGTTGAGCGTTATCGGCGATTTCAACAACTGGGACGGCCGCCGCCATCCCTTGCGGAAGCACATCCCCAGCGGCTACTGGGAGCTTTTCGTGCCGGGACTTGGCGAGGACACGCTGTACAAATTCCAGATCCGCCACGACGACTGGACGTTCGAGAAGTCGGACCCCTTCGGGTTCGCCGCCGAGGTGCCGCCGCTGACCGCCTCGAAAGTCGTCGATCTGAGCCGCTACGCCTGGAACGACACCGAGTGGATGGACCGCCGGCCGCGGACCAACTGGCTGGAACAGCCGCTCTCGTTTTACGAAGTCCACCTGGGGAGTTGGAAGCGGCCGGGCGACGATCCCACCCAGTGGCTGAGCTACCGCGATCTGGCCCATCAATTGGCCGAGTACTGTACGGAGATCGGCTACACCCACGTCGAGTTGCTGCCGGTATGCGAGCATCCGCTGTCGGCCAGTTGGGGTTATCAGACGTTGGGCTACTATGCGGTCACCAGCCGCCACGGCTCGCCGCAAGACTTCATGTATTTCGTCGACGTGTTGCACCAACATGACATCGGGGTGATTTTGGACTGGGTGCCGGCCCATTTTCCCCGCGACGGGCACGGCTTGCGGCAGTTTGACGGCACCGCCCTGTACGAGCACGCCGATCCGCGCCTCGGCGAACACCGCGACTGGGGCACCAACATCTTCAACTACGGCCGGCACGAGGTCCGCAACTACCTGACCTCCAACGCCCTGTTCTGGATGGACAAGTACCACGTCGACGGCATACGCGTCGACGCCGTGGCCTCGATGCTCTACCTCGACTACAGCCGAGAGGACGGCGATTGGCTGCCCAACGAGTACGGCGGGCGAGAGAACCTCGCCGCCATATCGTTCCTCAAGGAGTTGAACGAGCAGGCACACGGCCAGCATCCCGGGGTGTTGACGATCGCCGAGGAATCGACCGCCTGGCCGGGCGTCTCACGGCCCACGCATCTCGGTGGACTGGGGTTCAGCCTGAAGTGGAACATGGGCTGGATGAACGACACCCGAAACTACATCAGCCACGATCCGATCCACCGCAAATATCACCACGACGAACTGACCTTCAGTCTGATCTACGCCTTCCACGAAAACTTCGTTCTGCCGCTGTCGCACGACGAGGTCGTACACTGCAAGGGATCGCTGCTGGACCAGGTGCCCGGCGACCTGTGGCAGAAGTTCGCCAACATGCGGCTCTTGTACAGTTATCAATGGACCCATCCGGGCAAGAAGCTGCTGTTCATGGGCGACGACTTCGGTCAGTGGAGCGAGTGGGACTTCGACAGCAGCCTGCAATGGCACCTCTTGCAGTGGGATTCCCACAAGGGGCTGTTGAAGTGCGTGGCCGACCTGAACCGCCTCTATCGCCGCGAGAAGGCGCTTTACGAAGTCGATTTCGACTGCCGCGGATTCGAGTGGATCGACTGCCACGACCACGACGACTGTACGCTGAGCTACGTCCGCCGCGCAAAGGATCCCAACGACTTCCTCGTGATCGCCTGCAACTTCACGCCGGTGCCGAGGGTCGGCTACCGTCTGGGCGTACCCGAGCAGTGCTGGTACGAGGAGATTTTCAACAGCGACTCGTCGTTCTACTCCGGCGGCAACGTGGGCAACCATTCCGGTGTGATGGCCGAGCCTTGGTCGTCTCACGGTCGGCCCGCCTCGATCTCGATGACCTTCCCGCCGCTGGCCACCGTGGTCTTCAAGCCGCGCCGATAGGCTTGGGGCTAATACTACAACGCTGGGTCGTTTCTGCGAACGCGTGGCAACCGATTGTATAACAGCGACTTATGGCGTTTCGACGAACACCGTGTAGCGGGCGGGCTTGCCCGCCCGCTACACGATTATCCCGCGCTACCTAGCGTTGTAGTCCTTACCCCTTTTGCACTCGGCAATGGTCGGGCCGCGGGGAGTTGACGACCCGGCCATCTTAGCCTTAGAATCGGTGTAATGTTCACGGGGTGAATCGGCTACATTCCTATATCCCGAGAGAAAATGGAATCGGGGCCGATTTGTGCTCGGTTCCGACGAATCTCGGGCTTTCCCGTTTCTCCTTCGGCTTTCGATGAGGGTCGGCATGGCCGTGCTTCAGGCAGCGCAAGGGGGTCGCTTGGGGGGATCAATCCCTCTGGACGGGGCGGCAATGGTGCTCGGCCGGCATCCGGATTGCGACATCGTGCTCGAATCGGGCGCGGTCAGCCGCCAGCATGCTCGAATCCTGAAAATCGACGGCGAATACTACATCGAGGACCTGCACAGCCGCAACGGCACGCTGCTGAATGGGCAGCAGGTTGCCCAGCGGCAGTTGCTTTGCGACGGCGACCATCTGGGTATCTGCGACCTCGAATTCATCTTCCGCCTCGGTCCCGACGAACTTGGGGATGTGTCGTCGGCCACCCGCCGCGACGCGCCCACCGAAGCCCTGATGGTCGACGACGAGCCTTCGGTGAGCAGCTCGACGATCATGTCGAAGCTGAGCGTTTCGTCCGGCGCGACCGGCCTGGGGCTGGAAGTCAATTCGGAGGCCAAGCTGAAGGCCCTGTTGGAGATCAGTCAGAATTTGGGCAAGGCGCTGGGGCTGGCCGAAGTGCTGCCGAAGCTGCTGGACAGCCTTTTTGCCATCTTCGTACAGGCCGACCGCGGGTTCATCGTGCTGTTGGACCCGCGCACCGGCCGGGTGGTGCCGAAGGCCATCAAATATCGACGCCAGGACGACACCCAGACGTTGCGGATCAGCCGCACGATCGTAAACAACGTAATGACGACCAAGGAGGCGATCCTTTCGGCCGATGCGGCATCCGATTCCCGCTTCGAGATGGCCGAGAGCATCGTCGATTTCCAGATACGTTCGATGATCTGCGCGCCGCTTGTCAATCGCGACGGCGAAGCGTTGGGGGTCCTTCAGCTTGACGCGCTCGACGCGCGGAACCGCTTCGGCAAGGAAGACCTGGACTTGCTGGTCGCGGTGGCCTGCCAGGCGGCGTTCGCCGTGGAGAACGCTCAGTTGCACGAGTCGGCGCTGCGCGATCAGGCCTTGCGGCGCGAGTTGTCCGTGGCCCACGAGGTGCAGCGGGGGTTCCTGCCGACCGCCGCCCCGCGGGTTCCCGAATACGATTTCTTCGAGTTCTACGAACCGGCCGATCAGCTCGGCGGCGACTATTACGATTACATCGAATTGCCCGGCGGACGGCTGGCGGTGGTCGTGGCCGATGTTTCGGGCAAGGGCATCTCGGCCTCGCTGCTGATGGCCAAGCTGTCGGCGGAAACCAGATACTGTCTGGTCATCGAACCCGATCCGGCCCAGGCGGTCGGCCGGCTGAACCGCGCGTTTTGCGGCAGTTTTTGGGAAGACCGCTTCGTCACGATGGTCCTGGCGGTGCTCGATCCGCGCCGGCACGAAGCGACGATCGTCAACGCCGGCCATATGCCGCCGCTGTGGCGGCGCGGGCCGAAGGCCGTAGAGCCGGTCGCCGAGGAGGATACCCGACTGCCGTTGGGCGTCGACCGAGAGGTGGATTACGTCCATCACACGCTGAAGCTGGCGCCCGGCGACGCACTGGTCCTTTACACCGACGGGATCACCGAGGCGATGAACGACAAGGACGAGCTATACGGATTGCGGCGGCTATTGGATGTGTTGAACTCCGACGTGGAGCGGGTTCCGATGCTCGGCCGCCGCATCCTCGACGACGTGAAACAGTTCGTCGGCGCCCAGCCGCAGAGCGACGACCTCTGTTTGACGTGTTTCGGCAGGACGAGAGTGGAGTAGCGGGGAGTTTTCGCTCTATTGATCTATCGAATCAACGTTGTTTACCACCGGCGGTTACGCTGGAAAATGATCATTTTACCCATAAGGATGTTTACCGATGGCATGGCTTGGACGTGGCAAACAGAAAACCCCCGAAACGCAACCCCGGACGAAAGCACCACGGCCGGCGTCCCCGTCGCCGGAGGTCGAGCGACGCGCGACCGAGATCGGCCGCGAGTTGCTGAAAATGGCCCGCGATTATAAGAGCGGCGTTTTCTCCGCCCGATTCTGGTCCGACCAGTTGATGAACTGGTCGATGAAAGCCCCGGCCTTCAAGATTCAACTGTTCCGCTTCATCGACGTTTTTCCGATGCTCCGCACCTCCGCCCTGGTGCATGACTATCTGACCGACTATCTGAGCCAGCCGGACGTCACGCTGCCGCCGGGAATGGACATCGGGCTGAAGGCCGGCGGGCTGGCCAAGGGAATTATGGCCAAGACGATCTCCGGCCGGATCACCGCCATGGCGCAGAACTTCATGGCCGGAGTGGACGCCGCCTCCGCGCTGCCCGCCCTGAAAAAACAGTGGAAAGAGGGCGTCGCCTTCAGCGTCGATCTGCTCGGCGAGGCCTGCCTCAGCGACGAGGAGGCCCGGGCGTATCAAGGCCGCTACCTCAACCTGGTCGAAATGCTGCCCGGCGCGGTTGCCGAGTGGCCGTCCAATCCGCTGCTGGAGAACGACCACCTCGGCCCCATCCCGCGGACCAACGTCTCGATCAAGATCAGCTCGCTCTGTGCCCGAACCGATCCGATCGATTTCCAGCGGTCGCTCCGGGCGCTGATCGAAAGCTTGCGGCCGATCCTGAAAAAAGCCGCCAAAAACAACGTCTTGGTCAACTTCGACATCGAGCAATTCGCCATAAAGGATCTGACCCTCTCGCTTTTCGAGCGCTGCTGCGAGGAGATCGACTTCCCCGCCGGGCTGGCGTTGCAGTCATATCTCCGCAGCGGCGACGAGGACGTACGGCGGATCATCGACTGGTCGCGGCGGACCGGCCGGCAGGTGACCATCCGGCTGATCAAGGGCGCCTACTGGGACTACGAATCGATCAACGCCGAGCGGATGGGCTGGCCCGTCCCGGTCTGGACCGACAAGCGGCTGACCGACGCCTGCTTCGAGCGGATGGCCGAGCGGCTGGTCGATGCCATTCCCGAGCGGCCGGGCCAAGGCGGAGTCACCCTCGCGCTCGGCTCGCACAACATCCGTTCGATCGCATACACGCTGGCGCTGATCGAGCGGCGCGGTCTGCCCCAGTCGGCGCTCGAAGTGCAAAAGCTCTCGGGCATGGCCGACCAGCTCCGCGCGGCGCTCAGCGGCCGCGGCCTGCGCATCCGCGAGTATACGCCCGTCGGAGAGATGATACCCGGCATGGCCTATTTCGTCCGCCGGCTGCTGGAGAACACGTCGAACCAGTCGTGGCTTCGGGCCGGTTTCTCCGACGAAGTGCCGGACGACGTGCTGTTGGCCTCGCCGCAGGTGGCCGTTACCGAGAAGCCCAGCCACACGACCGGCGCCGCGGCGGCACGGCGGCATAACCTTACCCCGGCCGTCGAGGGCCTCGGCGACGGGCTGCCGATGGTCAACGAGTCGATGCGAGATTTCTCGCAGACGGACCAGCGCGACGGGTTCACCCAGGCGGTGGCCGCCACCAAGGTGCCCCCTGTCGATCGTGTGCCCGGGGTCAAGGAAGCTGAAAAGGCGATTGCCACCGCGCACGCCGCCTTCCCCGCCTGGCGAGACCGCGACCCGATCGAACGCTCCCGAATGCTCGTCGAAGCCGCCAAGTTGATACGTGGGCGCCGCGACGAATTCTCCTCGATCATGATCCGCGAGGCGGGCAAGCCCTGGCGCGAGGCAGACGCCGACACCTGCGAGGCCATCGACTTCTGCGACTTCTACGCCCGAGACTCCGTCCGCCTGTTCCAACCGCAGCGGATGGGCGTGTTCGTCGGCGAGTTGGACGAGCTTTGGCACCAGCCGCGCGGCGTGGTCTCGGTCATCAGCCCGTGGAACTTTCCGCTGGCGATCTGCTGCGGCATGACCGTCGCCGCGCTGAGCGTCGGCAACACGGCGATCGTCAAACCTTCGACTCAGACCCGCGGCGTCGCCCGGGCGATGTGCGAAATCCTCTGGCAGGCCGGAGTGCCCCGCGACGTGCTCCAGTTCCTGCCCGGCTCCGGCCGAGAGGTGGGCGACGTGCTGGTCCGCGACCCGCGCGTGGCGATGATCGCCTTCACCGGCTCGAAGGAGGTCGGGCTGAACATACTGGCCGCCGCCGGACAGACGCCCGAGGAGCAGCCGTTCGTCAAAAAGGTCGTCTGCGAGATGGGCGGCAAGAACGCCATCATCATCGACGACTCGGCCGACCTGGACGAGGCGGTCCTCGGCGTCCGCAAGTCGGCCTTCGGCTACTGCGGCCAGAAATGCTCCGCCTGTAGCCGGGTGATCGTTCTGGACGGCGTTCACGACCAGTTCCTCAAGCGATTGGTCGAATCTACCCGCACGCTCGTGATCGGCGACCCGGCCGATCCGGCCACCGACTTCGGCCCGGTGATCGACGAGGGCGCCGCGGCGAAAATCCGCGAGTACATCGAGATCGGCCGTAGCGAGGGCAAGCTGGAATTGGCCTGCGAAGTGCCCGAGGGCTTGGCCGAGCGGGTCGGCATGCCCTACGTTGCCCCGCACATCTTCTCGGGCATCCGCCGCGAACACCGGCTGGCCAACGAGGAGGTTTTCGGACCGGTGCTGGCGGTGATGCGGGTAAAAAGTTTCGAGGAGGCCCTCGAAGTGGCCAATTCGACCGTCTACAAGCTGACCGGCGCGGTCTTCAGCCGCAAGCCGTCGCATCTGGAATTGGCTCGCCGCGAGTTTCGCGTCGGCAACTTGTACTTGAACCAAGGCAGCACGGGCGCGTTGGTCGGTCGTCAGCCGTTCGGCGGTTTTGGACTTTCGGGGGTCGGCAGCAAGGCCGGCGGCTCGGACTACTTGCTCCATTTCACCGAGCCACGCAGTTGTTCCGAGAACACAATGCGTCGCGGCTTCGCCCCAGGGTTGGAGGAATAATCTCCCCTCTCCCGCAAGCGGAAGAGGGGCAGGGGGTGAGGGCGGGTTGCGTTTTTGTTGGGGCGGCAGTTGAATCGCCACCTCAACGTACGATAATAGTCGAAGGCTAACAGCCTACGTAAGGAGGAACTACAAGGGGGCATTTTGGTTCAGGAAAAAAAGCAGAATAACCTCAATTTCCTTGCTACCCGAATCAACAGCGTGTTATGCAAGTGGAAAAGCGAATTTCCGCAATTCATGCGGATACATGTAATAATTATTCGAGGCTATCACGCCACAAGGGGGTAAGTATGTTATTCGTTACAAATCGGTTTCCAACCCAAAGCATTCGGTCGCGTAGCAACCGGAAGTTTGATTTCGACCTCGACGACAATGCCGCAAGCAACTCAGTTTTCTTTTGCGAGCGAACGGATAGCAAAAAATATATTGAGATATGCAGTGTGCCGTTTCTGCAACGTTTGAAGGACTCAGGCTACCGCCAGCTCTTGATTTACATTCACGGTTTCTCGAATCTCCCAGAGGACGTCTTTACCGCAGCCCAGGAGTTCCAGGATCTGTGTAACGCCAAAAAGGAAGCGGAAGTGTTAGTTGTGCCTGTGATCTGGCCATGTGACAATGATTTTGGGGTTGTAAAGGATTACTGGGATGACCAAAAGGCAGCAGATCAGAGTGCATTTGCTTTTGCAAGAGTACTTGAGAAGTTTCTTTCCTGGCGGAATTCGGAGAAGTACAACCCGCAATCGGACCCATGTCTAAAAAGAATAAACATTTTGGCTCACTCCATGGGTAATCGAGTACTCCGGGAGACATTGGCCACTTGGAACAAGTATGATTTACCCGACGGCGTTCCTCTCATCTTCCGGAACACTTTCTTGGTTGCTGCTGACATCGTAAATGAGTCTTTGCACGTGGGACAGCGAGGGGAATTTATTTGCCATTCTTCACGAAATGTGGTGGTTTATCACGCATCTGACGACTTGGCTCTTCGAGCAAGCAAAGCAGCCAACCTGAAAAACAAGATGGCTTCGCGCCGGCTTGGCCATACAGGCCCTGAGAATATGGGACTCCTCCCGCGGAATGTTTATGCGGTTGACTGTGATGACGTTAACAACATCTATGACAGCCCAAAGGGGCATTCGTACTTCGGATTCGGCACGACGAGAGGAGAAGCCGGGCTTGTGTTTGAGCACATCTTTTCGGCTCTTCTCTCTGGACGTGTCTTCCCTAAAAACGAATTCAAAAGAACGACGATAATTAGGGAACGCGGCTAGGGAGTTCCGGGGACACGAGTTCCGCGAGTAACGTAGCGACGCACCAAATGCATGTGGCCTGGGATTTTCGGAATATCGGTGCGTCGCGGACACACCCTACGTTTGAAAACCGGTTTGTTGGATGAATCTAACGCCGCGATGGAAATATGCCGCCGTTTATGCCGGCGTTGCGACCGTCGTGGCCGAGGCCGTTACGGTGGCGATGCGGTTCGGCACGGGCATGAGCGCGGCCGACTTCAACGCCACCAAGCCGCCGCTGCTGTTGCAGATTCATCATCTG
>JAUWPQ010000268.1 GCA_030611515.1 Planctomycetota bacterium | reverse complement strand
GGGCGTAGGTCTCCTCGAACGGAGTGAGTACCAACTCGCCTCGGACTACGCCGGCCATCACTCCGCCAGCCCCGCCATCCAACGAGCGGACGGCTTGGTCGCCCAGCCGCGTGGCCAGGATGCGATCGTCGGGGACCGGCGTGCCGCCGCGCTGCAGGTGGCCGAGCAAGAGCACTCGGGTGTCGAACGGGCATCCCGCCCGGCGAAGCTCGTCGTCGAGAACGGCGGCCCCGCCCAGTTCGTCCCCTTCGGCCACCACGACCATGATCGACTTCTTACCCCGCGCCTTTAATGTCTTGAGGTGCTCGACGGTTGCGGGAACGTCGGTGTGGGTTTCCGGCAGGGCGACCACCTCGGCCCCGCCGGCCAAAGCGGTCCACAGGGCGATGAATCCGCTGTGCCGACCCATCACTTCGACCAGGAAGAGCCGCTCGTGGCTCTCGGCCGTGTCGCGCAGCTTGTCTACCGCCTCGACCGCCGTGTTGACGGCTGTGGCGAATCCGATCGTGTAGTCGGTGCCCAGCAGGTCGTTGTCGATCGTGCCGGGGCACCCGACGATTTGTCCGTCCCAATGTTGGGCCAGCTCGACCGCGCCGTGGAAGGTGCCGTCGCCGCCGATGGGAACTAGGGCGTCGATGCGGTGTTTCCGCAGGACGTCGGCGGCCCGTTTTACTCCCTTCTCGGTGCGGAACAGTTCGCTGCGGCTGGTGCCCAACACCGTTCCGCCAAGCTGCAAGATATTGGATACCGAACGGAGCCGCATCAACGGCTCGCCGTCGGCCTGATGGAAGAAGTCTTCTTCCAGCAGACCTTGGTATCCGCGGCAGATGCCGATGACCTCGTGTCCCTTGGAGACCGCCGAGCGGATGACCGCGCGGATGCAGGCGTTCATGCCCGGCGCGTCGCCGCCGCTTGTGAAAACTCCGATTCGCATGGGAAGTAGTGGGTAGTGGGTAGTGGGGGTAGTTACGGTTCTTGTTTTGGATGGATCAATTGTTGATTAATCACGCCGATAATTTCCTTTGCCACGTCGCTCTTATCGCCGGCAAAGCGGCCCAACGATTCTCCGCGTCGGTCGAGTATCTCGACTTTCGTGTCGATCGATTGCACGGCCCGTGGACCGTTGACGACGATCAGATCGCAGCGTTTCCGTTGCAACTTTTTCATTGCCCCGGTTCGCGGGTCTTCGGTCTCCAACGCGAAAGCCACGATCCACTGGGAGTCTTTCCTGTCGGCCGCCAGGGTGGCCACGACGTCGGGCGTTTCCACTAATTCCAGGCGGAGTGGTTCCCCGGTCTTGTGAATCTTTTGCCGCGCTACCGATGGCGGTCGGTAATCGCAGGGCGCGGCCGCGGCAATCAGTCCGTCGCAGGCCGGAAAAAGCCGCAAACACGCATCGAGCATTTCCTGGGTCGAACTGACGCGATGCACTTCGGCCGCGTCCGTGTATTCCACGTCCACCGGCCCGCTGACTATCACCACCTGATGCCCAGCCTCGACGGCGGCCGCCGCCAGCGCCGCCCCCATTCGACCGCTCGACGCATTGGTAAAATACCGCACCGGATCGAGGTATTCCCGCGTCGGACCGGAAGTGATTAGGATGCGGGACATTAGTGGGTAGTGGGTAGTGGGTAGTGAATAATGGACGGCAAGCAATTTGGCAGGAATCAAACAATGCGAACTGAAACAAAACTCATTGATGAACAAGTGGGTACTACCCACTATCCACTACCCACTATCCACTATCCACTACCCACTACTTCCAACCGCTCGGCAATCGCCTGGAAAATCGTCTCCGGCTCGGCCATTCGGCCTGGGCCGCTCGTGCCGCAACTGAGGCGTCCTTCCTCGGGGTCAATCAGGATTATGCCGTCCTCGCGGAGTCGGGCCACGTTGCGCTGGACCGCCGGCTTCTTCCACATCAGGCTGTTCATCGCCGGGGCCATCAGCACCGGACCGTCGAACGAGAGCAGGATCGTGCTTAGCAGGTCGTCGGCCAATCCGCAGGCGGCTTTGGCCATGATGTTTGCCGTGGCCGGGGCAACGCAGAGCAACTCGGCGTTGGCGGCGAGTTCGATGTGCGGATGGGCGCCGCGATCAAATACGCGGGTCAACACTGGCCGGCCACTCAGCGCCTCGAACGTCTTGGGACCGACCAGCCGCGTGGCCGCGCGGGTCATGACGACCGTCACGCCCGCCCCGGCCCGCACGAGTCGGCTCACCAGGCCGGCGGTCTTGTAGGCGGCGATTCCCCCGCTGACCCCGATCAGTATTTCGCGTCCGGTCATAGATTGCGGAAGTCCATATCCGGTGGGCCTGGTTCTTGGGCGCCAGCCGCCACTTGCACGTTCAATTCGGTGTCGAGGAAAATCTTGTCCTGCATGATCTCGTCGATGACGACCTGCATTTTGTTCTTGTTATCGGCGGCGGCCAACGGCCGGGCGCCGGCGTTGAGCTGCACCAGGCGTTTTTGGATCAGCGTCGATAGCTTGAACCGCCCCCCGACCTTCTTGACAATCGCTTCTTCCCGCAGTTCTTCAATCATGTCGGCTCTTCTCCCATTCTTGTGTCAGGATTTCGCAGATATCGTGGACCGCCTGGTCCAGGCGGTCGTTGATGACTTGGTGTTTGTATCGGTCGGCCAAGGCCAGTTCGCCATCGGCCCGGGCAAGCCGGCGTAGGACGGCCTCTTCGGTCTCGGTACCGCGGCCGCGTAGCCGGCGTTGCAATTCCTCGCGCGAGCTGGGCCGCACAAAGATCGTAATTGCGTCGGCAAACTTGCTTACGACCTCCCGGGCGCCCTGCACGTCAATCTCTAAAACTATCCATTTTCCCGCGCTAAGGCCAGGGGTTACCTCCGACCAGAGAGTTCCATACCAGTAGTTATAACTAAATACTTGAAAGCACTCGACGAACTCACCCCTCTGCCGGCGTAGCTGAAACTCGTCGTCGGTCAAGAAGTAATAGTCCACCCCTTCGGTCTCGTCCGGGCGCGGCGGCCGGGTGGTGGCCGAAACGCAACGGACCAACGGCACGCGGCACTCCCGATACACGCGCCGCATGACCGACGTCTTGCCGGCCCCCGAGGGGCCTGAAACCACAATCAATTTTCCTTGCGACGCCAGCACGATTTACTCTATGTTCTGGATCATTTCCCGGATTCGTTCCACCGCCGTTTTAATTTCGATGACCTCTTTGGCAATCTCCACGTCGTTGGCCTTCGACCCGATCGTGTTGGCTTCGCGGAACATCTCTTGAGTGAGGAAGTCGAGCTTCCGGCCGGAGCTTTCGGTCAACTCCATCGTAGAGCGAAACTGTTGCAGATGGCTCCGCAGCCGGACGATCTCCTCGGAGATGTCGCCGCGATCGGCGAAGAGACTGACTTCCTTAATCAAGTCAGCCGGTTCGAGAGTTATCTTATACTCGGCCAACACCCGCTGGAGCCGTTCGTGGAGCCGGTTTCGGTAGTCTTCGACGACCAACGGCGCCCGCTGCTGGACCCGGTCGAGACTCTCGGCGGCCGTGCGGCAATTGGCCTCGAGATCCGTTGCCATTGCGCGTCCTTCGTCGGCCCTCATGCGTCCGAGGTTTTCCAGCGCTTCCCGCAGCATGGGTTCGATCAGCGGCCAATCCGTCCCGGCGTCTGCCGTCTTGTCGAAGGTGTCGTTCACAACGCCGGGCAATGGCAAGAGCGCCTCCAGCGGTGGATCGTTTGTGTTTCCACTATCCCATTTTTTCATTAACGAGCATAGTTGCCCGTGGTATTGCTCCAGCACATCGACGTTGATCTTGTAATCTTCCGGCGAATGTCTGCGGTCCACGCGGACGTTTACCTGGATCGTCCCGCGATGGACGGCCTGTCGCACCGCCGCCTCGACCAACGGCTCCAACGCGGCGTAGCCTTCGCTGGTGCGAACGGTCAGTTTGAGGAAGCGGTTGTTGATCGCGCGTATTTCAATCGCCACCGAGAGGCCGTCCCGCCGGCAATGCGACTCTCCGAAACCGGTCATGCTTCGCAACAAGGCAGCGATACTCCGTAAGAAGGGATTGGGAATTAGAGATTAGAAGCGAGGACTTCGTTTAGCCGCCGTGTCCACGCGGCGCGAACGTTTTTTGGGGTGGCAGTACAACTGCCACCCCAACGAAATGAACGAAATCGTAGGACGGATTTCCTAGTCCGTCCCGGGAAAATTCACAAATCCTCCCAAAATACTGGACGGATTAGGAAATCCGTCCTACGCCATGCCACTATTCCGTTTTTGGGGCTGGTTTATTTTCGGTCGCCGACGTGGCTTCGCCGGCGGGTTGTCTCTCGTCGGGGGCCGGGGCCGAAACGCCCGGCTTCCGCTCCGCCTCGCCACCCAGCTCTTGATCCAACGGTCCGCCGCCGCCGACACCCAAAACCTTTACGGTGACAATGCACAGGATGATCCAGAAGCTGGCCACACCGATCGTGATTTTGGTGAAAAGGTCGCCGGCCTTTGTGCCGAACGCGCTTTGGCCTCCCATACCGCCGAAAGCCCCCGCCAGACCGCCGCCTTTGCCGCGCTGGACCAGCACCAGCACGATCAAAAAAATCGCCGTGGTTAGTAGCAGAATCATCAACAAAGAGGTCACGAAGCCATTCATGTGTCTCTTTCCATTCGTTGCAGGACGGATTAGGAAATCCGTCCTACGTGCTTTCTTGCAGTCCTAAAAAGTCAACTGGCCTTTTCGGCGATGCCCAAAAACTGCTCGACTTTCAGGCTGGCCCCACCGACCAAGGCACCGTCGATGTCTGGCCGATCGAGCAGTTCGGCGGCATTTTCCGGCTTGACGCTTCCCCCATACTGTATTCGCACCGAGTTGGCAATCGAGTCATTATAACTATCCTTGACGATCTTGCGAAGGGCTGAATGCACTTCCTCCGCCTGTTGGGGGGTAGCGACCTCGCCCGTCCCAATAGCCCAAACCGGCTCGTAAGCAATCACGATGCCAGCCATCTGCTGGGGTGATAGTCCGGCCAGCGAGCCATCTATCTGGCGGCGGATGACCGTCATTGTCTGTCCCGCTTCGCGCTGGGCGAGCAACTCGCCGACGCAGACGATCGGCGTCAGTTCGGCGGCGAGCGCGGCATGGACCTTCCGGTTGACCTCTTCGTCGGTCTCGCCCAGGATGTGCCGCCGTTCGCTGTGGCCGAGGATAACGTAAGTGCAGCCGAGGTCGCGGAGCATCGCGGCGCTGAGTTCTCCGGTAAAGGCCCCGTCCGGCTGGTGATACATGTTTTGCGCCCCCAGTGCGACGTTTGAGCCGGCGATCGCCCGGCCGACGGCCTCCAGGTAGCAGCTTGGCGGACAGACGGCCAG
>JAUWPQ010000316.1 GCA_030611515.1 Planctomycetota bacterium | reverse complement strand
AACCGGCTCGGGGCGAGGGATCGTCGAGGGCCGCGACATACCCGCCGCCTTCGCGGCAATAACCGTTGTCTCGCGGGCCGTTCCGCCAGAACACTTCCGTAAACTTTTCGGAAGTGATTTTCTGCCGGGTGCCGTTCCGCCGTGTTTCCGTTTTGCTTCCGCCGCCTTTGGCCGCTGGACGGCCGCGACCGCATCGGCAAGGGCCACGGCCTCACGTGGCGGGAGCGTATCGCCGCCGGCAACTCCGGCAGTAGCAGCCCGTCGATGTCGAGTGCGGAGGACGGGGGACACCACAGCCGAAACATTCCGGCGGCCGGGCCGTAGCGACGTGGTGGTCGCGGCGTTTGGCAAGTCGCCGCCGGCACTCGGCGCACAACCGCCATTGGCCTTTGCCTTCTGCCTTGTGGCACAAGATGCACGTCGAATCGGTCGAAACGGTGTATTCCACTGGTTCATGCCCTCTCAGTCCAAATAATGGCCCGCCAGATTGCGCCGTGTTGCATCCGAAGGGGTCAAGTGGTGTTCCGATACCTTCGTCGCAACAGGCCCTAGAATCGCCGCCTTCGCGGCCGCGCATGAAAAAAACCCCCGGCCGTTCCGGGTCAAGGCGCGGCCGAGGGCGAACGGCTTACGCCGTTTTTGGACTAGGTGGCCGCCACCGTCAACACGTTGCTCGATGTCGAAGCCAAAGTCGAAGTCGAGGGCGAAGTCGGGGCATACCGCGCGCTGTAGCGGTCGGCCAGCGTGCCCTGCCAGCGGACGCCGGCCGTTCTTTCCAACTTCGATTTCAGGTAACGATATCGCGGCTTGTCGATGTCAACGCCGAGAAACTTTCCCAGCCGCGCCGTAGTAGACGCGGCGATCGTGACGGAAGCGCCGTCGATCGACGAGTAATCGGTGCTGGCGGCCGTGCTGGTATTCGTGCCGACAAGGGCAAAGGTGCCCGTGCCGGTCGAAGTTGCGGTTGTGCCGAAGATTCCGCGAAACAAGCAGCCGTCGAAACCGCTCACGTCAACCTGTTCGCTGTAGACGTCGGCGGTGCCGGTCGAAGTCAGGTAGCCTTGAACCAGGTCGGCCGAAATTAGTCTACTTAGATTTTTCATTTTTCAATTCCTTTTTTGTTGGTTTGGAAAACCCTCACCTAACGCCGTTTTCTGCGCTAGGCGAGGGGGGAGAAGCCGCCGGCACACACCATAGCCGGCGATTGCTTACAAGCCTGTAATTCCGGTCATTTTGATAACGTCGTTCGCGCGCCCGACAACAAAATCGGCGAACAGCAAACCGCGAATTGCGATTCTTTTTTTCTTGAAAGTGTCGCCGCTAACGCCGGACGCTTCGACTTCGATGCCGGAGCGAATCCCGATTAGGCAATTCTCGAAGTTGCCGACGTAGCAAGTTCCGTTCGAGTCCGCCGATGCCAGTTGAGTGCTCATCAGCTTTCGCAAGCCGACCGCTTCCGGCGGCAGTTGCAGCGGCAGTCCCTCGCCATCCTTTAGCTTCGCAACGTACTTGCGCAAAGACTCTTCCGTAATCAGCGTGTTCGGCTCCGAGTTGGCGGCCCACGCGACGGCCATTGCGTCGATCAACTTATCGTAAGAAAACGCGCCGCCCACCGCGCTCTCCGTTACGTTTGGAGAATAGAGAAGTCCCTGTGGTTTCTCGCCTTCGCCGGTGCCGTTGAGAATCGCTTCGTCCAAGCCGAGTGCCAGGCTCTTAATAATCGTGTTTTCGATTGCCTGTTGTGCGTTCGGCGCGTTTCTAATAAGTTCGATTGAACATTCGCAATAGCAGGCTAAGGCCCGCGCGCGGAGTGTGATGGAGTTGAACGTTCCTTCGCTTTCGGTTATCAACTGGCCTTCCGGCGTCCAGTAGCTCGTCGGGTCTGACGCTACAACAGCTACTTTTGTTTCCTCAGATTCGAGGGGCAAAGTCACGCAACCGGCCTGGCTCATCACGCTCTGCGCTCGGGCCGCGTCGATAATTTTTGCGCTCATCGAAGGAGTGAGGAGAAAACCGCCGCTCGCGTTCAAGCTCTGCGCGTACATATCGCGCTCTTCGCTTGCACCCTTCCAATCAGAAGTCACAGCGCCCCAGATTAACTTGCCCAGGGAGGCGGACGATTCGGGCAAGCCCAGCGCCGTCCGATAAGATTCAGTATGGCGCGCCCCGTGAACATAACTCCCATCTTCCCGTCGAAACATCGGGCCGGAGCCATTGCCGATTCCGCCGCCCATCTTGGCCGCGTACTCGTCGCGCAGGCCGTCGTTGTGGATTTCGGCGCGGTCGATTTCCAGGCTCAACTTGCGGGCCTCTTCCGCTTTTCGACGTGCAGTTGTAACGTCCGTCGCCGACGGCGCGGACTTGTCCAAAAGCGCGCGCGCGTCGTCGAGCAATTGAGCGCGGTCCTCACGCAAGTCGCGGGTGTCAACCGGGCCTTTTTTCGTTGTCGTTTCGTATGACATTTTCGGTTTCCTTTTTTTCGATCCGCCCGAAGATGATTGTCCCGGCTGGTCGGTTACGGGTTTGCTTTTTGGTAGCCCCTGGGGATCGGAATGTCCGCCGTCCACTTCGCGCCGGCGTTCAATTCGTTGTTGTGCCGGCGGGTATCGAGGTACGCTTGAATCAGTTCCACGCGCGAATCACTGAGGGCGTAATACTGGATGTCGTTGAGCGACAGGGCCGGCTTCGCGCCGATAACGTCGAGCGCGGCTTGCATGACGCGAAACGGGATCTGAAACTGAACACTTAAATGAGCGGTTGTGAACAGGTCTATGTCGTTGGGGATTCGCATTGTTGGATTTCCTTTCGATTTTTGCATTGTAGCAAACCCGTTTCGGGGTTTACCCAATTTTTGGGGACTATTCAACGACGATGAAAAAACGATGATTGCACTCCCGACACTTGGTTTCGCGGGTGATACTGTCGTCGCCGTTGTCTATGGTCTTTTGCGTTTTCAAGTCGGGGGACGCGCAACGCGGACACCTTGGCCGCTGAATGAAAACGTAGCGGTCGGTTTCAGCCGCGTCGGTAGCGGAAGGGGATATGCTCATTTTCCAAACTTCGTTTCGGCCCACGGCTGCGGCTTGACGCCCTTTGCTTCGCATCGGGCGACAACTTGCTTGCGGATGTCGGGGTCGTGCCATGCGGCCCGCAGCAGGTCAAGATTCCCCTGTACGCCGCCGGGTAGGTCGCCGAAAAAGTCACGACCTGAATCGAGTATGAGTACGATGCTTTTCGGCAATTTCTGTTTTGCTTTTCTCGTTCTAGCTTTCGCCATAAATCACCTCTTGGGAATGGGAGATATGCGGTCCTCTTCGCTCGGCTCGGTCATCCGCAACTCGCGGACCAACCTCGAAAGCAAAATACGGCAGTCGCGTTCGATATTAGTTGCCGGGTTAGGCTTCAGTCCACCGCTGCCGGCGATAACTATCAGCCCATGCTTTTCGATCTCTTTTCGCGCCTGCCCAATACGCTCGACGCATCCAGCGGCCTCGATTAAGAGTTGCCATTCCACTTCGTTGCCAAACTCGAACTCATCGGCCACTTGCCGAAACCATTTTTTGGCTTCCCGGCCCAGGTAGGCCGGAGGTGTTCTTGCCTTTTTCATTTTTCATTCTCCAAAAAAGTCAACCGGAACGGCGTGCAGACGCGAAAC
>JAUWPQ010000410.1 GCA_030611515.1 Planctomycetota bacterium | reverse complement strand
TCGCTCGATGCCTCCAACATTCCACATTCATTATTCTACATTCTACATTCATCCTACTTTCCTCCCATTCCAAGTGCCTCGCGGGCCAAGTCGCGGGCGGCCCGGGCGGCTGCTTGCTCGTCAGTTAATCCCAAAGCTTTTCCTTCATCGAAATTTGCGCTGGTAATCGCCGCCACCGGCTCGGTCTGCACCGCGCCCGTCTGAGGGTTGATCGTCACCCAACGGTTGCCCAAGTCTTGATAGTTGGTCAACGTGTCTTCGTTGGGGTTGTCGTCGTCGTAGCCGTTATCGACCCGTTCCCGCTTGCCGACCAGCAGGTAGATCGGATCGACGACGGAATGACGAACGGCGCCGATGTATATGCATTCAACCGCTCCGTTGGGCGAGAACAGGACGGTGAAATCCGCCAGACCGACACCAATGCCGGGGCCCGACGCCGTCAGATCGACCACCGTGGCGGCGGGCAATTGCAGCGGCTGGGCAAATCCCTTCATCGGGGCGCGGAAGATGCGGTACGGAACCGGCTGCGAGAGGGCTGTGGTCCACGGAAACAATTGTCCTTGGCTGGCAATGCTGGCAAGTTGAACAGTTGATCCGTCAATGATTCCATCGCCACTTGGTTGTGGACTGTTGTCCGGCAAAATATCGGGTCCGGCGACAACATAGCATGGCCCCTGCTGATTAAACTGAATGATATCTCCCACTCGAACTAGCCCCGGAAAGAACTCGCTCAAGGTTGCCTGGAAATCGCAGACATACGTTTTCCCGGTGAATGCGTTAAAAACAGTATCGGTAGGAATCCTTTGTATTTGTGCAACTGCATATTCGGTATCTCCCGCGTACGACGGCGGGACCTCGCACTGGTCGGCGTTCATGGCGAAGCCGGGCGCGCCGAAATTGCGGAAGATCACGCCGCAGGGCCGGCCGGTCTCCGTGGCCCTGTTTCGGGCCGAGGCGAGATAGACGTTGATCCCTCGGGCGGCCTCGCGCACCCGTCGCCCCTCGACGTCCGGCCGCATCATTGTCGCCGTCAGCGCTACCAGAATCAGCATGATCGAGATTACGATCCGCAGTTCGATCAGCGTGCAGGCGGGGCGGGGCTCGGGGATCGGGGATCGGGGGTCGGGGGTCGGGGGTCGGGTCTCGGCCCTTGGGGGTCGGGGGTCCGCAAATACTACATCCCAAAACCCAACACACACGTTTTCCGCCCTCCGAACTCCGAC
>JAUWPQ010000238.1 GCA_030611515.1 Planctomycetota bacterium | reverse complement strand
AGTTCAATTTGGAAAGGAAGCCAGTGGCTCCGGAAAAACAACAACTTGAAAATGCCGCCGCGTTACCATCCGCGCTGGTTGTTCCGCCGCTATCTGCGGTCCGAATTGAACTCGGTGGGCCAATCCCACCGGCGGCTATTTTTTCAATCGTCAAAGTTCCACCACAAGTTGGGGGATATTTGGGCGCGACCGAAAAACCGTTTTTCCCGAGGAATTCGCCATGCCCGACCGAACATAAGAAACATTATCGGACGTTGGGGGGAGGTCCAGATCGGGCCGCAAAGTTGCATTCCTGGTTCCCATGCTCTGCGTGGGAACCGATGTTTCCGACTCTCTGCATTGATGAGTACGGCAAACCCATACGCGGGGAGCGTCAACCAAATTACCGTTCCCACACGGAGCATGGGAACGAGAAAGGTTATTCGGCCGGCGGCTACGGCTTGTCTTACGGCGCCTAATAATCGACCGACAGCTTGGGATTCGCCTTCTTCAGCTTGGCAACCCCCTCTGGCGTGACCTTGGTGCCGTTGATGGTAAGACGCCCGAGATTAGTCATCCCTGCCAGGGTCTCCAGGCCGACGTCGGTGACCTCGGTCTCCGCCAGCAGGAGCCACTTGAGGTCCGTCAGCGGCAGCAACTTTTTCAGCCCTTCGTCGTCTACCTTGGTCCTCGACAGGTTCAGGATTTTCAGGTTTTCCAGCGCCGCGAGGTGGTCCAACCCGCGGTTGGTTATCTGCGAGCCGGACAAGTGGAGCGCCTCGATGCCTTTCAACGGGCGAAGGTGGGCCAATCCGTCGTCGGTGATTGGCGTGTCGCTGAGGACCAGGGAAGCCATGACCGTCAGGCCGGCAAGGTGCTTCAACTGCTCGTCGGAGATTTCGCACTTGTCGGCGTTCAGGGCCGAGAGGCGATAGAGTTTGCCCACTTGTTCGAGAACGTCGTCGTCGACCGGGTTGCCGAGGAAATTCACGCTGGTGGCGCGCTTGTCGGGCGGCTCGGTGATGACCAGGTAAGCAGCTTTGTCGTCGATCTTCCGGGCCCGGAGTTTGGCGACGGCCTCTTGTTCGGCGGCGATGCGTGGATCTGCCCTGACAAACTTCACGTAAACAACCACGGTCAACACTGGAACGAGAATCAACAGCAGCAACACGGCGGGGTTTTTTCGAGATTGTGACTTATTGCTCACTTGGATAGCTCCTGTAGGCGGTGTGATATGGAATGGGGGACGGTGTGCGACGGAACTTGGCGAGAGGCTTCTTGCTGATCTTGTCCGTTTAGCCGGCCGCCCTCGAAAAACACGCCCATGCGGCGGAACTTCTCGTAGCGATCGGCGAGCAGTTGGTCGATCGGCTTGCCGATCAGTTCGCGGATCGTGCCGCGCAGAAAAAGTTTTAACCGGCTGGCCATCAGGTGGTGGTCGCGGTGTGCGCCGCCGAGCGGTTCGGAGATGACCGCGTCGATCACGCCCAAGCGGACGAGGTCCTTTGAGGTCATCTTGAGCGATTCGGCGGCCCGCTCCTTGAAGGAGTGGCTTTTCCAGAGTATTCCGGCGCAGCCCTCGGGGCTGATGACCGAGTAGTAGGCGTGTTCGAGCATTGCCACGCGGTCGCCCACGCCGATCCCCAACGCTCCGCCGGAACCACCCTCGCCGATGACGACGCAGACGATCGGCGTCGGCAGCCGCGACATCTCGAACATCGATTCGGCGATGACCTGTGCCTGGCCGCGTTCCTCGGCCCCGATGCCCGGATACGCGCCGCCGGTGTCGATCAGACAGACGACGGGCATGTGGAACTTAGCCGCGAGGCGCATTTTCGCCATGGCCTTGCGGTAGCCCTCGGGATGGGCATATCCGTAGTTGCAGAGATTGCGTTCCTTGAGCGTCTTGCCCTTCTGATGGCCGACGACCAGCACCTTTAAGGCGTCGAGTTTGGACCAACCGGTGCGGATGGCCCGATCGTCGCCGAAACACTTGTCGCCGTGCAGTTCGACGAACTCCCCGAAGACCAGTTCGAGATAATCGGTCGTCATCGGCCGGTCGGGGTGCCGGGCGACCTCCACGGTCTCCCACGGCTTGAGGTTGCCGTATATCCGCTTGGTCGTTTCGACCAGTTCACGCCGCAGGCGACGGATTTCACCCTGGATCTCCGGCGTTTGGCCGGCCTTGGCGCCCAGCTTCTCGAGCCGGGCCTCCAGCTCGTAGATCGGACGCTCAAACGATAATCGGTGATCGCTTCCTGCCATTGTACTCCGGCGCGACCAACGGTCGCGGCTTTTTGTTTTTGCGTGGCGCGACCTTTCGGTTGCGGCTTTATGCTTTGTCGGTTCTCGGGGTGGGCGACTTGCAGTAATTGGCGGTCGGCGTACTCTTGAAAACCCGTATCATACGGAATTCCATCAAAAAATCATCCACCATTTTGGGGCGTAAGTCGGGATTTTTCGACATTGTACGCCGAATCAATTGGGCAAACTCGGGGGTGACGTTCGGGTTTAATACCTCCAACGAGGGGGGGATCACCCTGAGATGTTTGTTCAGCAGGTCGTTCGCGCTGGTCCCCGTGAATGGGGGTTTGCCCGAAAGCAACTCATGGATGGTGCAAGCAAAGCCGTACAGGTCGGCCCGACCATCGAGGACCGACCCGCGGATTTGCTCGGGCGAGATGTAGCTCTTGGTCCCCTGGGGCTTCGCCCTCGGGGTCAGCCACTTCGCCACCCCGCGCCGGGCGCGCTTTGCCAGGGCAAAGTCGATCAGTTTCAACTCGCCTTCGTCGGTCACGAGGAAGTTGTCGGGCTTGATGTCGCAGTGGATCCATCCCTCGCGGTGGAAATAAGCCAATGCCTGGCAGGCCCGCTCGATCACCTTGGGAATCAGCGGAGCAAGTTCCTCCAGGCCACGCTGATTCAGCCGCTGTTTAAGGTTTGGAGAGGAAAACCACTCCATGGCGAAATAGGGCTGGCGAGAATCCCACTCCATGGGATAAATCTCAATGATGTCCGGATGCTCGAGCTTAAGCCCGACGATGTATTCCCGATGCAGAAAATTGATCTGCTCGCGATCCTGGAAATCCTTTTCCAGCAGCGTCTTGATGCCCACAATCCGCTGTCGGGCGTCGTCGTAGGCCTGCCAAATCAGACTGGCGCGCCCGGTATGGACGACGTTCAGCAGACGGTAAGGACCGATGTAACCGGGAGTGCCGCGCGCCACGATATATTATACCTATATATTGCCTTGCCCATCCCCATCTAGTGTAGCGGAAGTAGCCATATTAGGCAACCGGTCATTGTTGTGAAGGAGGCGTAGTACCTTGTTGCACGAGGATTTGAGGGTGGCACGCCAGCAGCCGGTTGTAAAGCCCTCGCAACTGTTCGGTCATCCGCTCGTGGCGAAAAACGTCGGTAAACCGCCGGCGGCCTTCTTGCCCCATTCGGTTTCGCATGGCCGGATCGGCCGCCAGCCGCCGCAACGCGGAGGATAATCCATCGATGTCCCGAGGGGGAACCAAAAAACCCGTCTCGCCGTCGATCGCCACTTCCCGCGCACCGTCCACGTCGTAACTAACGACCGGCTTGCCGGAGATCAACGCCTGCGGCAACACCCGGGCCAGCCCCTCGCGCAGACTGGCATGGACCACAATGTCCATCGCCGCGATCAACTCCGGGATTCGCTCCGGCGGCACGAGGCCGGTGAATTGGAAATGATCGCTCAGCCCGGCCGCCGCTATTTGCCGCTCCAAACGATCTCGAAATATGCCGTCGCCGACCAGCAGGAAGCGGACGTTCGGCGTAGGACAGGTTGCCAACCTGTCACCACGCGCCACGTCAATCACGCCCCGGGCCGCGCGGATCACGTCGTCGTGACCCTTTAGCTTGAACAGCCGGGCGATCTTGCCGATCACCACATGCTCGTCGGTGTATCCCAATTCCCGTCGCACGCGCTGGCGGTGTTCGCTCGATTGCAAGAACGGCTCGACCTCCATGCCGCTGTAGACTGTAGTGAACTTTTCCCGCGGGGCGACTCCGGCCGCGACCATCAAGTCGGTCATTGCGTCGGCCACGCTGACCATCGCGTGGCAGCGCCGTGCGGCCCAACGTTCGCAGTCCTGAAAAAACCGCCGCGCTCCCCTGCCCTGCCACGGATGGAACGGCGCGCCGTGGACCGTATGCACAATCGCCGGCACGCCCAAGGACCATGCCGCCGCGCGGCCGAGCATCCCGCCCTTCGCACTGTGCGTATGCACCACGTCCGGCCGAAAGCGGCGAAGGGTGTTTTTTATCTGATAGTAGCTCGTAAGATCGCGCCAGGGATGGATCGGTCGGCGGAGCGGGTCGATAATTTCGACGGGCACCCCCCCTGCCCTTGCCCGCTCGAGCAGACTCCCTTCCGGCCCCAGCGGCGGCCCGGTAACCAGCAGCACGTCGTCGCCGTGCCGATGGATCAAGTCCTCGCAACAGAGCACGGTGTTTTCCTGTGCCCCGCCGAGTATCAGCCGCGTGATGACGTGAGCGATTCGCATGGAGTTAGTTGGTAGTGGATAGTGGGTAGTGGATAGTGAAGAAGTCAACCAGCCGCTTGCGGTTTCGCAACCCCGAACCCCGAATCCCGAATCCCTCGTTTCACGTCTCCAGCAGCGAGCCGAGTTTGCCTACGACTTCCTGGAAAATATCCAACGGCAATTTGCATCCAAAGCGGGTTTTCCTGGCCTTCCAGTCGAGACTCTTTACTTGGTCGGACAAGATCACACCCGATACTTCCAACTCCGGCGGAACGGCGACCTCGAACGGGTAGCCTTTCCTCTGCGTGGTGATTGGGCAAAACAGCGCCAGCCCCACCTTGCGGTTGTACGACTCCGGCGAGAGAACCAGCGCGGGCCGGTGGCCGGCTTGTTCGTGGCCCGTCTGCGGACTGAAGCTCAACCAGACGAGGTCTCCGCGACGGGGACAATAGGGTGCGGCCATCACCAGACCTCCCGCCCGACCGCGGGGCCGGTGTCGATGCTGGCGTGGATGTTCTTTTTCGACACGCCCTTCAACAGTTCATCGAGTTGGTACTTGGTTTTTTGCACCGGCTCGATGACTACTTTCCCCTGGCGGACGGCGAGATTGACGACGGACCCATTTTCCAGATGAGTATCCCGGGCCAGGGCCTTGGGGATTCGCAGGGCCAGACTGTTGCCCCATTTCTGAATCGTCGTAGTCATGGCAGTCTCCTTGGAATCATCAATCCAATGTATCTACAATGAAGATACCACGCCAACCGTCCCGCGGCAAGCGAGATTCCTCATCGTTTCCCCTCTCCCGTTTTCGGGAGAGGGGCCGGGGGTGAGGGCGGTTGGGCCTCGGCGAGTTCCCCCTCGAATGTGCCCAAAACAGGCCATCCAACCCCCACTCCAGCACCGATTCCCGGCAATCCGCCCACCAGAGTGTTGATATCCTCGGAGGGGGGTGGTAAGCTGGGTGAGTCTTGCGGCTAATACCATTACGCCTCGTTCCCACGGTCCCCCGTGGGGACGCACCGACCGAACACGCCGCGGTCGCCCGATCATCAAGGACGTACACACAAAAGGGAAAGACCATGAACCGCTCGACGTTGCTCCCCTTTATCCTCTTGGCCGTAATTTCTTTCGCCGTTCAACTTCCAACCGCCTGCGCCGGCATTGTCATCAGCGGCAATGTCAGCCCCGACGACCCAGCCAATTGGAACAGTTTCACGCTTGGTTTTGTCGGATATTCTGGCTATGGCACTTTGACGGTCGACTCCGACAGCGATCTTTATTCGTATTTTGTTACCATCGGTTCCTCATCCGGCTCGACGGGCGTGGTGACGGTCGCCGGAACCGGTTCGACGTGGACCAACGGCAATACCATTAACGTTGGTCAGTCCGGCAACGGGACGCTGAATATCATTGGTGGTGGCGCGGTCAGCAGCAACCCCGGTCTATCCAGTGAATATGCGGCATGCACCATCGGTTCCTCGATGGGGATGGGTGTGGTAATGATCGACGGGGCAGGCTCGAACTGGACCAACACCGGATCGTTGGCGGTCGGATATTCTAGGCTTTGTTTTAAAACTGCTCTATCGTCAAAGTGGGATTTTGTGCAAAGTATTGTCGGGCTGACACTTCCACTTTCACTTTGCCACGGAGGGCAGCGGAATGACTCGACATCGACTTACGAATGATCAATGGGAAT
>JAUWPQ010000118.1 GCA_030611515.1 Planctomycetota bacterium | reverse complement strand
CCGCTCGCGATCTTGGCCCGGATGGAGGACGACGATCGCTCCGCCGACCGCCGTCCACCACTCTCCAACTCCGATCCGATGCGGGAAATTATGCAGTTGCTTCAAGCACGAACGCCGATATATGAAGAATTGGCGAACATGGTAATTGACACCGACGCCGGGAAGCCGGACAAGTTGGCCGAGGAAATCATTGCAAATTTGAAATTTGAAATTTGAAATCGAAAATAGTTCCATGAACCTGATCCTGTCAACGCCGTTGGAAGTCCGCCTGATCGTGCTGTTCGTACTCGGCGCGTGCGTCGGCGGGGCGGTGAATTGGGCGATCTATAGCCTGGCGTGGTATCCGCGGCCGATCAGCCCCTGGTCGCGCCCCGATCCGGCAGCGCCGCCGAGACGATTTTCCGACCGGCTACCCGTGGTCGGCTGGCTCGGCCTGCGGCGCGAGTCGTTCCTGCACGGCGCGGGGTTCTGGGTGCGGCCGATGTTGGTGGAGGTGTTCGTCGGCTTGGGGCTTGCCTGGCTCTATTGGTGGGAAGTCGAAGCGATGGGGCTATTGCCCGTCGGCATCGCCCAACCGTTCGCGCCACAGATGCAGCGAATCTTGCATCTGCAATTCGCGGCTCATAGCGTGCTGATCGCCTTGATGCTGGCCGGGTCGATGATCGACGTGGACGAAAAGATCATCCCCGACGAAATCACTGTCTCGGGCACTCTGGTGGGGCTGCTGTTGGCGGCCGCGTTGCCGTGGTCGCTGTTGCCGGTCATGGCGTTTGCGAGAATCCCACCCGCGCTCGACTTCTTGCACGTCACTTCGCCCAACGATTGGCCCGCCCGGCTCGGCGGCGCCCCTTGGATCGGTCCGCTTGCCGTGGGGCTTGGCTGTTGGTGGTTGTGGTGCGCCGCGCTGCTGCCGCGGACGTGGTACCCGCGCCACGGCCTGTTGCGGGCCGCGCGGCTCTGCTGCGCCAGAATGGTCCGCGAGCGAACCACCTACCGCATCCTGCGAATGGCCGTCTTCGGTTCGGCGGTCGTCGTTCTGGTATGGTTCCGCGGCGGCTCGGGCTGGGAGGGGCTGCTCGGCGCGCTGGTCGGCATGGCCGCCGGCGGAGGGCTGATCTGGCTGGTCCGAGTGATCGGCTCCGCAACGCTCGGACGCGAGGCGATGGGCTTCGGCGACGTGACGCTGATGGCCATGATCGGCGCGTTCCTCGGCTGGCAGCCTTGCATGGTAATCTTCTTCCTCGCCCCCCTGGCCGGTTTGGTCGTCGGCCTGTTGCGCCTGATCGTGTTGCGAGACAAGGAAATCCCTTACGGTCCGTTCCTTTGTCTGGCGACGCTGTTTACGATCGTCTTTTGGAACGGCGTCTGGGACTACACGCAAGACGTGTTCGGCATGGGCTGGCTGGTCCCGGCGGCGATGCTCGTCTGTTTGATGCTGATGGCGGCGATGCTCGGCGCGTGGCGGCTGATTCTCGTAGTGCTCGGAGGATTGACTTCCCGCTGATTCTTTTGTATCATAAATTGAACAGCTTGATCGAAGGTAGACCAACCATGCTGGCAATTCGAACAACGTACGACGGGAAGGAAATCCACGTCCCCGAAGACGCCAAGGGTGTTCCTCCGTGCAACGTCATTGTTTTGTTCGAGGAGGAAGAATCGGCGGGAGACGCCGACTGGTTGAAATTGCAAGAGCAGACCTTGGCAAAAGCATGGGACGACGAAGAAGATGCCGTCTACGACAAATTGTAAGACCGGAGACGTCGTTCTCGTCCGTTTTCCTTTCACGGACCTGGCCACTCATAAGCGCCGCCCCGTGCTTGTCGTCAGCCCAAACGAATTCTCGGCGCGTCGTGGCGACATTGTGATCGTGCCGTTAACCTCTCGTGCTCAAGGGCGTGAGTTCCAGCTTGACAAGTGGCGTGAAGCAGGTCTCATTAAACCAACCTGGTTGAAAGCGCTCATCGCCACCGTTGCGGAGTCGTTGGTGGAAAAGCGGCTCGGCTCGCTTCACCCCGAAGATGAAGGCAAAGTAGCGTCGGTGTTGGGAACGATGATCGAGGCCAAGTTTATCGGATGAGGGTATACGCCGTAGAACCGCTTGATGTAGTGCCGGTGGAACCGCGACCGGCAGTGCGGCGTCCAGCCCCAACGGCTCAACTGCCTTGAGGTGATCCGCCCGTTCGATACGTCGCACAGCAAGGCGTCGCTTTCGGTCAGCCGGGCGATCTCGTCCAACACGGCCAGCGCCCGGTTGATGGTGCTCAGACTGGTCTCGCGGGCCGATTCGGCGTATTTCAGCACGAGAAAGTTGGGGAAACGCCGGGGACGATTGAAGTAGAGCCGAATGCGGTCGCCCGGGAGTCGTCGATGCCTCGTTCCCCCAAAAAGGAGGATGCCCGGCAACGAGACGATCTTCGGGAAGGGCCGAAGCAACACGCGGTGGAACCGGCCGTCGGCGACCTCGATCACGCCATAATGCCGGCGGCGGAGCGTTTCGGCGTCCTCGGCCAGGTCGGTAATGGTCTCAAACAGCGGCATGGCGTTCTCCAGACAACTATAGTGCGCAAGAGTGGGGAGTGAACTGCCCCCCCTCACGCTCGAATTGCCCTTGCTCCCCCCTGGATGTCTTGCTACCATCCCGCCCGCTTATCGCGTCGGATTTCGCGCTGAATTAGCTCTTCGGATGGGGGCGACCAGGAGGATGCCATGTCCCGGTTGGCTCGGGCGCCGTGGTTGTTGATGTGTCTGTTGTTGATCGTTGCCGGCTGCGCCGACAATGCGATGGTGCTGAAAGGAAGGCTCGGCCAAGCCGAGCAACAGCAGACGGCGATGAGCCGCCAGTATCAGCAGATCCAGGATCGGGCCATCGCCTTGGACCGCGACAACCAGGAGTTGGGTACGCTCTTGGCCCAATCCCGGCAGCAATCGAAAGTTTTCGAGGACCAACTGGCGGCGTTGCGCGACCAGTTGCGCACGGTCGCTTCGCAACTGGCCCAAAGCCGCGTGGAAAAAGAGTCGAGCGACAAGCGGGTGCAAACGCTGACCGCCTCCATGCGGCGTCAGGGAGGCGTGTCGATCAAGGCCAACAACAGCTTCCTGCAAACCCTGCCGGCGGTCAACATCGCCGGCGTCTTCGTCCGCCGCGACGGCGACGTGATCCGCGTCGAGTTGCCCGGCAGCAGCTTGTTCGTCTCGGGCAGCGCGCGGCTTCGCCACGGAGCGGCCAATCTGATCTGCGACGCGGCCGCGGAAATCGCCCGGACATACCCCGACCAGATCATCGGCGTCGAGGGCCACACCGACAACGATCCGATCGCCGGCAGCCAGTGGCGGAACAACCACGCGTTGTCGGTCTCCCGCGCGATGACCGTCTATGACGTGCTGGTCGCCCGCACGCGCTTGCAGGGGAGCCAGTTGTTCGTCGTCGGCCACGGCTCGAACCACCCCATCGTCTCAAACGCCACGCCGGAAGGGAAGCAGCGCAACCGGCGGGTCGAACTGGTGATCTATCCCGAGCGGAAAAACTAATCCGCGTTTCTCGGAAGCACGTAGGGTAGGACAAGCGCAGCGCAGTCTCACCATCTTTCTGAACGAGTCTTTTTCTACATTTCGGCAAGCAAGTCCGCTGTTCTTCGGATCGAGATGTCGGGAATACCGTCGAAGTCCCGGTCTTCGGTCCAAAGCGGACATTGCAGGCTGAGAGTCAATGCTAGAATCGGCACGTCTTTGGCGTCTCGACCACCAATCAAGCGGCCCGCCTCGGCAAGACAAGACTTATACCGATCTGGTTGGCAAGCGATGATGGGAAGCAGTTGAAATTCCCGATACAAGTTGATTTCCGGCAACCGCAACCGCTGGGCCACAAGAGGCAGACACTTCGCCACCTCAAACATTGTATATTGAGTCGAGAAAAAAACAAACTTGCCCGAGAAAAGCACCTCTCGCGCCGCGCCGCCAAGCATGGCGGAGACCATCGGGTTCGCGTCAACCATCAGTGCTTCAACCAAAGGCTAGCCATTCAGTGAATGCCGCGTTGCCTCAAATTCTTTCAGCACGTCCGACTCCGTCAACCCTTGCTCCATCAAGGCTGATCGAGTCTGGTCGGAGAGTTTGAAAAACTCTTTTTTTCGCCCTTCGGAAGTCAGCTTTTCCCTGACGGCCATCACCACAAAATCATCCGGCGAAACGGCGTTCGGCAGCGACTTCTCAACTTCCTGGAATAGTACGTCCGGGATATTTACTTGAGTCATAAGCGATCCTCCAGCCACCATAGTCACCATTACTATACACAATATCGGCACGCAATTCAAGTCCGACACGGGCGTCAAATTGTCCACGAAAATTATTTTGGTTCCTCGCCGCGGATGCGTAGTTTCGGGCTTTCCATGGCCACCGTGGTTCCCGCCGCCACGGAGTGCGTCAGCCACACGCTCGAGCCGATCACCGAGCCGCGGCCGATCACCGTCTTGCCGCCGAGGATCGTGGCGTTGGCGTAGATCACCACGCGGTCCTCGATCGTCGGATGGCGTTTAGTTCCGCGGACGATGCGGCCCTCGGCGTCGGCGTCGAAACTGAGCGCGCCGAGCGTGACTCCCTGATAGAGCTTCACCCAGTCGCCGATCTCGGTCGTCTCGCCGATCACCACGCCGGTGCCGTGGTCGATGAAGAAATAGCGGCCGATCTTCGCGCCGGGATGGATGTCGATGCCGGTCCGCACGTGCGCCCATTCGGTCATCATCCGCGGCACCAGCGGTATTTCCAGTTCGTGCAGCAGATGGGCCAGCCGGTAGACAGTGGTGGCCTCCAGACCGGGATAACAGAAAATCACTTCGTCCAGCGACTTGCAGGCCGGGTCGCCTTGATAGGCCGCCTCCACGTCCATGGCCAGTATCTTCCGCAAATTAGGTAATTCTTCGAGAAAGGCCACCGCCTTCTTCTGGGCGATGGACTCGAAGTCGGCGGCCTGGCGCTTTTCGCACGGACCCAGGCGAGTCGTTTCGTGGTGGATCGCCCGGCCGATCTGCACGGTCAGCGTGTCGTGCAGCCGGTCGATCAAATCGCCCACGTGATAGGTAACGTTGCCCAGGTGCAGTCCGTCGCGGCGACGGTAGCCGGGATAGAGGATTTCCTTGAGGTCTTCGGCCGCCGCGATGATTGTTTCGTAGTTCGGCGGGGGGCAGTGTCCCAAGTGGCTGATCCCGCCCACTTCCGCGTAGGTGTCGACGATCCGCTCGGTCAGCGTTGGCAGGTTTTCCTTGAGTCGAATGTCGGTGGCCATGATGATTGATTCCATTTTTTGGTACGGGTAGCCGACGTTTCTTTCCAGATAGTCAATAAACGGAAAGAAAACGCATCGGGAAAACTGAAACCGACCGCGGGCGGAAATAGAGAGTAAGAATGGCTGTCCGGTCGATCAGACCGGACAGCTACACGTGCAGCGGCGGCGGATGTGAATTGACTGACGAAAGTTCATGGGCCGTAAACCGTTATCTATCCTACCCATGTAATCATAGACGCGGCGGCGAGGAAAATCAAGCCGCCCGATACTCTTTTCGACCAATGGAAGGGCAAAAATTGAAGGGGATCGAACGGCCGAATCCAAATTGAACCGGGGTCATCCGGTTAGGCGGGAAAAATCTTTCGGATTTCGAGCTTGAATCCCGACAATACGTCCTCGTCCACAAGCGTGTCGGAGTGATGCAAGACCTGCATCTCCGCCTTGGGAGCGTAGACGGCGATGCTTCGCATTTCAGGATCGACGACCCACACCTTGCGGCAACCCGCCTCCAGCCAGTCGGACACTTTGGCAAGCACTTCCGAAGCGCGATCGTTGGGAGAGAGCACCTCGACGGCCAGATCGGGAGGGCCTTGAAAAAACCCTTGGGGAACCACGTCCGGCATCCGATCGGCGCTGACGAAGGCCACGTCCGGCGCTCGGACCGTGTCGGGATCGCGACCGATCTGAAAGCCCCCTTCCGAGCCAAACACCCAGCCTAGTTTTCGTTGCTTGACATGTTCAAAAAGAATTCCCCCAAGGGTGGCCGCTATGATCGCATGCAAAGAGCCGGAAGGCGACATAAGGACGAGTTCTCCCCGCAGAAGTTCGCAACGTCCCAAGCCGGGATTTTGGAACAGTTGTTCGGCCGTCGTTATTTCCGCAACGGTTGCCATGACCTCTTTATGATAGTCGTGTGCCGGCTGACCGTCAAGAAGTGTCTTTCCCGGGTGCGGGAGTCGATCTTTGGGATAAAAGCGGACGCTCTGCCTTCTTCTGGAAGACCAGAATGTCCCCTTTCTCACAATCTATTGGACTCCCGCTGCCTTGAGTCCCGATATGAATTCGGCTTTGCCGCCAAATGACGGATGACGCACCTTCACAAACTTCATGGCGGGAAATAACCGCACAAGTGTCTTGGCGGCGATGCCGCCAACCGCGACGATTGTATCTGGACAAAGAATATCTAGTGCAAGTTGCAGGAAAGGTTTTCCTGTATCGACTTCTGGTTTCGTTGGTGGTCTATTTGATCGTTGATTGCCTGCTTCGTGTGGATGAAACGGAAAGACGTTCCACATCGCTGGAACAGCATCACAGCTTTCCAAATAGTCCCAAACGATTGTGGCTGTTGCTTCAGACATTTTGCCTGACACGACAATTGATGACCGCAGTCCAGCGATAAACGGATGGGAACTGACATCGAGTACCTTTTGGCTTGTGAACGGGATTCCCGTAATCGCGCATCCTTTGTGACCTGGCGCCTCGCCAATTAGCAGATGACCAGAGTAAGGCCACGCACACAAAGCACGTAGGTACGAGGTGAGGTTTTTAGAACATTCCGATGATGCGTAGGGATTTACTACCATCGCGGACTGCGAGCCAGATTGAAGAAGCGTCAACAGGCGTGGAATGCGATTCGGATTCACTGTAAGAAAGGATGCCAACTATCCTTTTCGACAAATCGCGGGCGACAGTGTCATTCGTTCCCGACACCTTTCCCCCCGCTTCACAATGTTGCCTCTGGATAAAACCCGAGATTCTTGAACATCATGGCGGCCTTTTTCGCGTTTTCGAGCGCACGGACAACAGCGGGATCGTCCGGCTTGCCTTGGAAGTCGAGGAGAAAAGCAAAGGTGCCTGGATTTGTGCGTATGGGCCGCGATTCAATGCGTGTAAGATTGACCTTGTTTTCAGCAAAGATTCGCACGACGTCGGAAAGCGCGCCTGCACGATGCTGAGTCGAAAACGCTATCGTACACTTGTTTGCAGGACTTGTTCCCGTTCTCGGCTGCGTTGAAAGCAGCACGAATCGGGTGGCGTTTTCCGGATGATCCTCGATATTCTCCTTAATGATATCGAGTTCGTAAAACTCCGCCGCCAATCTACTTGCAATGACTCCGGCCGATCGCTGCCGTTCGTGCGCGAGCCAGCGGGCCGCACCCGCGGTGTTGTAAAAGGGGCGCGGTTCAAGTTTGTTGCGAGAAAGGAATGCGCGGCACTGGCCCAGGGCCTGTGGATGCGAATACACGGACCTGATCTCTTGATGGTTGGTTCCGGGGAGTGCGAGAAGATTGTGGTGGATCGGGATGACTGCTTCCGCGACGATCTTCAAGTCGGCTTCGACGAGCAAGTCATTGACTTCCGTGACGGATCCTTCAATTGAATTTTCCACCGGCACCACCCCGAATTCGAGGTCGTGGTTTGCCACACATGCGAACACGTCCCTGAATTCGAGGCAGGGAATCGGCGCCATTTCACTTCCAAACGCATGGATGGCGATTTCGCTCCACGCTCCGTGTTCACCTTGAAACCCGACGAGCTTTAAGTGCCTCGCCTGAAGTTTCTTGCTCTCCGCAAGAATCAATTTGTAGAGGTCGCTGAGAAAGGATTTGTCGAGGAGCGACGATGATTTGGCCGTCACTTTCTCGAAAACGCTTTCTTCCCGCGCTAAATCTTGAGCATCGTCCTTATGCTTTTCGGCCTGCAGCGCATATTCCATGCGCTGACGTAGGAGTATGGGCAGTTGCTGGTCGATGCGGTCGATGTTGTTCCTGATTTCTTTGAGATTCATAATTTCGTTCTCCTTGGCACGTCCTCGAGGGCGTTCACCGGATTCCCTCCATGAATTTTGCCAACGCGCGAACTTTTTGGACCAATCCCGAGAATTGCGGCGGAGTTAGGGCTTGATCTTTGTCGCTCAGGGCCTCGGCTGGTTTTCTGTGGACTTCAATTATCAGGCCATCCGATCCGGCGGCGACCGACGCAAGACTCATGGGCGCGATCAGGCCGACCTTGCCGGTGCCATGCGTGGGATCAGTGATGACCGGAAGGTGACTCATCTCCTTGACGGCGGGCACCGCACTAAGGTCCAAGGTATTCCGCGTATATGTCTCGAACGAGCGTATGCCGCGCTCGCAGAGAACGACGTTCGGATTCCCCTCGCTCATTATGTATTCGGCGCAATTCAACCATTCCTCCAGCGTGGAATACATGCCGCGCTTGAGAAGGATGGGTTTCCGCAGTTTCCCTATCTCTTTGAGCAAGGAATAATTCTGCATGTTCCTCGCGCCGATTTGGATCATATCCGCAAACTCGGCGACCCACGAGACGTCGCGTGTGTCGAGAACTTCGGTTGCGAACGGGAGTCCCGTCGCCTCGCGCGCCTTTGCGAGGATTTTCAATCCCTGTAGGCCCAGCCCTTGGAACGCGTAGGGCGAGGTGCGCGGTTTGAAGGCCCCGCCCCGCAACATGTCGGCGCCCGCGCTCTTGACGGCGATCGCCGTCTCGATCATCTGCTCCTCGCTTTCGACGCTGCACGGACCGCCGATAATCACGAATCCGGCGCCAAAGCGGACATTTCCGACCTGGATGATCGTCCGTTCGCGATTTTCGAGCGCAACGAGTTTGAGATTTGTCATTGCGAGCACTTTTCGCGGGTTTTGGGTGGAAGAGGTGGGGGAGACCGGCGAAGCAATAACGGCAATCGTCCCGGCGTGGACGCCGGGGCTAAACCTGAACACTGGCCGCTGAAGCGGCCAGCCCATGGCCACTATTCCTCTTCCTCTTCCTTCATCTGCGCCTTGGCGATGATCTCCTGCTGGACGTTGCCGGGGACGATGTCGTAATGGCTGTACTCGATCGAGTAACTGCCGCGTCCGCCGGTGATGCTCGATAGGCTGCGGGCGTAGGTGGTCACTTCGGCCAAGGGGACTTCGGCGATCACGGTTTGCAGGTCGCCGCCGGCCGAGTCCATGCTCAGCACCCGACCACGCCGGCCGGACATGTCGCTGTTGATGTCGCCCACGTTGGCCGTCGGCACCGTGACCTCGATCCGCACGATCGGCTCCAGCATGGCCGGTTTGGCCTGCTGAAAGACGTTGCGGAAGGCCATCGACGCGGCGGTCTTGAACGCCTGCTCGGAACTGTCGACCGGATGGTGCTTGCCGAAATGGACCTCGACGCACACGTCCTGCACCTTGTAGCCGGCGATCACGCCGCGCTCGAGCCGGTCGCGGAAGCCCTTTTCCACGGCCGGCATGAAGTTGCTGGGAATCGTCCCGCCGACGACCGAATCGACCCAAAGGAAGTTGTTTTCCTCGTCGTAGTGCGTATTCTTCATCGAAGGGAGCCGGGACTTGGTCGCCCACTCCTCGACGTTCACGTTCTTCGGCAAGGGGAACATGCGGATATGCACTTCGCCGAACTGGCCGCGACCGCCGGTCTGCTTCTTGTGGCGATACATCCCATCGGCATTGGCCTGGACCGTTTCGCGGTAGGGGATTTTCGGCTCGCGGGTCTCGACCTCCACTTTGTCGCGACGCTTGAGCCGCTCACGGATGATCTGCAAGTGCAGTTCGCTCATCCCGGTGACGACCATCTCCTTGGTCTGCACGTCCAACTCGCGGCGGAAGGTGGAGTCCTCCTCGCAAATCTTCTGTAGCGCGCCGGAGAGCTTTCCTTCGTCGCCGCGGCTTTTTGGGCTGACCGCCAGGCCGACCATCGGCGCGGGGAAGGGGATCGGCGGCATGCTGAGTTCGCCCAACGATGAGCCGGTATGCAGGTTTTCCACCTTGGCCACCGCCACGATAGCGCCGGGACCGGCCTCGTCGACCGGCTCGGTCTCCGCGGCCTGCATCTGCAACAGCGCGCCGATTTTGACCGGCTTCCGCACTCCGACCACCGACAGGTTCGAGTCCTTCTTCAGCGTGCCGGAGAAGACGCGGATAAAATTGAGTTTCTGCACGAACGGATCGATGCGGGTCTTGAATACCTGGGCGACCAACGGCCCGGCCGGGTCGGCCTTCACCTCGACCTGCTCGCCGGCGGAGTTCTTTGCCGTCCGGGGAATCGTGCTGGGCGGCAACGCGCAGAGCGAGAGGGCGTCGATCAGCTCGGGCAGGCCCGCCCCGGTCTTGCCGGAAACGCACACCATCGGGACCAGCGTCCCCTGGGCGACGGCCTTGACGATCAGTTGGGCAACCTCCTCGTCCGTGGGCGGAGCCCCCTCGAAGTATCGCTCCATCACCGCCTCGTCGACCTCGATGATCGACTCCAGAAGCGACTGGCTGATCTCGTTCGGATCGATCAGGGCGTCGGTCGTCTCGGCGGGCGGCTTTGGTATTAGCGTGCCGGCCACTCCGTGGAAGTTTGCCCCATGCCCCAGCGGCACGTTCAGCAATACGCACGCCGGTCCAAACAGCTCCCGAATGCTGTCGATCAGCGCCGGGAAGTCGATGTTGTCGGCGTCCATTTTGTTCAGGACGATCATCTTTCCCAGGCCGGCTTTTTTGGCCTCGTTAAAGACTCGGCGGGTGTTCACTTCGATACCCGCCTGGGCGCTGATGACGATCGCCGCGGTGTCTACGCCCCGCATGGCCCCGATCGCCTGGCCGATGAAGTCGGGATAGCCCGGCGTGTCGATCATCTGGAATTGCTTGCCGTCGTGTTCGCAATGCACCACGCTGGATTCGATCGAGTATTTGTGTTGCTTCTCCTCCTCGTCAAAGTCGCAGACGCTCGTTCCATCGTCGACGCTGGCGTTGCGGTTGATCGCGCCGGTGCTGGTCAGGATCCGATCGACCAGCGTGGTCTTGCCGGCCGATCCGTGTCCGCAGAATACTATGTTTCTGATTTGATCGACTGAGTGTTTGGACATGAAAAGCTCCCTCGACAGTGAATCGGCTGCGGTGTTGGAATTACAGTAGGACCGTTGCACCAACGGATGTTTATCTTACGTTTTACACGCGGCCCCCTCTTGGGCGGTGTCGCCGGCCCGATTTCAACGCGATTGCCGGCTCTGCTGGTCGCCAGCCGCGACGGCGAAACACGCAATATGACACACAACCGGCCCGCTTGCAAGCGGGCACTCGTGGGACAGGTTGGCAACCTGTCCTACCATATCGCCCGCTCTACTCACTGCCGGGATTGATGACCTCGACCACCCTCGCCGTCCCGGAGCGGAACATAGTGTTAAGCTCTTTCAATTGGAGATTGATCTGTTTTAGTTGTTCGACGATTTCATCGTCCCGCTGTTCAACCGCGGCGTCTGCTGGGGCCTCGGCGCTGGTCTTCTGCTGGGTGCCCAACAGGCAACCGAACAACACTCCCGCGACGACGAGCATAGCCCAACCAAAGTGACGATTCATGGCGTTTCTCCTGTTTTACTTACGCCGCCGTACCGGCGGCTGCTAAACCAATTCCGAATTCCGAATCCCGAACCCCCTATTCAAACCCGTTGACCAATATGTCGCTCAGCGCGGGCAGGTCGGCAATCCGGCCGGCCGAAAGGGTTTGCTCGTATTGCGCGAGCGCGTCGCGCAAACATTCGGTCACTTCCGGACAAAGCGAGGTCACGTCGTTCACCTCCCAGCGGTCGTCCGGCTTGGCAAACAGTTCCGGCGGGTCGCCGGCGCGGAGAAACCAGGCGGGCGTACGGATCGCCCGACCGCCGTCTCGACCGGCAATGCAAAGCCGATCTCGAAGCGGGCCGTTCTCCCGACGCACCAACCTCAAAATGCTTTCCGCCGAGGGCGAATCGGGCACGCCGTCCACCTCCAACCAGTCCAACAGGGTCGCCCAGAGGTCGGCCGGCTCGACCAACGCCTGGCTCCGCGCGGCGGCCCCGGCCGCGTCGGGGAACCGAACCATCAAAGGCACGTGGACCAACTCGCCGAACAGCGCATCGTCGCACGGCCCCACCCGTCGGTGTTCTCCCAAGGGGAACCCCCGCGATGAAGTCACCGTCAGCAGGGTCTCGCCGGCGGCGGGCAGGCCGTCGAACATATCCAGAAACGCGCCCAGGCAGGTGTCCAGCAGCGACACCTGCCCAGCATACGCCTGCGAGATGCCGAGCACCTCGTCGGGGTCGCAGTCGGGCGGCAGCGTCCGCTCCGGTACTTCGGCCCCCTCGGGCGGCGGCGGATCGCCCGGCTCCCTGTATGCCTGGCGAAACTCCGGCGGCGCGTCCCACGTCGTGCCCAAGCCGCCCAAGTGACACCACAACATGAACGGACCGCGGATCGAAGAGAGCCGGTCGATCGCCCGCTCGAAACAGCGGCTGAAGTGCGTCTGGTCGATCCGTCGCGCGGTTTCCGGCTGCCACGGCGGGTCGATCTCGATCAGATCGTCGAAATCTTCCGCCCCCGGATGCCGGGCCAACAACGGCTCGTCGCTCAACAACTCCGTAATCGCGCCCGCCTCGCGGAACAACGCCGCCAGCGACGGCCGCGTCTCAGGCGGCGGCACGGGGCAGAGCGCGTGCCAACCATGCCAGTACGAACGGTACAACCGCTCCAAGTCGGGCGAGTCGATCAGGGCGTTTTCGAGCAGGAACGACTGACTTGCAAGCCGGTCCAGGTTGGGCGTTTCGATCCACGTGTTGCCGTACGCCCCCACGTAGCCCGCCTGCA
>JAUWPQ010000220.1 GCA_030611515.1 Planctomycetota bacterium | reverse complement strand
GACCTCTTTCTCACGCGCCTTTGCCAGTTCGGTGGCCTGTGATTCGTAGGTCTTGATGAGTTTTTGGATTTCTTCCTTGACCTGATCGCGGTCGTCTTCGGATAAATCCTTGTTCTTTTCGCCGGCGTCGGCATGTTTGTTGCCGTCGCGGCGGATGTTGCGGACGGCGACCTTGGTCTCCTCGGCCAATTCCTTCACCCGGCCGACCATCTTGCGGCGGACCTCGGTCGACAACGGCGGGATGCCCAGCCGGATGATGCGGCCGTCGTTCTGCGGATTCAGTCCCAGGTCGCTCGACAGGATGGCCTTTTCGATGTCCTTCAACGTGCCGGGGTCGTAAGGGCGGATGACGATCTGGTTTGGCTCGGGCGCGCCGACCGAGGCGACCTGCTTGATCGGCACCGCGGAGCCGTAGACCTCGACCTTCAGCGAATCGACCAGGGCCGGATTGGCCCGGCCGGTGCGGATGCCGGCCAGGTCTTCCTTGAGCTTGCGGACGGCCTTTTCCATGCGCTCTTCGACATCGAGCAGGATTTCGTCGGTGGTCATGGGAGTAGTGGTCAGTGGCTAGTGGTCAGTGGCTAATGGTCAGTGGCTAGTGGTCACTAGCCACTGGCCACTAACCACTATCCGCTACTCATGAATCAACGTGCCGATGCGTTGGCCGAGGACGGCGTTCTCGATGTTCCCGTCCTTGCGAAAATTGAACACCAGGATCGGCATGTTGTATTCGGTGCATTTGGTAATCGCCTCGTGATCCATCACCCGAAGGTTTTGCCGGAGGAAATCGTCGTAGCTCAACTCGCTGTAGAGGACGGCGTGGGGGTTTTTCTCGGGGTCGTCGCTAAAGACGCCGTCGACGCGGGTGGCCTTCAGGATGATTTCTGATTCAAGCTCCAATGCCCGCTGGGCCGCGGCGGTGTCGGTGGTGACGAAGGGGCTTCCGGTGCCGCCGGCGAGGATGACGATCCGTCCTTTTTCCAGGTGTCGCCGCGCCCGGCGGCGGATGTACGGCTCGGCCACGCCGTCGGTTCGCACGGCGGTCATCAGCCGCGTGTTGCAGCCGAGCGATTCCAGCGCGTCTTGCAGTGCCAGACCGTTGATCATCGTGGCCAACATGCCCATGTAATGGGCAGTCGCCTCGTGGACGCACGAATTGCCCGAGGTGAACTGTGCCCCGCGAAGAATGTTGCCGCCGCCGATGACGATGGCGATCTGTACGCCGTGCTGGGCGGCGTTGTAGGTTTGCCGGGCGATGTGCAGCACCGCGTCCATGGCGATGCCGCGCTCGCCGGGATGCATGAACCCTTCGCCGGAAATCTTCAACACCACGCGGCGGTACTTGGGCGTCACTACCGGTTCCAATTCTTCGGCCATGAGGCAATTCACTCCTGATTCGAGTTGTAGGAGGCGCCTCCTACAAGTTCCGAACTACTCCTTGGGCAACTCCCAGTGGACGAATCGTTTCAACTTCATGCCGGCTTCCTTGGCCACCTGTCCGACCGTTTTCTTGCCGAACTTCATTTCGTTGGCGATCGGTTGGTCTTCGAGACATCTGGCGGCATAGAACTCGCGCATCCGGCCCTCGACCATTTTGGCGACAATGTTCTCCGGCTTGCCTTCCTTTCGCGACATCTCGGCGAGTATTTCCCGCTCCCGGTCGATCTCGGCGGTGTCAAGCTCTTCGCGGCGGAGCACTTTGGGCCGCATGGCCGCCACGTGCATGCAAATATCGCGTGGCAATTCTCCGCCTTCACCCTCGAATTGCAGCAGCACGCCGGCCGCGGCATTGTGGTGGGCATATCCGCCCGCCGGGCCGTCGAGCCGAACGATCCGCTCGAACTTGAACACCTCGCGGATGCGGTTGAGCAAGCCGTCAAATTGCTGTTGGAGCGTCGCCGCCTTGCCGCTGGGCGAAGGCTGGGCAAGCAACTCCTCCGCGGTGGCGGCGCCGGGACCGGTGGCCAACTGCCGGGCCAGGTCGTCGGCCAGTTGGATGAACTCGCCGTTGACGGCCACCGAGGCGCTCTCGCAGCGGATGTCCACCATCGTGGCCCGACCTTGTTCCGGGTCGATGTAAATGGCGATCCGGCCGAACGTGGTTGCCCTTCCGGCGCGTTTTTCCATCAGCTTCGCGCCGCTTATGCGGAGCAACTCGACCGCCTTGTCAACGTCTCCGTCCGCCTCTTGCAGGGCCTTTTTGCAGCCCATCATCGGCAATCCCGTCTTTTGACGAAGTGTTTTGACGGCCGCCGCGGTAATCTCTGGCATGGGGTATATCTCCCGTGATCATTTCTTGCGTAACACGGTAGGCCGGGTCGTGACCCGGCACGGAATGTTCGCCGGGTTACAACCCGGCCTACTTCGCCGCGTGGACGCGACGGCTAAACAATGGCCTGCTACACCGCGGCCGCCACCTCGCCCTCGACCTGCTCCTGCTTGACCGCGCCGGCGGCGTTCTTACCCGACATAATCGCGTCGGCCAAGAGCGTCACGATCAACTCGATCGAACGGATGCTGTCGTCGTTGCCGGGGACCGGCAGGTCCACCTCGTCGGGATCGCAGTCGGTGTCGATCAGGGCGACCGTGGTGATGCCCAGTTTGCGGGCCTCGCAGATGGCGTTCTTCTCTTTCCTTGGGTCGATGATCAGCAGACATTCGGGCAGGCGGTCCATGGCGCGAATGCCGTTGAGGTTGCGGTACATCTTGCGGTACTCGCGGTTCAGCGACGACTGCATCTTTTTCGAGTAGGTGGAGATTTTGTCGGAACTGCGAATGGTTTCGAGTTCCTCCAGTCGCGTGAGCCGGCTGCGGATCGTGCGGAAGTTGGTCAGCGTGCCGCCGAGCCAGCGGTCGCTGACGAATGGGATGCTACAGCGGACGCCTTGCTGCTCGATCACGTCGCAGGCCTGCCGCTTCGTGCCGACCAACAGCACGAGGCTCCCTCGGGCGATGACTTGCTGCAAGTACTTCCGCGCCCGCAAAAGGCCGCGGATCGTTTCGCGGACGTCGATAATGTGAATCTGATTGCGTCGGGCGTAGATGTACGGACGCATTTTAGGGTTCCAACGGCTTGCCCGATGCCCAAAATGAACCCCAGCCTCGATTAGATCCTTTACTAAAACGGTAGCCACAAAACACTCCTTTTCCACAGGCACACCGGCCATGTCCCCGTTTTCTTCCGGGGCGTCCGGCGTTAGGTCGAAAATTCGGTCTGCAAAACTCTGCATACCGCCCTGGACCGTTCAAAGCGGTAAACCCCATAAGCTATCACAGGGGCCGTAACACGTCAACGCCTCGACCATCCAAGTGCTTAGGCGATGCGGTACGCCAAAAGAGGGGGCAAGGCAATGTTGCGAGCGACCCCAGCAAAGCTACCCCGCCAGGACTTGAACCTGGAATGAGGGAACCAAAATCCCTTGTGTTACCAATTACACCACGGGGTAAACGGCCCTTAATGGTATTTCTTTTGGCTCGATTCGGCAAGAGGTTCCAAGAAACGACAAAACCCCCGCCGAATACTCGGCGAGGGCTTGCCATGCCTCTCAGTCCCGGAAATCTGCCCCCAGAACAAAACTCTTCTACTGGTAGTACTCAACGTTGTTCGGATAGAATCCGCCGGTGGTTTCGTCGTACTGCCAGCCCGCTCCGCCGGCGACTACGCCCGTCGGCACCATGCCGGCGGTGGCCACGGTCACTATATCGGAGCTGTTGTTGAATGAATTGGCGGGAACCTCGCCTTGGAAATACGGGCCATAATCCAGGTCCGTTCCAGTGGTGTTGCCGTCGATGGCCGTCGACTTGGTCATCTGATCTTCAAATTTGGCCAACTCGGGAATCTGGCCGGCGTGATGGACCTTGTACAGCTCGATTTGCGAGCGAATCGTGTGCAGATTGAACTTCAGCGAACTCTCCTTCGCGTCGTTGGTCGACGAGGAAAATTGCGGAATGATCGTGGCGGCTATCACCACCATGATGATCACGACGATCAACACTTCGATCAAAGTAAAGGCATTTCTGCGATTTGAATACATGATTACCAGCTTCCGTGGATGCAAGTGATTCGAGAAAACGTTTTGTTGCGGGCGTGAGGTCGGAAAATCGACAACACAGTGCCATTATTGATTAACTAGGTTGCACCTGTGGATTGGTCAAGTAACAATCCGCGTTTCTCGCTTCCTCTTTGGTTGTTCCGCGGCGCCCCACCCCCTGACCCCAACATGGTGGGATGAGAAACCGGCTCTTTCGATACCACCGAAGCAATCCGCTTTTCCTCCACGGTAGGAGCAGAACCCGCAACCCGTAGACGGTGTGTCTACCCGTAGAATCAGATCGATCACTACCATACGAACCGACCCTCTATCTATCTTGATAATTTCACTATTCCCAAACAGCGTATATCAAGCACTTGCCGCATCTTGACGATAGCGACTACAGGAAAGCCCCGTTGAAATACTGTTTGCGTCATCTACGTTGTATTGCCGATTTGGGGCACGATATTATTTTAGGCGATACGGCTTATGTAGGTGGTGTAGGCGGGTCGAAGATGCTGAATGGCGGATTCCGCCCGTTAGGCCAAGTCCTATCCGGTCTTAGATGCTCGAAGGAGGCATGCGATGAAAAGGTTACTAGGAGTGTCGCTAATCGCGACGGTCCTGCTGGCTATCGTGGCAAGCACGGCAGATGCGCGCTACTGCGGCGCCGCACGATACCGAAGCTGGAAGCGAGCCTGTTGCCCAACCGAGTGCTGTCAGCAGCAGTGCTATACGGTCATGAAGACCTGCAAACAGGTGGTGTACGAGCGGCGGCAGTACACCTGTTACAAGACCTGCTACGAGCGGGTCCGCGTTCCAAAAACCGTCAATTGCGTGAAGTACGTTCCCGAGACCCGCTATCGGGAGGTTGCTTACACGGTCTGCAAGCCGGTGTGGGAGACTCGGACGAAGGAAATCCACTACACGGTGTGCAAGCCGGTGTGGGAGACCAGGACTAAGGAAATCCACTACACGGTTTGCAAGCCGGTGTGGGAGACCCGCACCAAGCAGTACCATTACACGGTCTGCAAGCCGGTGTGGGAGACCAGGACCAAGGAAATCCACTACACCGTCTGCAAGCCGGTGTGGGAGACTCGTACGAAGGAAATCCACTACACGGGCTGCAAGCCGGTGTGGGAGACCCGCACCAAGCAGTACCACTACACGGTCTTCAAGCCTGTGTGGGAGACCAAGACCATGGAAATCCATTACACGGTCTGCAAGCCCGTGTGGGAGACCAAGACCAAGGAAATCCACTACACGGTCTGCAAGCCGGTGTACGAGACCCGTGAAAGGGTCTGCCGCTACACGGTCTGCAAGCCGGTGTGGGAGACCAGGACCAAGGAAATCCGCTACACGGTCTGCAAGCCGGTCTACGAGACCCGCGAGCGCGAGGTGTGCTACACGGTCTGCAAGCCGGTGAAGTATACCAAGACGATCAAGGTCTGCACGGGTAGCTGGCAAACCCGCGACGTGGCCGCGTGCGAGCCGGCCAAGACCTGTGCCCCGGCCAACTGCTGCGCTCCGGTGCGGCAGTGCCGAGTGTGGGTGCCGGAAATCCAAGAGCGGCAGATTGAATGCACCAAGTACGTGCGTGAGACCCGCGTGAAGAAGGTTCCCTACACCGTCTGCAAGATGGTGCCCGAGCAACGGGTAAAGACCTGCACCTACAAGGTCTGCAAGATGGTCAAGGAAGGCCGCGAGAAGCGGACCCCCTACACCGTTTGCAAGATGGTGCCCGAGCAACGGGTCAGGACTTGCACCTACAAGGTCCGCAAGATTGTCAAGGAGAACCGCGTAAAGACTTGCACCTACAAGGTCTGCAAGATGGTCAAGGAGAACCGGGTTAAGACCTGCACCTACAAGGTCCGCAAGATTGTCAAGGAGAACCGCGTTAAGATTTGCACCTACAAGGTTTGCAAGATGGTGCCCGAGCAACGGGTCAGAACTTGCACCTACAAGGTTTGCAAGATGGTTAAGCAGCAGTGCGTCAAACAGGTGGCCTACACGGTCTGCAAGCCCGTGCATTACACCAAGACGGTCTACTGCGTGAAACGAGTGCCGAAGAAGGTAGCCTACACGGTCACGCGATGCGTTCCGGTGGTGGTTTACAAGCAGGTTCCGGTACGGGTGTGCTGCCCGGTGCCGGCCTGTTGCGAAGCCCCGAAGGCGTGCGCCCCGGCCGGTTGCGGCAACTGATTCGTCGCTATAGTTAGCGTATGCCTTCCGACGACCGGCGGAAGGCTTGGTCTAGCCAGCAAACGGCGGCCGAACCCTTCAAAAGGTTCGGCCGTCGTCGTTTCTTGGAGGGGTGGGCCGTTCACCGGCCCCATCAGCCGTGAGGAGCGAGGGCCGGGGGGAGAGTGGAGAGTGGAGAGTGAAGAGTGAAGAGTGAAGAGTGAAGAGTGAAGAGTGAAGAGTGGAGAGTGAAGAGTGAAGAGTGAAGAGTGAAGAGCGAAGAGCGAAGGGGTGGCCGGTTCACCGGCCACTTCATTCGGACCTGGATCTGAACTGAATCCGTTGGTTGAGGCCCCTTGGAAGGTCGATTTTGGGGCTGAAAAACGCTTTTTGCGCCCGCCCTTGGCCCTTGCAAAAAAGGCGAAAACACCGGCGGCCAGAAAACAGCCTTTTTTCAGGCGTTTCCGGCTGGTAGAATGACCTCGTCGCACATACCTCGCAGGAGGGGTAATTGCAAAAGTTTTGTGCGTCGTCGCCGCAAGCCGATGTTGTTATTCATGTTAAGGTCGATTTTCCGGTCTGAATTAACTGGAAAAAATTTCCGATTTCGCCACTTAATTATTACGTCGATTCGCCGAGGGCCGATGATGTTCTCAAACCGTTGGAAACACGGTCTATTCATTTCGCAACGTGGCCGCGCTTTAGTCGTAAGTACAGTTTAACCCCAGGTTGATCAACCTGAAGCGCCAGGTTGATCAACCGGTGGGCGCGGGGTTGAATTGACCCCTAAAACGCCGCTCGCGCGCAAAACTCCGCCCGAGATGCTTTTCTGGAAAGTTAGCGCAAAATTGAGTGCCGTTGCAGTAGTGGGCCGGGTTGCAATCCGGCGAACATCTCTTCTGCCGGCCGGGCTGGCTGGCGTAATACCCCACAACCGGGTATACTACGCCGGTTCAATTCGACTCCCAACAAAAATACAGTATGGCAAAGCGAACGACCACCAGGGGCGGCGCGGCGGCCTCACGCAGCCATCATGACGCCGACGCGGCACGACACATCCTCGAACAATACTTGTCTCTACGGAGGGCCGTCTTGGCGTGATCGTCTATGTCGGCGGTTGAACATCGACCTCACAATCCGCCCCCGCGGCAGACCGCGAAAAAACCAATCCAT
>JAUWPQ010000148.1 GCA_030611515.1 Planctomycetota bacterium | reverse complement strand
CCCAACAGCGCTACCGGGAAATCTGAAAATACGGTCGCCAACGACACGCCGCTTTCGTCGAACGGGCAGGCCTGACCGGTAAAAATGTTCGTCAGCGGGCGGTCCGGCGGCAGTGCGGGAATCAGCAAGCGGGTATCGCGCCAAACCGCCTCGCCCAACGGACGCCACGGATCATGGGGTTCCTCATGAAACTGCGCCGCCAAACGTGCCAGCAGCCGAGGGACGACGACGATCGCCGCTTCTTCCGGCTCTCCGGTCGAAGGGGTCCGTCGCCAGGCAAAAGCGCAAACGTGTTCGGCCGCGAAACCCTCGACGGCCAGCGGCTCGTAGCGGCCCAGCCGGAACAGGTCGGCGTGGCGGCGGCGGAATTGCAACGCCTGACAGGTGACCAGCAGCTTCAATCGGCTGTCGCGGGGATTTTCCGCAAGGTGGCGGGCCAGCGCCAACCGCTGCTCCGCGCCGGACGCAACGGTCGCTTGAATCTCGGCCAGCAGCCACTTGCGGCGGTCGAAATCGACCGGCCGGCGATTGTCGGGATCGACCAGCCAGAACTCCCAAAGTTCCTGGCCCTGGTACACGTCCGGCACGCCCGGCGAGGTCAACTTCAACAGCGCCTGCGACAATGCACTGTACAGCCCGAAATCGACCACGCGATCCTCGAACGCGCGCAACTCGGCCAGAAAACGGTTCTTCGGATTGTCGTCCAGCACGCCGGCGACGAAATCGCGCACGGCGGCGTCGTATTCCTCATTGGGGCTGATCCAACTGGTCCGCCGCTTGGCCTCGCGTGTGGCCTTCTCCATGTAGCCCTGTATCCGCTCGACGAACCGCGGCCACGACCCGGCGTCGGGTGGATCGAGCGGCCATACGCCGATCAGCGTTTGATAGAGGAGATATTCGTCGTTGCGGCTCGGCGCGGGCTGGCCGTCCACCTCGCGGCGGTGACGCCGGTTCAGCCGCGACCAGCGATTCACCACCGACCGCCACTGCTGCGGGATTTCGGAGATGACGTTGATCCTTGCCCGGACGTCTTCGCTTCGTTTTGTGTCGTGGGTGGTGGTGGCGATAAGAGAACCGGGCCGCTGTTCGAGCCGGCCGTGGTTTTCGGCGTGGAAATCGGCTACCGTGCCCGCGCCGCCGACCGGGTCGCCGCCCACCTCGTTCAGCGAGGCCAGCGGCAGGTATTGGTAGAAGGCGGTGTCCTCGATCCCCTTGGCGACCAGCGGGCTGGTGACCTGCTGGAAACGTCCGACGAACAGGTCGCGCTGGTCGCGTCCCGCCTCGTCCAAGCCCGGCGGTTGTTCCAACAGCAACACGTCGCGGATGAAGTCGAACAGGGTGGAGTCGCGGGCGGGATTGCGCCGTTTGGCCTGGCCCACCGCACGGTGGATCACACGCCGGTCGCGGTCCGAGACCCGGCGACGGCGGATGTAAGTGCGATATTCCGGGAAGCAGGTGAGGATTTCCCGCAGCGCCAGCCGCAAACTGTCCAGCGTGTAGTCGCGCGTCCGCCGGTGGCGTTCCGAGATGCGGTTTATCCGATGGGCGAGCAGATGCAGGTCGCTCGACATGGCCACCCGCAGGATCAGCAGCCTCGCTTGATGCGTCACTTCGTGGAAGTCGGTCCGCTGGCCGGTGAACCGCTTGTAGATTTTCAGCAGTTCGTGCAGCCCGGCGCGATCGGCCAACATGCGGTTGACCGGGTTGAGGAAGTCGTATCCGGTGGTTCCGGCCACGGGCCATGTTTCCGGCAGCGGCTCTTTCGGGCCGAGTATCTTTTCCACGAGCACGTAGAGCGGCAAGCGGTACGTGGGATGATCGCCGTCGGCCGCCGGCCGTGAGTCGATGGGTCGCCGGGGAAGCGCGGCGTCGTCCGGCGCTCCTTCCAGCAGCAGGTCGGGCGGAGGATGGCCGCCCAGCCCGCGCCACAACTCGCCCAGCACCCGCGGCTCGACCACCTCCCAGCGGAACGCTTCCGAGACAGGCCCGTTGTCCGATGACGTTCGCTGTTCGATGAGCCGCCGTTGTGCCTCGCGGCCCAACGCCTTTAGGTATCCCCACTGAAGCCGCCAGAGATATTCCAGCGGGTCGAACAGGCCGTCGATGTGGTCGATCCGCAGTCCGTCCACCTCGCCGCGGACCAGCATGTCGAACACAAGCTGGTGGATCAGGTCGAAGACTTGCGGGTCTTCGGTGCAGACGGCCGCCAACTCGTTGATGTCGAAAAACCGGCGGTAGTTCACCTCGTCGGAGGCGGCCTTCCAGTAGGCCAAACGATAGACCTGGGCGTTCAGCAGCGAGTCCAGCCGGTCGAAGCTCCGCGGGTCGTCCGGTGTGCCGTTCAGTTCGCGGAGGTTTTGTTCGACAAACTCCGCGATCCGGGGGCAGTCGCCGGCCAGCCGGCGCAAGCGGCCCTTGATTACCTCCTTCTCACGCTGACGCTCGGTTGCCCTAAGCGTTTCGGTCTCGGTGGCGGGTGGAAGATATTCCAAGGCGGTGAGGATGCTTTCCAACTCGCGCAGCTCGTCGGACTCGGTGCCCAGCGTGTCCTTCAATTCATCGAGCCGGTGGGTGAGGATGATCGGATACGTTCTCGGATCGAGCGGCAGCCGCTGCTGGAAATAGCGCAGAAAAAACGCCCCGTCATGGTATTCCAACTGCAATTGCCCCGATTCGAGGACCTCGCCGTATTGACCGCCCAACAGCGGCAGCAGCACTTTGTTCTTCAGTTCCGTCTTCACCGGATGCCAGTCGATGTCGAAATAACGCGCGTACGGCGAGCCGGGTCCGTTTTCCAGGACGTTGCTCCACCAGGCGTTTTCGGCGGCGACGATCCCCATGTGGTTGGGTACGATGTCTTGGATCAGACCCATGTCGTGTTGGTGAAGCGCGGCGACCAGCGCCGAGTAGCCTTCCGCGCCGCCTAGCTCGGGGTTGAACTGGCCGTAATCGACCACGTCGTATCCGTGCGGGCTGCCGGCGGCGGCCTTCATGCACGGCGAGGCGTAGACGTGGCTGATGCCCAGTTCTTGGAGATAGGGGACCAGCGCCGCCGCGTCGTTGAAGGTCATCCCTTCGCGGTTGAATTGCAGTCGGTAGGCGGCCTCCGGCCAACCGCGGCGCTCGGCGATTGTCCGCCGCACTTCGGCTACGATCTCGTCGACCCACCAGCGAAGATCGTTCATGGCAGTTGCCCCTTTGGTCCGAACAAGAGCATTTCGTATGGAAGCAGTCGGTCGAGCGGCCGGTCCGCGTCGCGCCGACCGCCGTAGTGGACGGCCTCGGTGCTCAGCAGCAGCGTCCGATTGGACAGCTCCAGCGTCGGCAGCGGCAGCGCTTCGGCGGTAAGGTTTGCACAGGCGATCAGCCCCGGCCCGACGCCGCGTTCGAGGATCAGAATGTCGCCTTGCTGTTTAGCGGCCGACGGTACGTTGGCCTGCGTTGATCGTGGGGCCGCCGTACCGGCGGCCGCTAAACGATCAACATTACCGTTACGAATAACCGATTCCACCCGGGCCGTCGTATGCCGTCGATCGCGGAGCGCGGGCCAGCGGCGCCTGGCCGCCAACAGATCGGCATACAACCGTCGCCGCGCCGACGTTTCGGGCGAAGACCAGTCCCATTGCAGCTTCGCGGCGAGAAACGTCTCGGGCGATTGCGGATCGGGAATCTCCGTACCCCAGCGGAACTCGAGCGCGGCGAACTCCTCGCGCCGGCCGCGGCGGACCGCTTCGACCAGTTGCGGATCGCCGAACGAGGAGAAGAAGGAGAACGGCCGCGTCTCGCCGTATTCCTCGCCCATCCAAAGCAGCGGCACGCAGGGCGAGACGAGCAGCAATCCGCAGGCCAACCGCTGCGCCTCGGGAGGCAGCAGCGCGGTCAGCCGTTCGCCCAAGGCCCGATTGCCCACCTGGTCGTGGTTCTGAACGGAGACGACGAACCGCGTCCGATCCGTTTCGCCCACTCGGTTGCCGTGCCGTCGCCGTCGGAAAGGGCTATAGCAACCGTCGTAGACGTACACGTCGTTGTACGCCTTGGCAAGCTGTTCCGGCCGGCCGAAGTCCCGATAGTATCCGTCGCGCTCGCCGGTCAACAGGGCGTGGACGCAGTGATGAAAGTCGTCGCTCCAGGCGGCGTCCAGTCCATGACCGTCGCGCTCCGGCGGAACGACCAGCCGCACGTCGTTCAAGTCGCTTTCGGCAATCACGTGGACGACGTGGCCCGCTCGGTCGGCCTCCGCTTGCACCTCGGCTTGTAGTTCGGCGAGGATGTGCCGGGCCGAGAAATCGTAGATCGCATGGACCGCGTCCAATCGCAGGCCGTCGACATGAAAATCGCGGACCCAGAACAGCGCGTTGTCGATGACGAACCGCCGCACGGGGTCGGACTCCGGGCCGTCGAAGTTCACGGCCTTTCCCCACGGCGTCCGATAGCGGTCGGTCTCGTAAGGGCCGAACAGACCGAGGTAGTTCCCTTCCGGTCCGAAATGGTTGTAGACCACGTCCAGCAGCACGGCCAGGCCGGTCTGGTGGGCGGCGTCGATCAACTCCCGCAAGGCGCGGGGACCGCCGTAGGTGTTCTGTGCCGCGAATGGATGCACGCCGTCGTAGCCCCAGTTTCGCCCGCCCGGGAATTGGGCCACCGGCATCAACTCGATCGCCGTAACGCCCAGTTCGGCCAGTTGTCCGAGCCGCGGGATGATCGCCGCAAAGGTTCCCTCGGGCGTGAACGTGCCGACGTGCAATTCGTAGACGGCCAATTCCTCGCGCGGCACGCCCCGCCAGGCGTCGTCGCCCCATTTGTACTCCGTCGGAAACCAGAGCGCCGACGGTTGATGCACGCCGTCGGGTTGCCGGCGGGTAGCGGGATCGGGATATTCCCGGCCGTCCGCCAATCGGAAGGCGTATCGCAATCCCTCCCGCACGTCGGATTGACGGCACGTGAAGTAGCCGAAACCCTCCGGGGTCATTGCGGTTTCGGTCCGACTATCGTCCGGCCAGGTGACCAGCGAGACGTTTTCCGATCGCGGCGCCCAAACCCGCCAGACAACGCTCCCGTCCGGCTGGAGCAAAGCGCCCTGCGGTTTATGGTTCGGTTCGTCGAGCATGTCTTTGTAGGGTGTGTCCGCGACACACCGACATCCAATATCCATGGTGCGTCGCGGACGCATCCTACTTGACTTTTCTACTCGAACGGATTAACGACGGTGACGGAATCGTAATCGGCGCCGGAAGAGAGATCCTCGCTATAGAGAGTGCGAACGCCTGCCTCGATGCAGGCTGCCACCAACATGCCGTCCCAATGAGAAAGACTGTAGCGCGAACATATATCGAGCGATTTCCACAAGACGCTTTGCACGGGAAGGACGCAACGCAACGTCGACTCCAGCCGTTGGAAATGCTCCATCGTTTCCCGGCGGCTGATTCTACTCTCGTTTTCCCAGCGCCGGAGACAGTTCAGAAATTCCGCGGCAACCTGCCACAATAAAACGGTTTCGATGTCTTCTTTGGCGAGATCATCGAGTAGTTCAACTGCTTTGGCACGCTTCGCCGGTTCATCCTTATCGACGAAGTAAACCAGCACGTTCGTGTCAATGGCGTTCATGCAGTTCGTCCCGCGAGTACCGTTTCCCCCCGGCGTGGACGGGGTGCTCTTCGCAAAACGCCTTCCACGATTCCAGGCCCGCGCGGAACCGGCTCTGACAGCCGTCCAACGGCTCGACGGCCACGCGCACGCGGCTCTGGTCCGGTAATTCAAGCTGCTGGTCGAGCCTCAGGGCGCCCGCAACGACCGTACCCAGGGTTTCCGTTTTCATTACCAAATCTCCCAAAAAACACACCAACACTGTAATTATACCGCATCTTACCCCGGCGTGTCGAGATAGGGGTCTTGTCCCATCTGGCGCTGCATCTTCTTCCGCTCCTTCTCGAAGTACATCAGCGTCTTGCGTTGGCGGAAGTGACGGTGTTCGACCTTGCGCTGCGCCTTGCGGAACAACGGCCCGAGCCGGTCGACTTGACCGTCCGCTTGCTCACCCAGTTCCTTGAGCTTACGCGACTTGTCCGGCCCCAGTCCGGTCAGCAGCAGATCGTCGTCCAGGGCTAGATACTGGCGGAAGGTGCCGGGGTCGCCTTGCCGGCCGCAGCGGCCGATCAACTGCCGGTCGATGCGGCTGGCGTCGTGCATCTCGGTGCAGATCACGTGCAGGCCGCCGAGCTGCGCGATGTCCTCGCCGAGCTTGATGTCGGTCCCCCGGCCGGCCATGTTCGTCGAGACGGTAACTTTCTCCCGCTGTCCGGCGCGGGCGACGATGTCCGCTTCGGCCTCGACGTGGTTGGCGTTGAGCACCAGATGTTCGATGCCCACGGCGTCGAGGAGCTTCGATAGATGTTCCGACTTGTCGATCGAGCGGGTGCCGATCAGCAGGGGGCGTCCGACGGTGTGCAATTGGCGGACCTCTTCGACCACCGCCGCCCATTTCGCGTCCGCTTCGCCGAAGACGCAGTCGGGCAACCGCTGCCGGATCGCCGGCCGGTTGGTGGGGATCGGCAGCACGTGGCAGCGATAGATGCGCCGCAACTCGCGGGCGGACCCCATCGCCGTGCCCGTCATGCCGGCCAGGTTCTCGTAGCGGAGAAAGAAGTCCTGAATGGTGATCCGCGCCGCCTGACCGGTGGCCACCGTGACCTCGACCCCCTGCTTGGCCTCGACGGCCTGATGGATTCCGTCGCGCCACTTGCGTCCCTCGGCCAGCCGGCCGGTGAACTCGTCGACGATCACGATCTCGCCGTCGCGGACGACGTATTGGCGGTCGAGGTGGTACTCGCGGTCGACGAGTATCGCCCGCTCCGTGTACTGGTAGATGTTGACCATGCCGACCGCGTCCAGCGCCGGCGGCTTGGGCAGCAAGCGCACGTTCTGCCGCCCCTCGCGGGTCAATTCGACCGTCTTCTTTTCGTGGTCGTACTCGTAATCCTCGTCCTCGACGAACTCCTTGATGACCGAGGTGCTCCATTTGTAACATTCCACGGCCAGCCGCTCCTCTTCGGTCGGCAGGGCGCTGATGATCAACGGCGTGCGTGCTTCGTCGATCAGGATGCTGTCGGCCTCGTCGACCAGGGCGAAGTGCGGCTCGCCCTGAACGGGTTTCTCGTCGGCGCCCGCCGGGCCTTTCCCCAACATGCCGCCGAGCAGGTCGGTCTGACCCTCGCCGATGCGTCGCAGCAGCAGCCGGTCGCGGAGGAAGTCGAAGCCGAACTCCTTCGCCGTGCCGTAGGTAATGTCGCAGGCGTAGGCCTTTCGCCGCTGGGGCTGCGACATCTGTGTCTCGATTACCCCGACGCTCATGCCGAGCATTTTATAGACGGGCTCCATCCACTGGGCGTCGCGCTTGGCGAGGTAGTCGTTGACCGTGGCCAGGTGGCTCCCTTTCCCCAACAAGCCATGCAGGTACAACGGCAGCGTGGCGGTGAGCGTCTTGCCCTCGCCGGTCTGCATCTCGACGATCGAGCGACGGAACATGGCGATGCCACCGAGCATCTGCACGTCGAAATGGCGCATGTTGATCGTGCGCCGGGCGGCCTCGCGGACCAGGGCGTAGCCCTCGACCAACAGGCCGGCCAACGGCTCGCCGCTTTTGGCGCGGTATTGGAGCGAAAGGCTCCGCTTGCGGAGCTGCTCTTCTTTCAGTGCTTGCAGATCCGGCTCCAATGCGGCGATCTTGGGCAGAAGCGTGGCCCAGCGCGTCATCCGCAACCGGTTCACGCCGCCGGCGAAGTTCGTCAATCGAGATTGGAGGCCGCTGGGGTTTTCGCTCACGGAGTATTGTGGCGCTCGTCGCGCGCTTATGTCAATCGAGAATCCAAGATGAAAAACAAACGCCCCGCGACTGCGGTCGCGGGGAGGGATCGCGGCATTTCGCTTTCCCCCGCAACCGCAGTCGCGGGGCGTTAATACAACACGACCATATTAATATACAATATAGGTTCCGAGCGACTGCACACAACCCGCGCGGGGGCTACGAAGCCGGCGGCAGGTCCATGATGTCGATCACTCGGTCGCCGCCGTTGGTGGCCGTCCGCGGCTGCAAGGTGCGGATGATCGGCGCCCGAACGGATGTGTTCCCGCCAGCGCCGGTGGCGTCGATCGGCCGGGGGGTCCGATCGTAGAGCGACCCGCCGGCTCGACCGGATGTCACCCCGGCGGAGGCCGGCAACGAGACGGTCGTTCCCGGTCCGGCGGCGTTTGTGCTCGAAGACTTCGATCCCAGCGGCGCCCAGCCCGGCGTTGTGGGAGTGGTTGGATTGCCGCCCGGCGGCACGTAAGGGCTGTTTGTTCCGGCCGGTGGGGCGACGGTCGAAGGGGCGGAGGTCGAAGGACCGACCGATAACGGTCGCGGCGCCGAATATGGCGGCGCTACTCCCGCCGACACACCGGGCCGGGAGATCGTACCGGCAGGCTGAGACACCGTGGACGGTGGCATCTGCACCATCGGCGGCGTTTGATAATACGGATCCGTGTACTGGCCCGTGGCCGAGCCGGTCCCCGGCGGCGGAATTATCGTGCGGCCGAAAAACGGATCGACCGTAGGCGCATGGTTCCGACAGCCGGCAAACAGCAATACCAACAGTATCGGCGCAGAATAGCGATTCATGGGGCCGATAGGTTAGCGTTTTTCGCACCCGTGTCCAGGTCGATTTCTGCAAACCGGCCAAATTTCAGCCGATTTTGATTGGTGCGCCGCACCCCCCGTGGGATGGCTGGGGACTGGTCCATTTTTCGGCTGGAAAACGTGTTTGGCGAGAAAAGCGCCGGCCGAAAACATGGACCTGTCCCCTTCCCGCGGCGCAAGGGGGACAGTCCCATTTTCGCGGCCGATACGTGGACTGGCGATGCAACATCCGCCGCGCCGCGAAAATTGGGACAGTCCCCTGTGAACGGCGATCCTTCCGTGCCCCCCGAACGGGCTATCGGTGTTCCGTCTCCTCGTCTTCCGACGAAGGGCCGAGTTGCGGCATCGGGTGGGGCTTTTCCGAGCTGGCCACCTTAGGCATCTCATCGACCACGGTTCCAAGGTCGCGTTCGGACAACTCCGGCCCACAGCCAGCAAGGCATATAGAAAGGACCAGAAATCCACAAAAACCCCCAACGATACGGCATCTCACGATTAGGTCTCCCAATTTAGCGGAGCAACAACAATAATTGATTGTATTCTCTGTCAGGTAAATCGCAAAGCCCCAACAATGAACGCCGTCGAACTAACCGCCGCGTTGAAGGAGGAGTCGAAGCGGCTGGGGTTCGATCTGGCCGGGGCCGCGCCGGCCGCCGCGCTGTCCGAAGATGCAACGCGGCTCGAACGATGGATCGCCGACGGCCGGGCGGGCGAAATGGGCTATCTCGCCGAGCGGATCGACGCATACCGCGATCCAGCCAAAGTCCTCGACGGCGCAAAAAGCATCCTTATGCTGGGGATGAACTATCGCACGGTCGAGCCGGTCCGTGCGACCGCGGGGCAGGCAATGGTCTCGCGCTACGCCTGGGGCGAAGATTACCACGATGTGGTCCGCCGCCGGCTCGGCGAATTGGCCGAGTTCCATCGCCGCCTCGCGCCCGACGCCCGGGTCCGAGGCGTTGTGGACACCGCGCCGCTGTTGGAGCGGCAGTTCGCCCGGCTGGCCGGGCTAGGGTGGATCGGCAAGAACACAATGCTTATCGACCGACGCCTGGGCAGTTGGTTCTTTCTGGCCGCGCTGCTGACCACCGAGGAGTTGGAGTACGACGAGCCGACCCGGGCGGACCATTGCGGCTCGTGCCGCGCTTGTCTCGACGCATGTCCCACCGGCGCGTTGACCGGCCCCTACCAACTCGACGCGCGAAAGTGCGTCAGCTATCTGACGATCGAGTCGCGCGAACCTGTGCCGGAGGAGCTTCGCGCTGCCGTCGGCGACCGGCTGTTCGGTTGCGACGCCTGCCAGGAGGCGTGTCCCTGGAACCGCCGCACGCCGGCAACTTCGGAACGGGCGTTTCAGCCCGGCCCGGGAATGAACCCGGTGGAACTCGCCGAGTTGCGTTCACTCGACGAGGAAGAATTCCGCCGTCGATTCCGCCACACGCCCCTTTGGCGGGCGAAGCACGAGGGCATCCGACGCAACGCCGCCGTCGTGTTGGAGAATCAAAAAGCCGCGCCCGGCGGTCGCGCCCCATAAGCCCCTGGTTCCCATGCGCCGCATGGGAACCCACTGTCCCGACGCTCCGCGTCGACGGCGGCGACGCGGAGCGTCGCAGGCAGTGCGTTCCCACGGAGGACCGTGGGAACGAGGACAAGCTGTGCTTACCCATGGCACCCGCGGATTCATGCGCCATAGGAATCGTCCGTCGGCGGCGATGGTTCCACCCCGGGAAGGTCTTCGGCGTACCAACGTTCCAACACCGCCCGCCAATCGGCCGGAGCGGCGACGGCCACGAAGGCATCTCGGACCTCGCGGCCACGCGGGTGCAGCCGGGCGTACTTGATGCCGAACTTCCGCATCACTCGGCAACATCGACTGGGTCCGTAAAGCTCCTCGCAGAGCCGATAGTGT
>JAUWPQ010000128.1 GCA_030611515.1 Planctomycetota bacterium | reverse complement strand
GCGCTGACTGCCAAGCGGCCGAAAACACACTATTTTCTCGGCTGGGACGTGCGGATTTGTTTCAAGTGCCTCAGGGTGATCTCCGACCGGCTCCGCGATTGGATCGTCCGAAGGTTGATCGGTTTGCGGTGACGGGTGGCTGGGGACTGGTCCATTTTTCGGCCGAAAAACGCATTTTGCGGGCAAACGGTTGGCCGAAAACATGGACCTGTCCCCTTCCCGCGGCGCAAGGGGGACAGTCCCATTTTCGCGGCGGTCAAGCGATTTCCCAAGGCAGCGTCCTTCACGCCGCGAAAATTGGGACAGTCCCCTGCCACCGCTACCCGCGAAACATGCCGATAAGAAACTCGCACGCCAGATCGGCGATGCCGGGGCTTTGGCTCTCGCGGGGACCGGCGACGTTGAGGATCTCCACCGCGTTGTCTTCCAGCCAGCGGCGGACCTCGGCCGGCTCGACGCCGCCGTCGAGATCGACGACCAGACGAGGCCGCCGATGTCGTTCCGCCAAGCGGAGCGTCAGTTCCGTGCCGCCCGAGAGCGGACCGCGGCAAAGAATCAGCGTGGCGTCGCCGTCGAGCACGTTCCGTTCGGTTCGCGCCGGGTAATCCGGCGAATCGGTCTCGCGGAGTTCGTATCGGTCGGAGATGCGTCCGTCCTCGGCCGGCCGTCCTTGGGGGCACCAGCCGCCGTGGTTCATTTCAAGCTCGATGGCCGCGTCGAGCGCGCCGCGATCGACGCCCGTTTGCCCGCCGGAGATGATTTTCATGTGCCCCACAACGATTATTTTTTCGGCGGCATCTGCATGATGATCTCGGCATGCGCGGAGACCGTCTTTTCGGTCATCGTCGCTTCCAGGTCGAGGCCGCGGAACCAATTCAACGGCGGCGACCGGTATCCTTTTGGGGCGTGGACTTTCAGGAACCCGCCCGGCGGACTGTTTTTCAGCGCGGTCGAGGTCCAATGCTTCGCTCTGCCGCGTTGCAAGACGTATTTGCCGCCCAGGGGGCATATCATCTTGGCGTCCAGCAGGAACTCGGCGGTTTCCAGCCGCTTCGCCGCCGGAACGTGAAGCTGCTGGCCAAGCGCGTGCAGGAAGCGGAGGTTGCCCAGCGAGGTCTCCCGCGTCCGGGCGTAGCCGAGGTCGTTCAGCGCCGGTGTGATCCGGGCGTTGGATACGTCGCCGACGTGCAAACGGACCTGGGCCGGCCGTTTCGCCTGCTCGAAGCGGAGTTGCGGCACCACCGTTTCGAGCACCTCATGTTGGAACGAGAAGACGATGAACTGGCCGTATAGCCGCCGCCATCCGCCCAGCAGCGAGACGGTGTATCCGGCGGGGTCGGAATGCGGGGGGATGCCGATGTTCAGAAAGCTCAGCAATCCCAGTTTGTCGGTCGTGCCCACGTAGCCCACCAGGAAGTCGCGCAACCTTCCGAGGGGCAGCCAACCGGTCGCTCCGCCTTGGATCGGTGATCCCACGTCGCGGAGGCCGGCGAAGATGCGCTGGTCGGTCATCACCAACTCCATCGCGGCCATGTCGCCGGGGATGGGCGCCAAACGCCGGGCGTCGGCCGGTCCGAGCCATTTTTTCAACACGGTGAAATGTTGCGGGGCGAAGGGACTCATCAGTACGTCGACCGCCACGTGTTCGCGGTTGCCTCTCAACGGGGTGCGCTTGACGGCGGCGATGATCGGGTCCATCCGTCCCCACTCGGCTCGGTAGAACTCGGCGAACTTGGCGTACTCGGACGATTCCGCTGACGTGATTTTTTCCACGTCCACGTCGGCCACCGGCAGGAACGAGCCGCGCCGTCCGCGCACATTGTCGAAAACTTCGCCGTCGGCGATCACCGTGCGGCTGCCGTCGGGCAGGGGACCGAACTCCGGCGGCAACAGACCGGCGGAGGTAAGCTGCTCGATCGTCTCGCCGGGTCGGCCCTCGGCGGCGGCCGCCAATCGGGCCAACTCGACCAACTCGACGTCGGCCACCGCTTGCAACCGCCGAGCCATTTCCACCCGGTAGTGCGGCCCGGTGATGTTGCGGAAAAAGGCGTCGGACAGATAGAGCCAGATCGTGTCCTCGCGGCTAAGCGGCATGACGGACCGGGCGTGGCGGAACTCCTTCGACGCGCCCAGCGATCCGTCGCCCGAGGCCGTCTCCAAAAACCGCGCGGCCAACGCTTTCGACGTGGTAATGAAATGAAAATCGCCGTCGGAAACATAGTACGAGCGGACGGTCCCGTCGGGCGAGGTCAAAAATGACACCGGATGATCGTTGACCGTAATTTTCTCTTCCTTCACGCCCCCCTGGGCGAGCCGCTCCGTCCGCTGTTGCGTCAAGCTGGCCGACAGCGCCAGGTTGTTTCGGGCCTGGAAGAGGATTCCGTACGAGGCCCCCTCGCGGAAGAACATGTCGGTGCCGATGATGGCCACGTCGGAGATGACCGTGTTGCCCAGCAGCCGCGAGAGGACCGTCTGCTTGAGCACGAGCTGCCGCTCCATCCGCCCGCTCAGGTCGCGGTCCAGCCCGCGCAGGGCGATCAGGTTCTGTGCGTCGCCGCCCCAGCGGGCAAGCGTGTCTTGCAGCCAGAGGAAATTGGCGAAGCTGCCGAAGCGAACGTAAAAACACGACGCCGGAACGCGCATGGCGATCGGCTCGACCTCCACCTCCGACGCAGGCTCGGGGATTGTGGCTTCCGGCAAAGCAAGCGGCTCGGGCAACGGTTGGTCGGCCGGCTGGCCAAGGTTGTTCAGCCCCAGGATGCGGTCTTGCATCATCGCCATCCGCACCGGCTCGGTCCCCAGGTTGAATCCCAACTCCTTTCGGAGCGTGGCGTAGCCCAACGGCGTCTGCTTTTCCTCCGGTAAGTTGAGATTCAGACGTCTGGCGAGCATCGTGGTCAGATAGTTGTCCACCACCGGGGGGAAGTCCGGCTCCGGGGCCAATAGCGCGGGCGGCGCGGCGTACTGCTTCCACCACAGGTTCAGCAGCCGCTGATGGGCGGCCGTGTCGTCGCGCGGAACGACTTTCAATGGGATGTCCGTTCCCGCTTGCAGAGTCAAGTCCAGCGGCCCGTCGCCGTGGAAGAGGAAGAGGATCGTCGTTCTCGGCGGGCGGTCGAGTATGCCGCGCAGCAGGCCGCCGATTTCCTTGCGGACCGGCCCGCCGCTGGTCAGCGGCGTGCCTTCACGGAGCAATTCCTTCATCACCTTTCCAAAGGCGGGGTTGTCGATCGCCGGATAAAGCACGCGGCCGTTCTTCTCCGTCAGGCCGATCCCCTCGATACCCAGCGGCTTGGGTAGGCTGTTTTGGGGGAAATCGCAGACGATCCGACCCACGCCGAACGGCCCACCGGAGACGGCCTCGACCGCCAGAATGCTTTGCGCGTGAAGCGGGGAGGACCATCCCGCCGCGAGAAACGTTGCAACCAAAGCTAGAACATTTAGTGGTCGTGAATTGTGCATGGCGAAATTATCCCTATTTCCCCTTCCCCTCCGGACCGCAGTCCGGGGGCGTTTTTGATTAACATCAACCATTATCCCATTAAACGCCCCGCGACTGTAGTCGCCGGGGGGATCGGGCGTTTTATGCGTGTCCTGCTTTGGGTGGCCGCAACATAATTGCCAGGATCATTGCCAACAAACAGGCCGCTCCAGCCGGAATGAAGGCCCACTGGTATGATCCCAGCGCGTCCCAAACGCCGCCGCTGAGCATTGGTCCGGCGATTCCGCCGATTCCGTAGGCGGTAAAGACGGCCCCGTAGTTTGCACCGAGGTTCTTGGTTCCAAAGGCTTCCGCGGTGAGTAGAGGGAACAGCGCGAAGTTGCCGCCGAAGTTGAAACCGATCCAGCAGGCGGCAATCGCCAGGGTAACGGTTTCGGCCCCCATACCCAATAGGACGAACATCATGACGGCTTGCAGAAGCGTCATCAGGATAAGCGCGCCTCGCGCGCCGAGCTTTTGCGAGGCGGTTCCCCAGGCAACGCGTCCCAAGCCGTTGAACAACGCCAACAGGCCAAGGGCCGTTCCGGCGGCCTCGGCCGACAAACCTCCTTGCTTGATACCGAAATCCTTCAGACACCCGATCACCATCAAACCGCAGCCCGCCGAGAAAGCGAATGACAGCCAGATCATCCAGAACTGCCGGGTCCGCACGCATTCTCCTTGGGTAAGATCGACCGCTTTGGCCGGCACGGCGCCGCTCTTTGGCGCAGGCGGTTGCCATCCGGCCGGCTTCCATCCGGCGGGCGGATTCGAGAGCAACAGCGCCCCGATTACGACCGTCACGAGGAAGATGATTCCGAACACGAGATAAGTGCCGCCGACGCCATGCGCGGCTACCAGATTTGCCCAGGCGCCGCCGAGCTTGATGAAAATGAACGCACCGGCGCCGAAACCCGCCACGGCGAGGCCGGTAATGAAGCCTTTCATGTCGGGAAACCACTTCACGCACGCCGCGATCGGGCAAACGTAGCCCATGCCGATCCCGGCGCCGCCGACGATGCCGATGCAAAAGAACATCGGCCAAAAGCCGGTTCCGACGAACGATGCGGCGATGTACCCCGCTCCCAGCAACACGCCACCGATCAGAGCGACAATTCGAGGGCCGAATCGGTCTTGCCATCGTCCCGCCACGATCATTACTAAAGCGAACGTAAACAAACCCGCGGCGAAGATTAATTGGGTCTGTTTGGCGTTAAAGCCGAAAAACTGTTTCGCCCAAACTTGCTCGGAAACTCCGGCGCGAGCGGTAAACGCATCGTCAAGGGCCTCGATTTCAGCCAGTTTCGCCGCTTTTACAGGGTCTGTTTCAGGAAGCGATTTCAACTCCTTGCTCAACTTGTCGATTTTGCCCTTGAGAGAATCCTTGTATTCCGCCGCTAGTTCTTTGTGTTTGGTCGGTTCGATGTTGAGCAACTCGGGAGAAAGGGTTGCGATCAATTCCGATCGGCGGGCCTGCAAGGCGGGGGTGAACGTACCCCAGGCGTAAATCGCACCCAGGCAGAGTTGAATCAGGATCGCCCCCAATACCACCAGCCATCGATTCATCGGTTTTCCTGCTGACATGCCGTCGCTCTCCATCGGTTGAAATATGCAAGGATTGAGTAAATACGGACCCCATGCCGCCTACCGGCGGGGGGAAACTATACGGTGAGCAGCTTGAAGTGCAACATATACAAGCGATCAATTTTACCGGATTCCATACGGTGTGGATAGTGGGACCGTCCACGTCAATAGACGGGACGAAACGGAACTCCGCCGCGGCCGTCGCCGTCTTTCAGTGAGAATCCAACGGCTGGCGGAATCCCCCCGATATGGATACACTGAAACACTCGAAACAACGCATGACGAGGCCTTGCACATGCCGGCCAATCTAACTCACCAATACCTGAAAGCGGAAGAGGACTATCGTCGGGCAACAACCCTCGAAGAGGAGTTGGTCTGCCTTCAGGCGATGATGAAGGAAATCCCCAAACACAAGGGGACCGACCACCTTCAAGCGGAACTGAAGAGTAAAATATCGAGGACCAGGAAGGAACTGGCCACCGAAAAGAGCTCCGGGAAGCGGACCCGCGGCCTGCGAATCCCCAGACAAGGGGCCGGAACCGCGATCCTGCTCGGCGGCCCGAACTCGGGTAAGAGCCGGTTGGTCGCCAGCCTGACCCGCGCGACCCCCGAGGTTGCGCCGTATCCGTTCACGACCACCGTTCCCGCCCCGGCCATGATGCCTTGGGAGGACGTGGTGGTGCAGTTGATCGACACGCCCCCGATCACCGCCGACTACATGGATTCGCACCTTCACGGGCTGATCCGCGCGGCCGACCTGACCCTGCTGCTGGTCGATCTGGAAGGCGACGGCGGGATCGAGCAGTGCCAAGAGTTGCTCGACCGCCTTTCGCAAACGAGGACCCGCTTGGGCAAGGAATCGCGCCTCGACGAGCAGGACGTCGGGCTATCCTACACCCGTACGTTTCTCGCGCCGAACAAGATCGACACCCCCGGCGCGACCGAGCGGCTGGAACTGTTGCACGAACTGATTCCGATGGATTTTCCCGAGTTTGTAATATCCGGCCAACACGGCACGGGCCTGGAGCCGCTGCGGGAAGCCATCTATCGCGCGATGGACGTGGTCCGCGTCTACTCGAAGCTACCCTCGGCCAAGGAGCCGGACCGCGACCGTCCGTTTACGCTCCGACGCGGCGGCACCTTGATCGAGATGGCCGGCATGGTCCACAAGGATTTCCTCTCCGGATTGAAGTTCGCCCGCGTCTGGGGCTCCGCCGTCCACGATGGAACCCAAGTAAAAGGAGATTACGTGTTGCACGATCAGGACGTGGTGGAGTTGCATTTGTGAAGGGGGACTAGGGATTCGGGGCTCGGGGATTCGGGAAAACAGCGCGAACCCCGAATCCCCGATCCCCGATCCCCCAGTCCCTCGCCCCTCCCATGACCAATCACGAAATCGCCGCCGTCTTCGACCAGATCGCCGATCTGCTGGAGTTCCAGGGCGCGAATCCGTTTCGGGTACGCGCTTATCGCAACGCCGCGCGGACCATCCACGATTTGCCCGAATCGGCGGCCGACATCGCGGCCGACCCCGAGCAGTCGCTCGACCAATTCGAGGGCATCGGCAAGGATCTGGCCGGGAAAGTGGCCACGCTGGTCGAGACCGGCTCGCTGCCGATGCTCAAGGAACTGTTGGCCGAAGTGCCGGAAAGCGTGTTGGCCATTCTCCGCGTGCCGGGCCTGGGGCCAAAACGGGCCGCGATTCTATACCGCGAGTTGAACGTCGCCTCGCTCGACCAACTGCGCGAAGCCTGCCGGTCGCACAAAGTACGCGAACTGAAAGGTTTCGGCGAGAAAACCGAGGATGCCATTCTAAAAGGACTCGATATCGCCGACCAGGCCGATCGGCGAATCCTCTGGATCGAAGCCGACCGGCAGGTGCAAGAGATTCTCGGCTTTATGAAGCAGTGTCCCGAAGTGAAAAATATCGCCGCCGCCGGCAGCTATCGGCGCGGTAAAGACACGGTCGGCGACCTGGATTTCCTCGTCGTCGCTTCCAACGCCGATGCCGCGATGGACCACCTTGCGTCGTTTGACTCGGTCGAGTCGATCATCGTTCGCGGCAAAACGAAAATGTCGCTGCGGTTGCGGTCCGGTCTTCAGATCGATCTCCGCGCGGTGGCCGCCGAATCGTTCGGCGCGGCGCTGCAATACTTCACCGGATCGAAGGAGCACAACATCGTGCTCCGCGGCCGGGCGAAGTCGCAAGGGCTGAAGATCAACGAGTACGGCGTCTTTCGGGGCGAGGATTCCGTCGCTGATCGGGCGGACAAAGACCGTTTAGCGGCCGCCGGAACGGCGGCCCACGCCATTGCCGGCCGCACGGAAGAAGAGGTCTACGCAGCGTTGAATCTCCCCTGCTTTCCGCCCGAGCTGCGCGAGGCCCGACGCGAGTTCGATTGGGCCGAGGCCGGCGATTTGCCGAAACTGGTTGAACTGTCCGACATTCGCGGCGATCTTCATACCCATAGCACGTGGACCGACGGCGCCGCGACGATCGAGGAGATGGCCGCGGCGGCCGGAGAACGCGGGCTGAAATACATCGCCATCACCGACCACTCGAAGCGGGTCTCGATGGTCGGCGGTTTGGACGCACAAAAGTTGCGCCGGCAATGGGCGGAAATCGACCTGCTCAACCGACGGCTCCGCGGCTTTACCGTGCTGAAGGGGATCGAGGTCGATATTCTCGAGCGCGGCGGGCTGGACCTGCCCGACGACGTGCTGGCCGAGGCCGATTGGGTCGTGGCCAGCATCCACTACGGCCAGCAGCAATCGCGCGAGCGGATTACCCGCCGGGTGATCGAGGCGTTGGAGAATCCTTATGTCTCGGCGATCGGCCATCCGACCGGGCGGATGTTGCTCCAGCGGAAGCCATACGAGATCGACCTTGAGGCGGTGATGAAGGCGGCCCGCGACAACGGGAAAATGCTGGAATTGAACGCCCATCCGGTGCGGCTCGACCTGGACGACGTGGCCTGTGCGATGGCGAAGGGTTTTGGTGTACCGATTGTCATCTCGACCGACGCCCATTCACCCGACGGCTTGGACGCGATGCGTTGCGGTGTTCAGCAGGCCCGTCGCGGCGGCCTGACGGCCGCGGACGTGGCCAACACCCATGAAAAATGGTCGGACCTGATCTGTAGAAAACCTTGATTTGCTGTAACCGTTCACGGCCCGTGCGGTGAACACCAAGGTCCAGTTCACCAGTCAAGCTCCTTGGTGCATTGCTCAAGCGGCGTCCACAGTCCCTCGACAATCGAATCCTTCATTCCAGGGACGGACGTGAGGTACAACGTCTCTTGGATGGCCCGCCAGTCGTCCTCGGTCGGACACCAATACCCCCGAATGACGCTGGCCGGCAATCTGAACGACCTCATGCGATTCGGCCAGATTGTCGAGAACCTCGTCCAGGCGTTTGGATGCCTCGGTTGTGGTAAGGGTGGTCACGTCGTCGTTCCTTTCCGGAGAAGAAAGAATATCCAACATCTGTCTTAACGCGACCTCCCGGCGAATGGAAGCAGAAGGCTGTTGCGTGTCCTGATAATTGGTTCCCTCTCCCGTTGGGAGAAGGTTCGGATGAGTGGAAGAACGCTACACCCAATGACAACGTACCCTCTGACCGGACAAGAGCATCGAGGAAATCAGCCAGGCGGCCATGAAATACCGGCGAGCAGAGCAACAGCCCGAGAAACGGAAAGCTGTCTCAGACCGTGGCAGGCGACGTCACGGGTGCTAATTCCAACACCACCTTGTGCGCGTCTTCACCAAGCACCTGGGAGGCATCGAGGATTTCCAACCCGGCAAGTTTGCCGTCCGGTCCATAGTCGGCCGTGATGTCGGGCGTCAATTCTCGGCACTCGGCGGTGCCTGGCTCCAGGGCCCGAATTTCAATGTAAAGTACGTCTACTTCGGCATCGTAGCGAATCTTCATTGCGGCACCTCGTCCCTAATCATGGTAATACACCTTGACCGTCACCACCATTATCGACGCGGGATCGTCGGCGAAAACAGCATCAACCGTCTTGTAGGCGTAATGCCGACTGTTGACAGGCGAAACGGCGTCAAAAGGAAAGACGTGACGGGCGTACCACTTGCCACGTTGCGCGGGTTGCCACGATCCGGTACGAATGGCCCGCTCGATTTCCTCCAATGTTGACCCGCGTTGTGCCATTCGCTGGGCCGCGTGTCTGGAAATGATGATTGGCTTACCTGTCGTGTCCATCGGCCATTTCCGAGTGCTTCCCCCAATACGCCACCACAATCATCCTACCCCTTCCGACACGGGATAGCAAGCGGCCCTGGTAATCCAAAGCGGGATTAGCGATAGAAAGTGGGCCAATCGGGAAAACTGGAGGCCGCTGCAAAGCTGCCCTCACCCTAACCCTCTCCCGGCGGGAGAGAAGACGATTTCCCCCCTCTCCCAAACGGCGTTTGACGAATCCACAAAAAAATGTCATAATTACATCATGGCCAAGGTGACCTTGGAACTGGAAGCGGCCGAACAACTCGGCAAACTGCCCGAGAGAATCAAATCGAGAGTGGCCAACATCTTCCAGCGGCTGGGCGACTGGCCGGAGGTGAGCGGGGCCAAGCCGTTGCGGGGCGAGTTGGCGGGACACTACCGTATCCGCACGGGCGACTACCGCCTCCAGTTTCGCGTCGTAGGCGACGAGGTGATTATCGAACGCATCGGACACCGCGACCGTTTCTATGAGTGAGGGTGAAACCATGATCGGAGTACAGAGGGTCGAAGTCGAGGGCAAGCGGTTTGTCTTCTTGCCGGAAGTCGAGTATGAGCGGTTATGTCGCGGGGCGGGCGAAGCGGTGGCAATGGACGATGAAGAAATGCCGGCGCTGCCGAAGCCCGACAAGCATGGGCGATTCCCCGCTCTCCAATACGCTCGAATCTCATTGGCACGAGACCTTATCCGGGATCGAAAAGGCGTAGGGCTGAGTCAACAGCGATTGGCCGGTCTGGCGGGCGTTCGGCAGGAAACCTTGTCGCGGATCGAAACCGGCAGGCACACGGCCAGTTCAAGAACGGTCGATAAGGTCATGCGGGCGATCGAAACGGAGCGGCGGCGGCTACGCTCCAGAAAAAGCAGGTGAGAAACCGGCAGGCGTCGGACGCGACCGCGGCGGATTCTGTCTGTCGCCCCCCACTATGGACAGGCAGGCCAGCGCGGCACGATAGCGGCAAGAAATCCGCCACGGCGCCCGCCGCGCCGTCATTCAGCATTCATCCTTCATCGTTCCGTCATTTCCCCAGTGACCCCGACGGGACTCGAACCCGTGCTGCAGGCGTGAAAGGCCTGTGTCCTAACCACTAGACGACGGGGCCAAAACTCATCTATATACCCTTTGGGAGGAGGGGGAGTCAAGGGGCGCTGGCCGAGAACCACAACGCGAATCGACGATTGAAGACCGCGACCGGCGGAAAGTCAGCAACGAGCCGGAGCATCCGGCCAAAGATGGTAGGCTACTTAGGATCGCCCGCCGTTGCCGGCAGGGGAATCGACCTTGCTCGTCGTGTGGTGGCCGGCGGCGGCTGCGTCGCGCTGGATCGCGTCGAACACTTCGCGGCGATGCACCGGCACTTCCTTTGGGGCCTCGACCCCCAGGCGTACCTTGTCCCCCCGGATTTCCACAACCACGATGGTAATGTCATCATTGATGACAATACTCTCGTTCTTTTTACGTGACAGCACCAACATAGCTCGTTCCTTCGACCGCTTGCCAGGGTTCCCAGTCCTAGATACCCTGCAAAAAACAACCGCAGCGCGTGTGCGGACATAACCCCATATATTTTACGATACGATGGAATTGGGTGATGTCAAGCAGATTTTTGGCCGTTTGATGGGTTTTCGGTTCGTTTTTACGGCAGGTTGGCACAAGACTAGCGGCTTCACCCCTCTTAGGTGGTGCTTGGGTTCGTATTCCAGGCCATCCGCCCTCCTACACGCAATCCGTAAAGTCTTTCCATGAAACAAGATGCCGGAAAACTAGCACGATCGGGAAAATACAAAGGCACGCATCGAGATTACCTATTCCCTACGGACAACCACGTTCCATCGAGCACTTTAACGTGGCGGGCGGTTTTGCCGTGAAGTATCCATTTGTCCGAATCTTCCTATGGCTTGCGGCCCTGGCCAAGTCGCCTATAATCGTGCTTTTGGGCTTTTCGGCGGGGAGCGCTCCAGGGACGCCGAAGGGTCCGACCGCGACGAGGCCCCCATGCGAAACTGGTTTCGGAACGTGTATCAGGCAGTGGTTACGGTGTCGCTGGCCCTTTGGGTCTGCCTGCGATACTGGTTCCGCACCTACAATCCGCGTCGCAAGACGTTCACCGAACACTATGAGTATCCGGAATTGCCGCTGGAGATATTTCCTCGTTTCCGCGGTTTCCACCGCTTCGACCTGACCACGTGCATTGCCTGCGAGCGCTGTGCGAGGGACTGCCCGGCGGGCTGCATCTCTATCGGCAAGCGGCGAGTGGAAGGAAAAAAAGGCTTCCAGGTAACAAATTACACGATCGACTACGGGAGGTGCATGTTCTGTGCGATCTGCACCGAGAACTGTCCCGCCGATTGTATTTACATGGGTTCGTCGTACGACTTGAGTTGCTACAGCCGGGAGGGATGCATCGTTGATTTCGCTCGTCTTCCGGTCGAGGTTGCCTGGGGTCGAGCGACATTGAACCCCACGGCGGTGGCCCGCTCGAAAGTCGTTGCACAGCCGGTTCACGGCGGCCCTAACGCTTAGAAGCTGTTTTAGAAATCAATATGTAGCACAGCCGCCCTCGGCTGTGACCAAGAACTCACGGTTAATCACACAGCCGAGGGCGGCTGTGCCACATTGCAAAACCCATTTCATGTCATAGAATGGTGTCCTTTCAGGCTCCGTGTTTCCGGGGCCTGTTTTTCCAGGGGAGGTTGAGATTTCTCCAGCGCCGATGTCGCCGACCATTATAGTCGCCTACTTGGCATTATTCGCCACGGTTGGGTTTCTGTTCGTGTTTGCCTGCCTTCTTCTGGGCAAGTTTTTGCGCGCCCATGCGCCGACC
>JAUWPQ010000144.1 GCA_030611515.1 Planctomycetota bacterium | reverse complement strand
GGGGGGTAATGTGCTCATTCATCATGCATCCTGCCCGGATTAACCACAACATGACTGTAGACTTCCACAATCATACAGACATCTTTATCGGCTGCAAAGACCAATTCATCTACACTTTACCCCGTGTCTTCGGCCGGTTCGATCGTTGCCGACATCGACCCTTTGCAGCCGGCGATCAGAGAATCCTTGCCGTAGGCGTGAACTTGGTCGCGCTTCAACTCGGCGTGTTCGAGCGTGGTCGTAAGCAGGATGACCCGGCCTTGGGTATCCACCTCTTTGGCTAACTGGAAACCCTTCTCTGGTGGGTAGGCGAATAACTCCATCAACATGGCGATGACGTAGTCGTAACTGTGGGCGTCGTCGTTCCAGAGGACAACGTGGTACGGCGGCTGCCGCCTGGTCTTTTTTTCGGAGCGTTCCCGCGTCCGGACGGCGACCTCCTCCTGCTCAACTACGGCTGTTGCGGAATGAGTATCCACGGCGTTTTCCCCGAATGGAGGTTTGCGGACCCGATGGTCGAACGGGCATTAACACATTATATTGTTCTTTTTCACGGTTTCCAGTCACCCGACATTGGACGTATTTCGAGAACCGATAATCTGAATGACCAATCCAATACCACGAAAGTAACCAGCCATGCCGAACATCGACCAATACATTGAAGCCAACGCCGCACGGTTCGAGGAAGAACTGTGCGAGTTTCTCAGGATTCCCAGCGTCAGCGCCGACCCCGCCCTCCGCGACGACATGCAGCGGGCGGCCGAGTGGGTGGCCGATCAGTTCCGCCGCTTGAAGCTGACACCCGAGATAATTCCGACGGCCGGTCATCCGATGGTATACGCCGAGACGCCCGTTGTCGCCGGCGCCCCAACGGCGTTGGTCTACGGCCACTACGACGTTCAACCCTCCGACCCGCTGGAGAAGTGGACCACGCCGCCGTTCGAGCCGACCCGCCGCGACGGAAACATTGTCGCCCGCGGAGCGACGGACGACAAGGGCCAGTTGCTTACCCACCTGAAGGGCCTCGAGGCATGGATGAACGTCGAGGGGAGTTTGCCGATCAATCTGAAGTTCATCATCGAGGGCGAGGAGGAAGTCGGCAGCCACGGTCTGGAAACATTCCTCGCCGAACACCCCGACAAGTTGGCGTGCGATTGCGTGGTGATCAGCGACGGCAGCCAGTTCGCGCCCGGCGTGCCGGCCGTCACCTACGGACTGCGGGGCATCGCCTACTACGAGCTTCACGTGATCGGTCCGAACCGCGACTTGCATTCCGGTTCGTTCGGCGGCTCGGTGACCAATCCGGCCAACGCGCTGGCCATGATCCTCAGCGGCTTGATCGACAAAGACGGCCGGGTGACGATCCCCGGTTTTTACGACGACGTCGTGCCGCTTAGCGACCGGGAGCGGAAGGAGATGGCCGCGCTGCCGTTCGACGAGAAGGAATTCTTTGAGCAGATCGGCGTGGACGGGGCCATCGGCGAGGTCGGATACACCGCGTTGGAACGGCGTTGGACGCGGCCTACCTTCGACGTTTGCGGCATCTGGGGCGGATACCAGGGCGAAGGGGCCAAGACCGTCCTGCCATCAAGGGCCGCCGCCAAGTTCAGCTTCCGGCTGGTGCCCAACCAAGACCCCGAGGAAGTCTCCGCCGGATTGAAAACCCGCTTGGCCGAGCTATGTCCGCCGGGTGTGAAGACCGAGTTGATTGATCTCCACGGAGCGCCGGGCGTGTTGGTCCCATTGGACAGCCCGTACATCGAGGCCGCGGCTCGGGCGATCGAGCACGCCTTCGGACGCCGCCCGGTCTTCACCCGTGAGGGCGGCTCGATCCCGATCGTCACCACCTTCCACCAGCAACTCGGCGCCGACGCCCTGCTGATCGGTTGGGGACAGGACGACGACAACACGCACAGCCCCAACGAAAAATTCTCGCTGGCCGACTTCCATCGCGGCATCAAGGCCAGCGCGAAACTCTGGGAAGAGCTGAGTAAATGATGAATGTAGAATGATGAATAATGAATGAAAGCCGCTTGCGGTTTCGCAAACTCCATTGGCCAACTTATGCTAGACCGTAGATTTATTGTTGAAAACGCCGAATTAGTCAAACGGAACTGCGCCAACCGCGGCGCGCGGATCGACGTGGACCGCTTCGTCGAACTGGAGCAAAGCCGCAAGGCCCGGCTGATCGAGGTCGAGGAACTCAACCACAAGGCCAACGAGGTCTCAAAGTCGATCGGCAAGGCCAAGGATCAGGCCGAGCGGGAGTCGCGGAAGGAGCAGGGGCGGCAGCTTCGGCAGCAGACCCAGGACGCGCAGGCCAAACTGGACTCAGTTGCCGCCGAGTTGGACGAGCTTCTTCGGCAGATACCCAACCTTTCGCACCCCGACTCGCCGATCGGAGCGGACGATAAATCGAACCTCGAGTTGTTCCGCGGCAAGACGCCGCTGCCGGAGTTCGATTTTCAACCGCTGGACCACGTCGAGTTGGCCGAGAAGCTCGATTTGGTCGATTTCGAGGCTGGGGCGAACGTGGCCGGGCACGGGTTCTACTTCCTCAAGAACGACGCCGTGCTGCTCGAATTGGCCTTGCAGCGTTACGCGATCGAGACGTTGATGGGCGAGGGTTTCACGCCCGTGACGACCCCCGACCTCGCGAGGAACGAGATATTAGCCGGGATCGGCTTCATCCCGCGCGGGCCGGAAACGCAAATCTACAGCGTCGAAAACACCGACCTGAGCCTGATCGCCACCGCCGAGATCACCCTGGGCGGTATGTTGGCCGGGCAAACGCTCGACGCGGAATCGCTGCCTAAACAGCTTTGCGGCATCAGCCATTGCTTCCGCACCGAGGCCGGCGCACACGGCCGGGCGACCCGCGGACTGTATCGCGTCCACCAGTTCACCAAGATCGAAATGTTCGTCTTCACGTTGCCCGAGGAGAGCGACGCCATGCTCGATCGGCTCCGAGAGATCGAGTGCCGGTTGTTCGACGGGCTAGAGATTCCTTATCGCGTGGTGGACACGGCCACGGGCGACCTGGGCGGGCCGGCATATCGGAAGTTCGACCTCGAGGCCTGGATGCCCGGCCGGGGCGAGTTCGGCGAAGTGACCAGCGCGAGCAATTGCACCGACTATCAGGCCCGACGATTGAACATTCGCTATCGGGTGAAGGGCGAGAAGGGGACTCGTTTCCTCCATACGCTCAACGGCACGGCAATCGCCGTCAGTCGCGCATTGATCGCGTTGCTGGAAAACCACCAGCAAGCGGACGGTTCGATTATCATCCCCGAAGCGCTCCGGTCGTGGATGGGCAAGGAACGGATCGCCGGGTGGCCCCGATAGCTCGGCTATCGGGGCGGCGGAGCCGCAAGAGGTTTTTCACGACGCGCGGAATCCCTCTTGTGCCTGCGGTTATCGGTGCCACCCGGCGCCGAAAATGTCCACCTATTCCCAAAGGTACATTTCCACTTGGATCGTGGCGATCAGGTTCCACAACGCATGTAGGGCGATTGTAAGATAGGTCGAGTTCGATCTGGCCCGCGCGATTCCCAGCAGGATGCCAAGCAGGAAAATCCAGACAACAATAGATAAGTCGTATTGCATGTGGATGATCGACCAGAAGAACGACGTAATCAGCACCGCGCCGACGTTTCCCAATCGCGATTGCTGGATGCCCCGGAAAAAGAACCCGCGGAAAAACAACTCCTCGAAGACCGGCGCGGCGACGATGATCGCACCCCAAAGAAGCGGCGGAACGACCGCCGTGCGATACGCCTCGATCATCACCTCGGGCACAATCGGTTTTCCGAGAATCCAACTCGCTCCGTCCGAAACGATCACGAAGACCAGCACGATCGCCGTCCAGGCAAGATAAGTTTTTGCCGAGACTTGATTCAACGAGAGGTACTCGCGGACCGACAACTGCCGCCGGAGCTTCACCAGCAGGACGACCATCGCCAGGCACAACGGCATCGAGACCCAGGTGGCCAACGAAAAAAGCAGGCCGTTGGTGGCCAGACGCATAAAGTCGTCTTCGCCGAAGTTCTGGCTTGCGGCGTATTTTATCGCAATGAACCCAAGGGTGACGACCATCGACAACACGACGAACAATCCGATCACAGCGAGTGAGAACGCCATCGTCGCCCAAAAACCCCAGGGGCTCGGCCGCGCCGGCTCGACCGGCCCGGCCACTTCCGCCACGATTAGATTCTCCGCCAACGTTTCGTTCTGAGTCATTCGCGTCTCGCTTTTTCACTGAATCCGTAGTTGACTGGACGAGACCAGTCCGTTGAAAACTAAGTGCTGATTCGTAGTATCTACACCGTCACCGGGTTTGGCTTGTTCGGATCGAGTCCCAGCGTCTTGATCGCGGCGGGGAGTTTTGCTTGGGGATATTTTCCCTCGCGGGCCAGTTCGACCAACGCGGCCAGGGCGATGTTTTCGGCGTCGACCTCGAAAAAACGCCGCAGTTCTTTCCTCGCCTCGCTGCGGCCGAAACCGTCGGCGCCGAGAACGATGTAGGACGATGCACCCGACGACGCCCTCACCCCCGGCCCCTCTCCCAAAGGGAGAGGGGAGGCACTCACCCACGGTGAAATCGAAAGCCCGACGGCGGACACATAATCCAACGCCGCCACGACCGGGCCGGAGGTATCGGCCAATGCTTGCGAGACGAACGGAACACGCGGCTGCTCGGTCGGGTGCAGGCGGTTCCAGCGGTCGCACTCCCGGCCGTCGTAGTACAAGCTCTTATAGCTGGTCACGCTGAACACGTCGCTGCCGACGCCGAACTTTTCCGCCAAAAGCTCCTGGGCGCGGAGCGACTCGCGGAGGATGGCCCCGCTGCCGAACAATCGCACCCGGGGCTTCTTCGCCCCCGCCTCGCGGGTCGAGAGCTTGTAGATGCCGCGCGTGATGCCCTCGGTCGAGCCGGGCGGCAGGATCGGCATCTCGTAGTTCTCGTTCATCAGCGTGATGTAATAGAATACGTCCTCCTCCTCGAAAAACATCCGCCGCAGTCCGTCCAGGACGATCACCGCCATCTCGTAGGCGTAGCAGGGATCGTAGGCCCGGCAGTTGGGATATGCCAAGGCATTCAGATGGCTGTTGCCGTCCTGATGTTGCAGTCCTTCGCCGGCCAAGGTGGTCCGTCCGGCGGTGCCGCCGAGGACGAAGCCCCGCGAGCGCATGTCGCCGGCCGCCCAAAGCAGGTCGCCGATCCGCTGGAAGCCGAACATCGAGTAGTAGATGAACAGCGGGATCATGCTCAGCCCGTGGCTGCTGTGGGCGGTGCCGGCGGCGATGAACGACGACATTGCCCCGGCCTCGGTGATCCCCTCCTCGAGAATCTGCCCGTCGGTCGCCTCGCGGTAGTACATGATCGTGTTTGAATCGACCGGCTCGTAGAGCTGTCCGGCGTGCGAATAGATGCCGAACTGCCGGAACAGCGCTTCCATGCCGAACGTTCGCGCCTCGTCGGGCACGATCGGCACAATGTAGCGGCCGATCTGCTTGTCGCGCATCAAGTGCGAGAGCAGCCGGACGAAGGCCATCGCGGTCGATACCTCGCGCCCGTCGCTGCCGGCGAAGAACTCGGCAAAGTTCTCCCATTTCGGCGGCTTCAGTTTCACCGTCGGCGAGCGACGACCGGGCACGAATCCGCTCAGCGCCTTGCGATGTCCGACGAGGTATTGCATTTCGGGGCTATCGGCCGGTGGCATGAAAAACTCCGCCCGGCGAGCCGCTTCCTCCGAGATCGGGATGTCGAACCGGCGGCGGAAGGCGACCAGTTCGTCCTCGTTGAGCTTCTTTTGCTGATGGGTGATGTTGCGTCCCTCGCCGGCCTCGCCCAGCCCGTAGCCCTTGATCGTTTTTGCCAGGATGACGGTCGGGGCGCCGCGATGTTCGACGGCCGCCTTCATCGCGGCATGGACCTTCGCCGGGTCGTGTCCGCCGCGGGTTAGACGATGAATCTGCTCGTCGCTCAGATCAGTCACGAGCGCCTCCAGCCGTGGATCGACGCCGAAGAAGTGTCGGCGGATGTAGTCGCCCGAGCTGACCGTGTACTTCTGATACTCGCCATCGACCACCTCGCCCATTCTGCGGACCAGCAGTCCGTCCGCGTCCCGCGCGAGCAGCGGATCCCAGTCGGAGCCCCAGATTACTTTAATCACGTTCCAGCCCGCGCCGCGGAACGCCCCCTCCAGTTCCTGAATGATTTTGCCGTTTCCGCGCACGGGTCCGTCGAGCCGCTGGAGGTTGCAGTTGACGACGAAGATCAGGTTGTCGAGTTTCTCGCGGGCGGCCAACGTTATGGCCCCGAGCGTTTCCGGTTCGTCGCATTCGCCGTCGCCGAGGAAGGCCCAAACCCGCGAGGCCTCGGCGTCGGGCTTAATGCCGCGATCGACCAGGTAGTGGTTGAATCGGGCCTGATAGATCGCCATGATCGGCCCCAGGCCCATCGACACGGTGGGGAACTCCCAAAAGTCGGGCATCAGCCACGGGTGCGGATACGACGACAAACCCGGCGTGGGCTGCAACTCGCGGCGAAAATTTTTGAGGTGTTCTTCGTTCAGCCGGCCCAACAAAAACGCCCTCGCGTAGATGCCCGGCGAGGCGTGGCCCTGGAAGAAGATCTGGTCGGGCGGATGCCGGCCCTCCTTGCCGTGGAAGAAGTGGTTGAAGGCCACTTCGTACAACGTGGCGGCCGAGGCGTAGGTCGAAATGTGCCCGCCGATGCCGGGACTCTGCTTGTTCGCGCGGACGACCATTGCCATCGCGTTCCAGCGGATAACGTGCTTGATCCGCCGCTCGATTTCCCGGTCGCCCGGATACTCGGGCTGCCCCTCGACGGGAATGGTGTTGATGTATGGCGTGGTCGAGACGCCGGCCGGCCGGATGCCGTGATTGAAGGCGTGTTGTTTCAGCCGCGCGAGCAGATACTCCGCTCTCGGCTGCCCGCCGGACTGGATCACGTAATCGAGCGCGTCGAGCCATTCGGCGGTTTCCGGCGGATCGTTGTCGCCGGCAGACGGCAATTGCCCCTCGGGCAACAATGATTCGTCGCAGGGAACGAAAGCATTGTCTTGCGGATGCATCTTTATTGACCTTTCGCTTTTTGCCTTCATTCTATGAAGTGCGTCAGCACGGCCAGCAGCCTGTTGAGAAGGTCGAAATTGGGAGTTTGGGTGCCACTGCTGGCTTGTCCAGCAGTGTTTTTTCGGGAGTTTCCCCCATGCACTGCTGGACAAGCCAGCAGTGGCGCCCTTGTTCAACGGGCTGCTAACGCGAGACGGGCGCTTCCGCCTGCACCGCGGCGTCCACGTGATCCTCGCTCAGCGGGATCGCGTCGAGCATTTCGCGGAGTCGTTCCAGTTCGTCGAGGAACCGCGCTCGCTCTTCCGCCTCGAACCGATCGGCCAGCCGCCGATAATGGTCAATGCCGTCGCGCAGGTTTTCCCGGAACTCCTGAAAATACTCGATCGAGTTTGAAGAAAACCCGAGTTGCCGTTTCTCCAGTTCATCGAGCAAGTAGTCGATGTAGATGGCGAGTTCCCGGATGAACATTTGCGGGCGGGTCGGATTGGTCATCAGCGCGACACAGCCGTAGATGTGGCCGACCATTTCCTCCATCGTGGCGATCTTCGAGAAGTTCACGATGTTCGGCCCGCAGCAGATGGCGGGAGTCGCCTTCCGGTCGATGCCGTTTTTCAACGTAGCCACACCCCCCAGGTCGTGGCAGATGCACGACTTGGCCAATACCGACCGCCGCGCGGCCTCGCGCTGCCGATCGGTCAGATCGTCCCGCTCCAACTGTTCGAGCTTCAGCTTCTGATACTCGCGCGAGGCCATGCAAATCGGCCGCGGGGTGAACTCCACGTTGAATAGTTGGACGAATCCCTTGCCACACGGGCTACCCGGCCGCCCCTGGTCGATCCGCCGCCGCCGGGCCTCTTCGCTGGCGGAGTTGCGGAGGTTCCAAAACGGTATTCCGAACGGCGAACTGTCGCTCAGGAAAACATCCTCGTCGGTCGCGGCGGCCAATTTCCGCAGATGTTCGTCGTCGACGTTCGACACTTCGGGCACCAGCAGAAAGGGCGTAGCCCAGCCGGTGCCGTCCGCGCCGTAATGTTCCCTCAGCAAGGCGTCCTCGGCCGCGGTGCCGATGCCGCCCTGCACCGTGACGCGGATTTCGCGGGGCAATTGGTCCACGGCGTATCCGCGACGCTTCAGCGCCTTGACGTACACCGCGTGAAGCTGCTCGACGAGTTCCCGCTTCTTCCGCTGGAACTCCTCCAGGATCGGTCCCAGCAACAGGCCCTTGGTGGCGAAGGTGTGGCCGCCGCAGTTCAGCCCCGACTCGATGCGATACTCCGACACCCACAGCCCGTGCTTGGCGAAAAACCTGCCCTGGACCGCGGCCGAGTGGTAGTCGCTCACCTTCAGCACGATCTTCTTTTTCAACTCGCCGCGCTCGTTGGGGAAAAAATCGTCGAACTCCGCCACGTAGCCGTAGAGGCGGGGGTTGATGCCGGCCGAAAAGATGATCGACGAGCTAAGCGTGCTGTTGGCGAAACCGCGCAGGGCGGCCGAGGCGTCGCTGTATTTCGCCGGCAGCTTTTCGCCGTCGCGGTACAGGTCGCGGTCTCCCTTCGACATGATGTTCACGTCGATGCTGCCGGGCACCGCCATTCGGCGAAGTTGATTCTGGAGTTCGACGCATTGCCGGGGATCGGCGGTCGCCTGCATCTCGCGGTAGGTCCGCGCGAGCGGCCCGTCGGGCAATAGCTCGAAATATCGCGTAATCTCGCTACCGGCCTCGAACGGCGCGGCTTGCAACCGCTCAGCCTGACGGCCGACCAGCCGGTCCAGCAGGTTCAGATACGCCGTGATGCGTTGGGCGCGGGCGTCCACGTCGCCGCCGGGGATTTTCTCGTAAGGCTCGCCTTCCCGCTCACAGTGAAACCGCCGCATCTGCTCGATCAACACGTCGTCGACCAGCGAGATGGCCGACGAGATACCGAATTTCGCGACCCGCAAGGGGGCGTCGATCATAAAACCGGTGCCCATCACGGGAATGTGAAAGGCGTGAGGGCTTTGCCCGGTGGCGTAAGCCATTAGTTGTCCACTTCCGTTGCAATTCGCAGATGTAAGGCAAGGCCAAACAGGGCATTATAGCCGCAATCTTCCGCGAGGTCATGCCCAAATTGTCATCAAATGGAAAGTTTATTGACTGCAATTGAGACAGTGTAAAGGAAAAAACAAGTAGACACGCAAAATTGGGGGCATCGGCACCGCCAAATTTAAAATGCAAAAAACGGCCAAGCATTTACCACGAAAAATCCAACCGTCGGCAAGTGTTGTTCCGACCGTTGCGTTTGAAATTTGACGGTGTCGCGGATAAAGCAACCTTGCGTCGATGTCGAAAAACCCAAGCATCAGTAGCGGTGTGAAATTCAAGCCCTGACGAGTCCGCCCGATTCACCCGGGTCTGATCCATTTAGCATCTTGTTCCCACGCAGAGCATGGGAGCGAGTGGGATGCTGGTGTTGCTTAATTCGACGGCATTTGTGGGCTAAGGGCCGCTCCCTGCATCCACTTTTTCCGTGGATCGCGGCACTCGCTTGGCGTGGCCCCAGAGGTCTTCCAGGGCGTAGTAGGCGCGGGTTTCAGGCTCGAATAGATGGATCACCACGTCGCCGTAGTCCAACAGTACCCAGCGGCTTTCCTCGTATCCCTCGATACCCAGCCGCCGGTCGCCCATCCGGTCTTCCAAGGCGTGGTCGATCTCTTCGCTCATGGCGTGGATTTGCCGCCGGCTCGTGCCGGTGGCGATCACGAAGTAATCGAACATCGAGGTCAATTCGCGGGTGTCGAGCACGACGATGTCGATGCCGCGGTTGTCTTCGGCGGTTTGGGCGGCGAACAGGGCTCGCCGCAGACCCGACTCGGAGCGGACTGGACTTTCATTCACAGTAGACCTTGCGGAATCATCCAATGGCGGCTTCATCATGTAATCCCTATTGTACTCGCCTTCTGGAGCGAATTAAGGGGGCAGTTCTCGGTTTATCAATCCGAACGGTATCAGAGCAGGATCATCTCGGGCTGCCACCCCCGGGGAGACAGTGCTGCTGTTGACCCCAACGATATAGGAGTCTGCCCGGCTGCCAAGCCGCCGAAAGGGAAATCCAAGGACCCCCGCCCCCCTCTGTCGGGGTGTTTTGTCGACCGCCATTCCTCATAATCCGCATTTTTCACTTGGCTTTTTGTGCTCTACTGATTACCCTGTATAGAAGCGGAGGGCATGGATCGCCTGGTACTAAGGAAGATTGTAAGGGTCTGTTTAGACATACAAGCGCGGAGGATATAGATCATGTGTGCCGGTCTGCGAGATTGGAGATTTCAGTGTTTGGGTTCGGTCGTCGTTGGGCTGTTGCTTGCCTCGGCGGCGCTGGCGGCCGAAGGACGCAAAGGGTTCATAACGAAAAGCAAGTACGATCCCCAAGCACAAACCGTTGAGATGTTTGCGGCCATCGAGAAGGGCGACATCGCCGTGAAGTTGATCCCGAAAGACTCGACGCAGTGTCGGGTATTGATCGAGAACAAGACCGACAAGCCGCTGAACGTGAAACTGCCAAGCGCCTTCGCGGGCGTTCCCGTGTTGGCTCAAATGGGCGGCATGGGCGGCATGGGCGGCATGGGTGGCAGAAGAGGCATGGGCGGCATGGGCGGTAATCAATGAAAGTGATGAGCAATGGGAACAAAGGAAGAGAGGCGTGTAGGGTAAGTGTG
>JAUWPQ010000407.1 GCA_030611515.1 Planctomycetota bacterium | reverse complement strand
ACCCCGCTTGCTCGAAATGGTGATCGCCGGTTAGGGCATCGGTAAGTCCGTAGCGTTCCATAATCACAAACGAAATGCAATCGGTAAGCGACCACTCCTTGTCGGGGCGGTGGGCATACAACTCGATGCCTTGTTCAAAATACTCCGCTGTTGGTGGAATAATTGTGACGTTTTGATTTTCGCGCAAGCGGCTGTACAACGTCGGAAAAAGGCCTCGCAACCTCGGCGCCGCCAAAGCGTCGGCCACTTCGGCCAAAACCCATGCGGTCGTCACTGTCCGTCCGGCCAAGGATCGCGATAACTGCACGACCTTATCGTGGGCCGCGTCCGACTCGCTCAATATCGCAAGGTAGTAGAATGTGTCGGCGAAAACAGCGTTCATCGTTTCGGTTGCCCGTGGAGATAATGGTCGTGGTTTTTGGCCAAATCCGACGGCAAACCCTTTGCCGCTCCGACTAGCGGCGCAAGTTGGTCGTAAAGAGTCGGCGACGATTCGCCGGACGCACTTTTGCCCGCCGGCGGGATGACCTCGACCTTGACCTTCGCCCCCTCGGGCAAAGTCACCGGGGCGTCAACGACCACTACGCCCTTTTCAACGTGTCCATCGTATACCATGAGTAGTTCTCCTCGTCATGCTTCCGCATTATATACTGTTGGGAACAAATTTGGGAGCCGTGCTTGCACGCCTCGAAAACGCCAACAATCCCCCCCCACTTCACACGGCGGACAAGTCCGCCAGCTAAACGGCAGAGATTGCACCCGAAAAAAGATATTGCCGGGCTACTGAATCGTCTCGTCCACCTCGGGTAGGCCGAAGTCGAACTCCGGCGTGCCGGGTTGCGGGCGGCGGGGCTGAGCTTCCGGCGGCTGCTCGGAAATCATCTCCGCCGGTATCTTCAGCCGTACCGTTGCGTCCATGCCGAAGGCGGCGGCCGGCAACTCGATCAGCACGTATTCCGCCTCGTCCGGCGGAGCCTCGAAAGCCAACACTTCCCGAGCCGCGCGGCCCGCGGCAATCGACATCGGCGGACCACGGCCTGGCATGGCCGCGCGGCCGAGGAACTTCGGACGACATGCGTTGCCCGAGTCATCGAACAGCTTCGCGTCGCGGGCGACCCCGCCGCGCGTCCAGCCCTGGAAATCGACGTCCCGCCCGCCCCCGTTTCGCAGTTCCACCGTGATTATCATTCGCGGCGAAGAACCGGCCGCTCCGTCGAGCGATGGGACGACCTCGGCCGAAACGATCCGCACGGAGATGAATCGGACGAC
>JAUWPQ010000039.1 GCA_030611515.1 Planctomycetota bacterium | reverse complement strand
TCAACCGCGAGCGAAGAACCCGGAAATCACGCGGAACCGGACGCGGCGGATAAGTCCCAGCCGGCGGAGGAAACCAGGTCCGGAGAGGAAACCGAGGCGGGGGAGAAGACTGAGACGGCAGAGGATACCAGGGCAGTAGAGGAAACCGAGACGGCAGAGGAGACCAGGGCGGCGGCCGATCAATCGGCCCGTCACGCCAACGGCGAACCGGCGGAGACCATCGAACAAGCAACTACTGAAGCGGCTGGCGAGGAAGTCGTTCAAACCGTTCCCGAGCCGTCCCGGCAGCGCCACGCGGAGACGTCTGATGACGCCATCCTTTAACGGAGAAAAAGTCCGATATCCCGATCGAACAGCGTTCCACGCCACTTACCCCAGGAACCGGCCCCGTGCCCATCCGCATTTACGCCTTAGCGAAACAACTGAAGCTCGACAGCAAGATGCTGGTCGACATCTGCACCAAAGCGGGTGTCACGGGGAAGGGGTCCGCGCTGGCCAGCCTGACCGACCAGGAGGTGGAGAAGGTCACGACCTTTATCGGCGGCGGCAAGGCGGCCAAGTCCGGCGGTCCCGCCAAGGCCTCGAAGGAACCTAAAGCCGCTTCCGCGCCGACCGTCTTCCGGCGCGAGGATTATATCGCTCCGGCGGGCACGGCCACCGGCAAGGTTCTCGTATTGCCGTCGCGGCCGTCAAAGTCTCCCGCGACCAAAAAGACACCGGGCGATGCGCCCTCTTCGACCGCCCCCGCCGATAAGGAAAACAAGGCGCCTGCGATCAAGCTGGCGCCGATGCCGGCGTCGTCGAAGCTGCCGCGTCGGCCGAAGAAGTCGCAGCCCGCCCCGCAGAAGCCCGACATCAAGCTCCCGTTGGATGCCATCCGCGCCAGCAAGGCCGGCACAAAGCCTCTCTCCGAACACCTGCGCAAGCACGAGGAGAAGCGGATGGCGGCCAAATCCGCCAAGACCTCGCCACGCAAGGAATCGCCGCAAAGAACGTCTTTGGCGAAGGGCGAGCCATCCACCTCGGGGCGAGAGCGGCCGCGCCGCGGCGGTCGGTCCGCGGCGCCGGGGAAGGAAAAAGACGGATCGGTTGCCCTCGGCGGCCGCGAGCAACGACAGTTGAAGCGCAAGAAGGCGGCCACCGCCCGACGCCGGGGAAGGGGCGGCGATGAAGAATCATCCCCGCCGGCCTTGCGGAGACGCACCCGCATCCGGCGGACAGGGGCCAACACCGCGGCGCCGCGGCGGGAAAGCGTTACCCTGATGTTGCCCTGCACGGTGCGGAGTTTCTCCGAGGCCATCGGCGTGGCGGCCCGCGACATCCTGGCAAAGTTGCTGGAGTTGGGAACGATGAGCAACATCGCCGCCACGCTCGACGTGGAAATGGCCGAGTTGTTGGCGGCCGAGTTGGGCGCGCAGGTCAAGTTCCAACACCCCGTGGACCTCGAACAGAAGGTCATTCAATCACTGGAAGGTGAAGACGACCCGGAAAAACTCCTGCCGCGGCCGCCTATCGTCACTTTCCTCGGCCACGTAGATCACGGTAAGACCTCGCTGTTGGACCGGATCATCGGCATCGACGTGGTCGCCCACGAAAAGGGAGGCATTACGCAACACATCCGCGCCTATCGCGTGGAAAAGGACGGCCGGACGGTGGCCTTCGTCGACACGCCGGGGCACGAGGCCTTCACCGAGATGCGCGCCCGAGGGGCAAACGTCACCGACATCGCCGTTCTGGTGGTCGCGGCCGACGACGGAGTCATGCCGCAGACCGAAGAGGCGATCAGCCACGCCAAGGCGGCCGATGTCCCTATTGTCGTGGCGCTGAACAAGATCGATCTGCCGGGCGCCAACACCCAACGGACCTACGAACAATTGGCCGCCAACGAGTTGCTGCCGAGCGAATGGGGGGGCGATACGGAAGTAATCCAGACCAGCGCGACGACCGGCGAAGGGATCGACAAGCTGATGGAAACGTTGTTGACCATTGCCGAGTTGCACGAGTACAAGGCCGTCCCGGACCGCCCCGCCTGCGGAACTTGCTTGGAGTCGGAATTGCACGAAGGGCGCGGGGTAGTGGCCAAACTGTTGATCCGCAAAGGCACTTTGCGCGTGGGCGACGTGGTGGTTTGCGGCGCCGCGGTCGGCAGGGTAAAGGCCATGTACGACACGCTTAATCCGCGGCAAAAGCACGAAGAGGCCGGCCCTTCCACGCCGGTCAACGTGACGGGATTGGATTGCCCCCCCGGCGCCGGCGACCGCTTCTACGTGCTGGACGACATCACCCAGGCGCGGCAACTTGCCCAACAGCGGGCGGCCGACGCACGCCAACGCGAACTCAGCAACGTCGTGCCACACGTCACCTTGGAAAACCTGTTTGAACGGCTTGGGCAAGAAGACCAGGTGCAAACGCTCAACATCATCCTTCGCACCGACGTACGCGGCTCGATAGAGGCCATCCGCAAGGAGCTGTCCAAGCTCGAGCATCCGGAGGTTCAGATCAAGATTTTGCAGGCCACCGTGGGAGGGATCAGCGAGGCCGACGTGCATCTGGCCCACGCCTCGGACGCGGTGATTATCGGTTTCTCGGTGGTTCCCGACGAGGGCGCCCGCAGTCTGGCCGATAAACTGGGTGTGCAAATCCGCCGCTACGACATCATCTACCAAATAACCGACGACTTGAAGGCGGCCTTGGAGGGAATGCTCAAGCCGGAAAAACAAGAACGCGACCTCGGCCGCGCGCTGGTGCAGCAGACGTTCCACATCAGCCGCTCGGGAACGGTGGCCGGTTGCCGCGTGTTGGCCGGGACCATCCAACGCGATGCCCGCGCGCGGTTGATCCGCGAGAGCCGAGTGATCGGCGACTACTCCATCGAATCGCTGAGACGCGAGAAAGACGACTCCCGCGAAATCCGCGAAGGTTTTGAGTGCGGCATCAAACTGGTCGGATTCAACGACATCAAGGAAGGCGACGTCCTGGAAGTATATAAAATCGAGGAGATCGCCAGAACGTTTTGATTTCAGAGATCAGAGGTCAGAGATCAGAGGTCAGAGATCAGAGATCAGAGATCAGAGGTCAGAGATCAGCATTTGGTTGAAGCCAAAACCCGTTCTTGTATATTGACCTCTTACCCACTACCCGCTACCCACTACCCACTACTAATGTCCTCCCGACGCCTCGAAAAAGCCGCCGCCGCCATCCGTGGAGTCGTGAGCATGGCTATCCTGTCCGAATTGAAAGACCCCCGCGTTCGGGACGTCACGGTGACTTTTGTCGAGGTTTCGGCCGACCTGCGTCATGCCAAGGTCCACGTGTCGGTGATGGGCGACGAAGGTCACCAGAAGTTGACGCTGCGCGGCTTGCAGAGCGCCGCTGGTTTTCTGCAAGCGAAAATCGCCGAGCGGATCGATATCCGCTACACCCCGAAACTGAGTTTCCTGTTGGACCAAGGAGTCAAGCGTTCGATCGCGGTGGCCCGAATCCTGCAGGAAGTCCTCCCCAAGGAAGAATTTTCCGAGCCGGGCATGGAGTCGCCCTCCGCCGCCGAGGATTCGCCGCCGGCTGCCGACCAAGACCTTAACGAGCCAACTCCATGACTGCCCCGAGCCGTACCGCACAGTTTGCCAAGGTAAATAAGACGCTGAAAAAGCACTTCAAACCAGTGCCCTTCCACGCCGGGCGCACGGTGATCGAGCATCTGCTGTTCGCCTGCTGCCTGGAAGACACCCGCCACGACGCGGCCGAGGAGGCGTTCGCGGCGCTGGTCCACACATTCTTCGATTGGAACGAGGTGCGGGTAACCTCGATTTCCGAGTTGTCGGAGGTGATGGCCTCTTTACCCGACCCCCGCGCCGCGGCCAACCGCGTCAAACGGGTGCTGCACGCCGTCTTCGAGGCCACCTTCAACTTCGACCTGGAAGAATACCGCAAAAAGAATCTCGGCCCGACGGTGGCCTGGCTGAAAAAACTCGACGGGACGACGCGGTTCACGGTGGCCTACGTCGTTCAGGCGGCGTTGGGTGGACACGCTATCCCCGTCGACGGCGGCACCCTGGCGGCCCTCCACGTGTTGGACCTGGTGACCGAGAAGGACGTCGCCGCCAAGACGGTGCCGGGGCTGGAGCGGGCCGTCGCCAAATCGAAGGGGGGCGAGTTCGGTTCGCTGCTCCACGAGTTGGGCGCGGCTTATTCCGCCAACCCTTACTCTCCAACCGTCCGGGAAATACTCCTCAAGATCAACCCGGAGTGTGAAGGCCGGTTGCCCAAGCGGCGCGCCAAACGCGCACAGCGGAAACCGCAAGAACCGCCTCGGACCAAAAAAAAGAGCGTCGAAGCCAAGGCGTCAACGACCGGAACGCCGGTCGAGACCAAGCGGAAGTCGGGAGCTGGAAAAAAGTCGGCTGCCCCGGATACCTCCCAGACGGAACAGTTGCAAAAGAGCCGAAAAAAGAAGCCGGCCACTCCATCAAAGCCGGTTTCCCGAAAAAAATCGTCCTCTCGAACCGTTGCCCCAAAGAAACGTTCGTCTTCCGAGGGCCTCTCGAAGCGGAAGCCGCGGTGAGAAGTGAGGGGCGAGGGGTGAGGGGTGAGAAATTTCGCTGATGTTCAGAATATCAATGCGGCATCTGTTTGGCGGAGGTGGCACTGGCGTCTCGCCAGTGCTGGACGGAGCAAGGACAAAATGCCCGGGCCACCCCGCCGCAATACTCCTCGTCTTTCCTTTCCTCTGTCTTTGCCTGACGGTATCCGCGGCGGCCTCACCCGCCCCCGCGCCGCTTGTGCTCGACGACTCGCCGGAACTTCTCGCGCCCCGGCGGCCCCGGACCGAGGCCGACCGCAACCATATCGAAGCGCTGGCGCTGTGGGCCACGGGAAGAACCCATCAACAAAACAAAGAGTACGCCAAGGCGCTGCGCTGCTACCAACGCGCGCTGCGGTTCGATCCACGGTCGGCGGAGATTGTCCAGGCAATCATCCCCATCGCCGACCGGTTGAACCGTCACGCCGTTGCCGCCCGATACGCGCTGATTGACGTGGAACTGAATGACGCCGATCCGATGTTGCTCCGCCGGCTGGCGGTCTTTCTGGCCGGAAAGGGCGATTGGACCTCGGCGGCGGCGCTTTACGAAAAGGCCGTCGCCGTCCGCAAAAACGCCAAGCAATCCGCCGCCGACGTCTTTCTGAGGATGGAAATGGGGCGGCTTTATCTCCTGATGGAGAAATACGAACGGGCGGCCGAATGTTTCGCGCACGTCGTCAACGCCGTGGAACACCCCGACGAGTTCGCCCTCGACGTTCATCTCAGCAGAGCCTTGCTCGACGACCCCGGGCGGACCTACCAACTGATGGGCGAGTGCTTCTTGACCGCCGATCGGCCGGAGGACGCGCGGGCCGCCTTCCAGAAGGTCGAGCAACATAGCCCCGACAGTGCAATGCGGCAGTACAACCTGGCCCGCGTTAATGCCCAAACCGACAAACCGGCCGAGGCCTTGGAGGCGCTGGAGGCGTGCTTCGCCGGCCAAGGCACGGCCCCATACAAAACGCTGGCCGACGTGCTGAAAAAACTCGGCAAGAAGGACGAATTGATCGGCCGACTCGAAAAACTCCACGCCGCCGAGCCGAATAATCTGCCGTTGGGATACTTCCTGGCCGCGCGACTCCGCGACGCCGGAAAAACCGACCGGGCCGAATCGCTCTATCGGAAACTGCTCGATGGCAAGCCCATGCCTACCGGATACCGAGAGTTGGCCGACATCCTCCGCCGGGCCAAACGGTTCGACGCACTGCTCTCCGTCTTGGGCGAAAGCGTGGAGAAAATCGGCGTCTTGAACACGCTCGGCAGCGAGGAGCAAACCATCTCCGGCGACGGGGAATCGTTGCGCGGTCTCGTCGATGCGGCGCGAAAGTCGATCGGAAAGACGCCCGAGGGGTCGGCTTTCTGCAAAGCTTTGGCCGTTGCCTTGTTGGCGCTGGAGGCGAAGCGGTTTGAAACGGCCGGCGAATTCTTCGGCCTGGCGCTCGAAGCCGATCCGCAACGGGCCGACGAGGCGCTGATGCTCTGGGGCGTCGGGTTGCTCTCGGGAGATCGTGCGGCCGAGGCCGTCGTGGTCTTTCGCCGGGCAATCGACCAAACCGCGCTACCCAGCGGAGGCCCTGCTTTTCACTTCTATCTGGCCGGAGCGCTGGCCCTGGAGGGACGCTCAGAGGAGGCACTGGCCGCCGCGCGAATCGCCGCCGAGAAAAACAAGAGTTCCGCTCGCTACCGCGGCCGCGCGGCTTGGGTGTTCTACTATTGCCGGCGCCACGACGAGGCGATGGATGCCTACCGCGAGTTGATCGACGAGTTCGACGCGGACCACGCCTTCGCCGAGACCCGCGAGGTGTTGCGCGAGGCGCGGATGGCGCTGTCGAACCTCGCGGTCATCAAAGGCGACAAGCCCCAGGCGGAAGAGTGGCTCGAACAGGTGCTCGACGAGTTTCCCGACGATCTTGGCGCTATGAACGACTTGGGATACCTCTGGGCCGATCAAGGCAGGAATCTCCGGCGTGCGGAACGGATGATCCGCCGGGCCGTCGCCGCCGAGCCGGAAAAAATGGCCTACCGCGACAGCCTCGGTTGGGTGCTTTACCGCACCCAAAAATACTCGGAAGCAGTGACCGAGTTGGAAAAGGCCGCCGCCGACAAGCCCGACGGGGTCGTCCTCGATCATCTCGGCGACTCATATCTCAAAACGGGGCAACGCGACAAGGCCGTAGCGGCCTGGCGCAAGGCGGCCGAGGAGTTTCGGAAGGAAAAAGACACGGAACAAGCAGAAACGGTGGAACAGAAGTTATTGACCATTGAAAATTGATGATTTTCTGGTTCCCATGCTCTGCGTGGGAACCCATATTTCCGACGCTCTGCGTCGGCAGCGGCGACGCAGAGCGCCGCGGATAGTACGTTCCCACGGAGGACCGTGGGAACGAGGAATTTTTTTCCTGGTTCCCACGCTCTGCGTGGGAACCAGGAATTTGCAATTGCATTTTGGAGTCCCAAGCATGGCTGGACATTCCCACTGGGCGGGCATTAAACACAAAAAGGCGTTGGTCGACGCCAAACGCGGAAAACTCTGGAGCAAACTGGCCAAATCGATCATCGTCGCCGCGAAACACGGCGGCGGCGATCCGGACAAAAACCTCCGCCTCCGCTACGCCATCGACGACGCCAAGGCCGTTAGTCTGCCCAAGGAGAACATCCAACGGGCGATCAAACGCGGCACCGGCGAACTGGCGGGCGGCAATCTCGAAGAAGTCATCTACGAAGGCTACGGGGCCGGCGGCGTGGCCGTCCTCTGCGAAGTGCTCACCGACAACCGCAACCGCACCGCCGGCGAAATCCGCAAAAGCTTCGAGCTTTCCAACGGCAAACTCGGAGGCAGCGGATGCGTCGCCTGGATGTTCGACAGCAAGGGATTGCTGGTCTTCTCCTGCAACGCCGTGGAGGAGGACAAGCTGATGGAGCTGGCCCTCGAGTCCGGCGCCGACGACGTGCGGCGCGTCGAGGACAAGTTCGAGGTGACTTGCGATCCGACCGTATTCCGCGACGTGGCCAAGGCTCTAACCGACGCGGGACTTACGCCCGAGGTCAGCGAGATTACCCGCCTGCCGCAAAACACGGTTGACATCGACGACCCGGAGGCGGCCCGAAAGGTGCTCAAGCTGATGGAGCGTCTCGACGACCACGACGACGTTCAGAACGTCTCGGCCAACTTCAACATCCCCGACGAAGTTCTCAAGGCGATCGGCGAGGGGTGAGGGGCGGGGGATTAGGGATTAGTTGGATTGGATTCTTGTTTAGCCGTCGTGTCCACGCGACGCCGATCGGCTTGATCAGCCGGCGTTCCCTGTCCGACGCAATGGTCTATCGACATCCGCTATGCGAATATCTCCGCCACTTGCACGGAGAAATCCGGCAACACGTCGCCACCGGTGAGCGTATCGGTTGCGTTCAAAACGGCGATCTCGCTGCGGCTGCGATAGACGGTGACGGTGCGCGTTTCTGGATCGACGACCCACACCATCGGGCAGCCCGCCTGCAACCAGTCCTGCACCTTCGCCGCGACTTCGCTGGCGCGATCATTGGGCGATAGAACCTCGACGGCGATGTCCGGCGGGCCTTGGAAAAACCCTTTTACGCCGCCCGGCGGAATCCGTTCGGCGCGAACGAACGCCACGTCGGGAGCGCGGACCGTGTCGGGATCGTGGGCGATCTGGAAGCCGGCCTCCGCGCTTACTACGATGCCCAAGGCTTTGTTCTTTACAAAGTTGGCCAATGCGTTCCCAACGTTTATCGCAAATCGTCCGTGATCGAACCCTGCCGGCGACATCATAATGAGTTCTCCCTCGATCAATTCGCAACGATCGAGTCCGGAAGCCTCGAACAGCTCTTTGGCGGTCGTGATTTGGACAATAGTGGACATAACATTATCCTATACCAATAGCGGGGGTTTGGCAATGCGGCAAGGAGGGGCTTGCGGGCAGGTCATTGCGGGTAGGTCATTGCGAAACCGCAAGCGGTTTTCCCCCCGCGACCGCAGTCGCGGGGCGTTTTCACTACCCACTACCCACTATCCACTATCCACTACCCACTACCCACTACCCACTATCCACTCACTCTTCCTCGTCCTCTTCCTCATCCTCGTAGTGTTCGACCAGCGGCCAGCAGGTGTCGAAATCGAAGTCGGGGCTGTTGTCCAGGTCGTGGCACGAGATGCACTGGCGCTTTCTCGATTCCTCCTTGGTGATGACCACCGCCTTGCGATACTTCTCTTGCAGCTTTTCATCGGTCCCGTCTTCGGCGGCCACGTGTTTCTCTCCGGGGCCGTGGCAGGCTTCACAGCCGGTGTCGATCAAGTGCGGCGTTTTCCCCAGACTTTCGTACCCGCTCTGATAGGGGAAATACTTGGTCGGGTGCCAACCGATTACGTGGCAACTGATGCACTCGGGATCGAAGTTCCGCGGCGGATCCAGTTCGGCCAGCGTCTTGTAGGCGCGGCCGTGTCCGCTACGAATCCAGACGTCGTACGATTTCTCGTGGCACGACTGGCATTTTTTCGAGCCGACGAACCGGCCGTTGGTTTCCGCCAGCGGATGCGGCGCCGGACGCAGCCCCAACCCGGCGAACCCGATGACCTTCAACTGGTCCTGATAGGCGGCCATCAGCATTTTCATGTCCTCCGAGGCGGGAAAACGCGAATCAAGCGGCACGCGCTGATAGCGCGGCGGACGGCCGTCGTACAATCCCAGCACGATCGCCTCCATCCCCTTGTGGCCGACGGTTATCAATAGCGTCTTGGACCCCTCGATGATCTCCGAGGTCTTCGGCGGCGTCGGCGGTCCGTCGGAGGTCACCACCACGTTGAACTCGGGAAATGCTCGGGCCAAAGCGATCGATTCTTCTTTCGTCGCGTGGGCAAGCAGCACGAGGTAGTCGGCCTTCTGTTTCAACTCGGGCACGATCGCCTTCAGCGCTTCGGCCGGATCGCTCAGTTCGATCTCGTCGTTGTTGATTTCCATTTGATATTTCAGTCCCAAGACGGCGGTCACGCCGATTTTCATGCCTCCCGCCTCGACGACCCGGCTGGAGGGCGTGATCCCGGCGTCGAAGCCGAACAGCCCGACGTTGGCCGAAACGAAGGGGCTTGGACGGTCGCCAACTCCGGCCGCCACCGAGACCAGTTCGCCGGCCGGCAGCCGAAGGTCGCCCGTGCCGAAGGCGATCACGTCGTAGCCCATCTTCCGCTTGCCCTCGACCGTCGTCTGAAACTTCATTTCGGCCTGACGCCCGAAGCCGCGGGCCATTCCGCCCACGTCCAGCACAACCACCGGCCAACCGTCCTTGCGCAGCCCTTCGATGAACGTGTGCCGGCGGCTCATTCCTCCCCTCATCCGGTTCAGGCCCGCGCAGCCGCACGGCTCCAGGTATCCGTCCTCCATGCCGGTAATGACGATCGCCAGCTTCGGCTTGGGCCAATCGACGAAGATCGGGCCGTTCTCCTTGATCGGGTCGAAGGGAACGTCGCCGTTCTCGTCGGGCCGCTGCTTAGGCGTCGCGACAGGCTTGAGCGGTGCAACCGGCTCGTCCGTCAACTTGGGCAACGGATCTCCGGCCGGCAGCGCGGGCGGCTGCTGAAACTCGGCGACCGGCAATTCCGGCGCCGCGCTCTGTTCGTCGATTGTCGGTTGCTTCTCGGCCGAAGAAGGGCAACCCGCCGCCGTCGCAAACACGATGGTCAGAACTACGGCCGCGATCGAACGGAAAAAACGTTGCATATCCATTGACACATCCTGCGTCGTGAACCGTTCCGTGCTATTTTTCGATGGCCATCCGCACCAGGATTCGCAGCTTGGGCACCTGGGGGTGAGTGGTTTCCAAGATAATCTCGCCGAATTTGCCCAAGTCGGAGCCGAGACAATTTACCGTGGGACTGTCAGGTGGGATGTCGATCAGCAACGGCGTCTGAACGACGGCGCCGCGATTGATTTCGCGTCGCTCTCCCAAGCTTACCTTCATGGCGCTGGGGAAGACATCGACGGGCTTGAACGAAACCTCCCGGCGATGAGTGCCGCGGACTATCAGCATCAGCCGCCGCTTGGCCCCCTCGCTGCTGGAGACGGCGCCGATGGTCAACACGCCCTTGTCGGCGTCCCAGCCGGGGCCGACCACCGCGATCTCACTGCCGACGATCCCTTCGATCCGCAACTCCATTTTCGGCGCCGACGACAGACTGGTGCTAAACGTCAATTTCTGCCGAAACGGTCCTTGGGGAAGTCCCGGCTTGACCGTAATCGCGGCCAGATAGCCGCTCTTAGCCGTCGGCCACTGCTTCAACTCCTCGGCCGTCAGCGGTCGTAAATCCACGTCGAAGTACTCGGCCGTGGCCTTATCCGACCACTCGCGGTCCAAAATTCCAAACTGCTCGTCGAGATAGCACAGCAGCCGCGCCTCGGCGGTTGCGGCCTCGCTGGACGACACGCGGCTGAAGATCAAATCGGAAGGAAAGACTTGCGTTGTGGCGGATATCCGACCCGACACGGTCAGCGTCACCTCCGGCCTGGCCGGATCGTTAGTCAATATCTTGGCCGTCTGCTGGTAAGGGCCGACCCTTTCGGCGGGCTTCCAGGAAATCGTTACTTTGTCCGAACCGCCCGGCGGAATAACTTTGTTGTCCACGTCGCTCGTTGCGCAGCGGCAAGAGGTTCCGCCCGAGACGAGCTTCAGGGGGCCTTCGCCGGTGTTGGTGAACACGAAATCGTGCTTCCCGCCGGACTTCATGTCGAGCGTGCCGAAGTCGTATTCGGTCTTGTCGATGACCAGCTTGGGCTTTGGTTCGCCGGGCCGGGCCGTTGCGAAAGTATCTTCGCCGCCTACGTTGATATCCGGCGTCCACCACGATTTTTCGGTCCGCAGCGCGGCCGCTCCAATACCCAGACCAATGCCCAAAACAACAACCAACATGAGGCCGAAAAACATTTTCATAGTGAGAATAACCTCCCGCACGTCATCAAAGTGGAACAATATCAGTAGTTTACCGCAATCACACCCCTAACGACAACATCGGATGGAAAACCACCAAAACGCCAGTACACGCTCGTTCCCACGCTCTGCGTGGGAACGCACTTGATTGGACGCTCCGCGTCCCCGGCGCAACTACTGATCGCCACACGTACTCAAACCGCTCGGACGCGGAGCGTCCTGGGCAGTGTGTTCCCACGCGGAGCGTGGGAACAAGGAAAACGTCATTTTTCGGACAGATTGTGTTTTAGCCGATCGCGTAATACGGCGGGTAGTTTTTTGTCGGCGTGGGGGGTGGCTTTGTCCAGCCGGAGGGCGGTCTCGGCCTCGCGGCGATACGCCTCCCGGTCGCCGGCCGTTCTATATGCTTCGGCCAGTTTCGCCCGGTTCAACGCGCTGTTTGGATATAAATCGACCGTCCGGAGATATGCTTCCACGGCCCGCGATACGGCGCCGGCGGCGATTCCGTTGCCCGAGCGGTCGGTAATCGACGCGGCTTGTGAGTACCAGTCGCCAATGGCCGACCAGGATTGCGCGGAATTGGGGGCCAGCCGCGTGAGGTTGGCGGTTGCCCTTTCAAAGCGCTGGTAGGCGTCGTTGATGGGCGACCGCCGCCAATTGTCAAACTCGACTGCCGCCAGCCGCCGCCACGGCTCGGTCGCCCAGGAGTCGGCCGCCGCGGCCGCTTCGAGATGTTTAACTACCCTAGCCGGATCGCGTTCGGACAAACGCAATTGTGCCTGACATCCCAACACGGGCGAGTAGGCCGTGGCGTAACAGGCCACCGCCAAAGCGATTGCCCCGCTGAGCGCCGCCCAGGCCCAAACCGTGCGCAACAATCGCGGCTGTTGGCCCGTCAGCCCCAACGCCATCAGCAACCAGAACGAACCGGCCACGCCGGGCATTCCGATCCCTCCGGCCGTGAGCAGATTCATCAGCAGCACGGCGACGGCCAAGGCCGGCAACAACCGCGGCAACTGACCCTCGCGAATCCAGCCGAGCAGCAGCGCCACGGCCGCGCCTGCCAACGGCAATCCCAGCAACACGACCGTCGCGCTCGGCGGCGCGGCGCTGAGCATCCCCAGCGGCAGCGACAATAGGAATCCGACCGCTCCTCCGGCAAGGACGAATAGCCAGGCGTCGGGGTTCGGGGTTCGGGGTTCGGGGTTCGGGGAATCCAGTTTTCTGGAGGTTTCACTGGGCGGTGAACCGCCCAGCCCTCTAAATGTGGTCCAAGCGAAACAACCCAACACGGCCAGAAATGCCAGCGCGGCGGGCGTGCCCGCGGTGGACCAAATCTCGAGCAGGAAATTATGCGGATCGGCGACCTCCTCGCTGGCCTCGGGTAGCTTGTAGCGGGTGTAGGCGTCCTGGAAATTACCCGGCCCGCAGCCGAGCCACGGGTGATCGTCGATCATGTCCAGGCTCGACCGCCAGTATTGCAGGCGGTAGCCGAGAGATTTTTGCGCGGTTTCATAGTCTAGTTTTCCGATTGCCGCAGCCGCCGTGACAACCGCCGCTCCAGCGAGGAGTACCGCGAGTGGAATCTTCCAGCCGATTCTCCGCGTTATCGGCCAGACAAGCGCAAGCCCCAGCACGGCCGCCAAGCAGCCGCCGCGGCTGTGGGTCAGAAACAAGCAAACAGCAATGGGCACAAGAAGTATTAAAACACCCAACAACCGCTTGCGGTTTCGCACTTTACAACACGCAATTCCGGCAAGCACGACCAACCAGGGTGCGAGAAAACCGGCCAGCGAGTTGGTCAGCGCGAAGGTGGCCATCGGCTCGTCGTTTGCCAGCCGGTCCTCGAAGAGTTTTCGCTGTGGCGAGTCGGGCGGGAACCACAGGCCCGCATCGCGCATGGCGCGGTCGGGGTCGGCCTGGTACAGCGCCCTGGTGTTCGGCAACTCGTATGCCCGCTGATAGAGGCCGTAGCCCGACAGGGCGACCGCCAGTGCGATCATCACGGCGGCCATCGCCCGAGCCTCGCGCTGGGTGTCGATCAATTGCCGGGCCATCAGGAAGCACAGGCCCATGCCGATCCATTCCCAGAAGACGTTGATCGCCGGTCTGGGGCTGCCGTGCCGGACTGCCCACAGCGTGGCCGCCGCGTAGCAGACCAACAGCAACACGACGGCGGCGTCGATCCACCCGAAACGGACCGCGAACGATGCACCCGCCCTCACCCCCTGCCCCTCTCCCAAAGGGAGAGGGGAGTTGTGATTCGGCCGACCGATTGCGCCGAGCAACCAGAACACTGCCAACGCGATCCAGAGCATTACGGTGGATAGTCCGTCGCCGTGCGTGGCGGCCGACTCGCTGGGAAACAGGGGTCGCGCGACCAGCAACGCGGTCATTGCACATAGCAGCCAAGGACGCACTCCCTGCGAAGCCGCAAGCGGCGGACGGGCATCTTGCGAAGCCGCAAGCGGCGGGTGGGAGCGCGGTGGCTTTTCTCGGCGTGAGTTCATGGTCCGCGCCTGCCGACGGTCTCCAGGATGGCCACCAGCGCCAAGATGCAAACGACCATCAGTCCGACAATGATCGCGCCGACGGCGTTGATCTGTCCCAACAGCAACGCGCCCAGGCCGCAGGTGGCGGTGGCAAGATAAATAGTCAACACCGCCCGAGGCTTGCTCAGCCCCAACTCGACCAGGCGGTGCGAGAAATGGCTCTTATCGCCGGTGAAGGGACTACGCCCCTCGCGCAGACGGATAAACACCACGGTGGCGGTGTCGTAGAGAGGCACGGCCAGCACACACAACGGGCCGAGGATCGCGTGTTTCGGCAGGTTGCCGCCGGCGAAGGTGGCGGTCAACGTGGTCATTGCCAACAGATAGCCGACCAAATAACTTCCGGCGTCGCCCATGAACAGCCGCGCCGGCGGCCGGTTGTGCCAGAGGAACCCGACCAACGAGCCGACGACCACCAGCAGCAGCCCGGCGACGAACAGTTGCGGCTGGCTGTTGTCGGGGCGGGGCGTCATCAGCATCATGGCGGCGAGCATTGCCGCGGCGATTGCCGCCACGCCGGCCGAAAGTCCGTCCATGTTGTCGAGCATGTTGAAGGAATTGACCAGTCCGACGATCCACAGCACGCTGATCGCGCCGGTCAGCCAGGGCGCGTCGACGAAGAGACTCATCCGCCATCCCAGCGAGACCATCACGATCGCCACCAGCGTTTGCGCCGCGATGCGCAATCGCCAGTCCAGCCCGCGCCGGTCGTCGGCCAGTCCCAAGAGCATCAGCGCGGTTCCGCCGGCCAGCAGTTCCCAGAGTTTCCCCGATTGGTGCAGCAAGCCCGATATGTATGGTGCGACGAACTCCGGCAGGGGAATCCACGTCTGTTTAGCGTCCAATCCCCACAGCACAACCTGACCGACGAACAGCGGGAGCAGGATCCCCAGCCAGATGGCCAAACCGCCGGCGGTGGGCATCGGCGCCGAGTGTATCTTTCGATGTCCCGGCCGATCGACCAGTCCCCAGCGCGGCCCCCAGCGCCGCACGGCGAACGCCGCCGCCCAACAGACGACCATGCTCGGCACTATGCAACCAACGATCATCCAAGACATAAAATGTTCCAAAAGGAGGAAAGAGGAGAGAAGAGAGAGGAGAGAAGAGAGAGGAGAGACAAGGGCTGAGGGATAGTGGGAATACAACGAATGGAAAACCTCCAACCGGTAAAGAAAATCACATTGCGTTGCATTATCCCTCTTCTCTCTTCTCTCTTCCCTCTTCTCTCCTCCCTTTCAGCCGCTCCCGGCACTCGGAGAAAAACCGCTGATAATCCTCCCGGCGGTAGTCGGCGAAAGTGTATTCGTGATGCCGCCAACGGTTGTGTTTATATTGTAGCGTAACTTCGGCATAGATGCCGCGCGAGAGATAAATGCGATGGGCGAAATCCTTGGTCGAGGCCAGAACCAGCTTACCCAGGGCAATGTATCCGGGGTCGAGGTTCAGCGGCCGCGGCTCGGCGTGTTTGCACACGGCGGCGTATTCTTCTTCCCATTGGTTGGTCGAGAGCTTGATTTCGACCAGTTCCGCGGGATCGAACGGCCGCTGGAAGGCAAAGAATACCTTTTTCAACTCCGGTCCCATCGTGGCGTCGTAGTAATGCGTTTCGGCGAAGTCGAAGCGTGGACTCTCCAGCGCGATAGGCCCCCACTGTTCGACGGCTTTTTGTTTGGCCCAATCCAGCGCCTCGCCGTATCGGCTGAACGCGGCCAGAATGAGAAGAACGGGTGAATGTGGAGCGGGTTGGCCCATAATTGACCAAGAGATTCATTTCGCCGTCTCGACCACGGGATAGACGACATCGGCGTGAAGGGCCTTGCCGGCAAAGTCCAGGGCCGCCAGCACGCTTTCTTTTGTCAGCCGCGGATGGGCTTCGAGCAATTGCTCGATCGTCTCGCCCGCCGCGAGCCTCTCCAGAATCAACTCAACCGTGATGCGCGTCCCGGCAACCACCGGCTTGCCCATCATTACTGACGGATCGGAGTGGATTAAAGAATTTATCATATTGCACCTCTTGGGGGCAGTATAGCCGCAAGTGTGTATTCCTAACGAGTACGTTCCGGGCGATGTGGTTCCACGGCGATAGTGGCGTGAACGGCTTGGGCCAAGCGGTCCATCACGTCGGATCGCAATGTTTGCGTTCCTTCAAGGAAGTCGCACAAAGTACGAGATGGGATGCCGGCGTCCGCCGCAATCTCGCGGACGAGGCGGCCGCTACCGTGAATGGCACGGCGCAAGTGACCGCTGAAAGTATCTTCCTCTTTTGCTTCAATCATCCGATCGTGCCGCTCGACAAGTTGTGGAAGCTCATCGGCGATCGAAATGCGGTCTCGTTGCAATTGTTCGAGCAACTCCGGAGGAATGTCGTTTTGGTTCATCTCGGTTTCCCTTGTTCACCCCGATGATGGATTTCATAAGCCGTCACGGGAATGACGGTATTATCGTTGATCTTCTCAAACACGCAGAACAGAAAACGGCCGTCCGATGCCTCTCCCCAACAGCATGGTCTTCCCGTTGATCGGCTTTCACCGATTTCTTCCGGTGAAGAAACAACTTCCTCGAAATCCTCCACGCTGACTCCGTGTTGTTCCAGATGCCCGATGATTTCAGCGTTCCAGAAAAAATCATAATAAGGCATGCACTTATTCACTCCATTCTATTATACCGCAAGTCAGCAATGAAATAGATGGTGTCCGGTCCGATTTCCGCGCGCACTTATCTGCCACGAAAGCGCGTGCCCTCGGTGCGTTCGGCGTGGATCAGCTCGGCCAGCTTTTCCGCCGCGCCGTCGAGGTCGATCTTTTGAGGCTCTTTGTCCCAGCGCCATTTGATCTCCAACTTGCCTTCCTGCAAGCCGCGCTGGCCGATCACCACCCGCAGCGGCACGCCGATCAGGTCGGCGTCCTTGAACTTCACCCCGGCGCGGCATTCGCGGTCGTCCAGCAGCACGTCGATCCCCGCGGCCGTGAGTTGCTCGTGCAACTGCTCGGCAACCTTCATCAGCGCCTCGTCGGGCACCTTGACCGGAACGAGCAGCACTTCATAGGGGGCCAGCGAAACCGGCCAGATAATGCCGTCCTTATCGTGGCTGGTTTCGATCAGCCCGGCGACGATCCGGTTTACGCCGATGCCGTAGCAGCCCATGATGATCGGATGGAGCTTTTCATCGGCGTCGAGGAACCGCGCGCCTAGGGCCTCGGAATACTTGGTCCCCAGTTTGAAGACGTGGCCCACTTCGATGGCCTGGCGGAGGGTCAAGTTGCTGCTGCATCGCGGGCAAGGGTCGCCGTCAACGGCATTGCGCAGGTCGGCCGCCGAACGGGGTTGAAAATCGCGCGGCGAGTTGACGCCCGTCAGATGGGCGTCGGCGGCGTTGGCCCCGGTGGCCGCGTTTACCATCCGCTCGACGTCGCGGTCGGCGAGAATGGGAATCTTTTCTTTCATCCCCACCGGACCGGCGAAACCGACCGGGGCGCCGGTCACCTTACCGATAACCTCGGGGGGGGCCAACTCGAGCTTCTGGATATAAGCCGCCGTGCCGGCGGCAGCTAAACACGCGAGGCGGATCTTCCCCTCGTTGGCCTCGTGGTCGCCGCGCACCAAGACGGCGATCGGCTTTCCGTCGGCCAGATAGATCAAGGTCTTGATCAGGTCCGCCGGGCGGCATTTCAGAAACCCGCTGACCTGCTCGATCGTGCTCGCGCCCGGGGTGGCCACCTGTTCGAGCGGCGCCAAGGGAACCTCCGACGGCGCGGAATCGCGCGCGCCGATCTCGGCCTTTTCCCGGTTGGCCGCGTAGCCGCACTCGCGGCAGTGGAGCACGGCGTCCTCGCCGTTTTCGGCCGGGATCATGAACTCGTGGCTGGCGTCTCCACCGATCGGTCCGCTCTCGGCCTCCACGACGAGATAGTTCAGTCCGCAGCGATCGAAGATGCGGCAGTAAGCGGCGTACATCTTATCGTAGCTCTGGCCCAACGATTCGACCGAAGGATTGAAGCTGTAAGCGTCCTTCATCAGGAACTCGCTGGTCCGCAGCACGCCGAACCGGGGCCGCTCCTCGTTGCGGAACTTCGCGGTGATCTGGTAGAGCGTGATCGGCATCTGGCGATAGCTGGAAATCTGCCGCGAGACCATGTCGGTGATGATCTCTTCGTGAGTGGGGCCGAGCACGACGTGTACCTTCCGTCCGGTCCGCTGTAGACTGAGTTGCACCAGCACGTCGCCGAAGACTTCCACCCGGCCGGTCCGTTCCCAAAGTCCCCGCGGCGAGATGGCCGGCATGGCCAGTTCGACGGCCCCGGCGGCGTCCATTTCCTCACGGACGATCCGCTCGGCCTTCTTCAGCGCCCGAAACCCGAGCGGCAGGTATGTATAAGCCCCGGCCATCACTTGATTGACCAGCCCCGCGCGGAGCATGAGCACATGGCTGGGGATTTCCGCCCCCTCGGGCGTTTCCTTCATCGTGGGGATGAGCGTCTTTGTCCAATACATAGGAAGTGGTCAGTGGTCAGTGGTCAGTGGTCAGAAAACCGCTTGCGGTTTCGCATTGCACTACAACACGCTACGGCCCGCCAGACGACCGCTGGAAGCTGGTGGTGACGGTCGTGCTGATGCCGCCGCGGGCGGTGAATTCGGCCGAGAGCGTCAATCGCCGCGGATGGAGTACTTTGGACAAGTCGTCGAGAATCTGGTTCGTCGCGGCCTCGTAATATATACCCACGTTGCGATACTGCTGTAGGTAGAGCTTCAGGCTCTTCAGTTCGACGCACTTCGCCCCGGGTACGTAGGTTATCCGCAGTGTGCCGAAGTCGGGCTGGCCCGTATCTGGACAGACCGAAGTAAACTCGGGACAGACGATCTCGATCGTGTAATCCCGGCCGGGATACGGGTTCTCGAACGTCTCTAAAACGTTATGAAAGCCGTTTTCCACGTCCATGATATTGGCTCCGCTCTTTGTTCTTCCCTTGGGAAATCATTCTGTCATAATATATGGTTTGCGGACAGGGGGATTTGACCGATATGACTGCCACGGCCAACCGTAACGGGGAAAAGCCCGCGGTTGTACTTCTATCGGGTGGGCTGGATTCGACCACAACCGCCGCCATTGTCCTACAGCAGGGGTTCGCGCTGTACGCATTGTCGGTCGATTACGGCCAGCGGCACCGGTTCGAGCTTTCGGCCGCCCGGCGCGTCGCCCAAGCTCTGGGCGTTCGGGGGCACGTGGTCCTCTCGGTCGATCTGGCCCGGCTCGGCGGCAGCGCACTGACGGACGACATCGTCGTGCCCAAGGACCGCCGGACCGATCGGATGGCCGATGAGATTCCCGTTACTTACGTGCCGGCGCGGAACACGGTGCTACTCTCTCTGGCGTTGGCGCAGGCCGAGGTGATCGGCGCGGCCGACATTTTTATCGGCGTCAATGCCGTTGACTACAGCGGATATCCCGACTGCCGGCCGGAGTACATCGCCGCGTTCGCCGCACTGGCCAATCTGGCGACCAAGGCGGGCGTCGAGGGCCGCTTGAAGTTCAACGTCCACGCGCCGTTGATTAATATGACCAAAGGAGAGATCATCCGCCGCGGCGTGGAACTAGGCGTCGATTACAGTCTGACCCATTCCTGCTACGACCCCGGTCCGAACGGCATTTCCTGTGGGCGTTGCGACGCCTGTCGGTTGCGCCTGCAAGGGTTCGCCGAAGCGGGACTGACCGATCCGTTGAAATATCAAGTTTGAAAACCGCTTGCGGTTTCGCAGGAAAACATTCGACATGCGTATCGCCGAGATATTCCGATCGATCCAAGGCGAAGGGCGTCTGACCGGCGTCGATAGCGTCTTCGTCCGCACCAGCGGCTGCAACCTCCGCTGCCGCTACTGCGACACCCCCTACGCCTCGTGGTCGCCCGAGGGCGAAGACCTCTCCGTGTCCGAAATCTTCGACCACGTTCAGAAAAAGGGGGCGGAGCCGTTTCCTGCCGTTATTCCAGCGGTCAAAGAGTGCGGTTTAGCGGTCGACGGCACGTCGGCCAGGAGTGATGAACGCACCGGGCCGACGTGCCGTCGGCCGCTAAACGTGCAATCTCATGCGTCCGGTTGTGCCGCGCACGTTGTGCTGACCGGCGGCGAGCCGATGCTCTTCGCCGAGTTGATCCCGCTGACGGCCGCGCTCCGCGAACGGGAGTATCACATTACGGTCGAGACCGCCGGAACGCTCTATCTGCCGGTCGCCTGCGACCTGATGTCGATCAGCCCGAAACTTTCCAACTCGACTCCGCCGCCGGAGCTTGATCCGCGTTGGACGTGGCGGCACACGCTCAATCGGCACGCGCCGGAGGTGATCCGCCGGCTTGTGGCGGAGTACGACTGCCAACTGAAGTTCGTCGTTGATTGCCCCGATGATTGCCGCGAGATCGTGGAATATCTGGTGGAGTTTCCCGAGATCGAGCCGTCTCGGGTAATGCTCATGCCGCAGGGCGTCGAGGCGGAGGTTCTGGCGGAAAAGGCCGTTTGGTTGGAACCCTACTGCGCCGACCACGGTTTCACGTTCTGTCCGCGCCGTCAGATCGAATGGTTCGGCGCTCAACGTGGAACGTAGCGGTTGGCTCCTGCGAAACCGCAAGCGGCTTGGAGGACGTATTCCAACGGTTTCCCTCTTCCCTCTTCCCTCTTCCCTCTTCACTCTTCACTCCCCGCCGCCTGCCGCCGGCCTTCGGCGACATTGATCCGGGCTAGCAGCGCGGCACCGAGAATGAAAAAGATCAGCAGGCTGACGACGGCCAGCCGCGCTTCGCCGGTGAGATAAATGATCAGACCGAACTGCACGGGTCCGAGCACACTGGCGGCCTTGCCCGAGAGGTTGAAAAAGCCGAAGAACTCGGCGGCGTGTCGTTGCGGGGTAATCGTGCCCATCATCGCCCGGCTGACCGACTGAGTCCCGCCCATCACCAATGCCAGCACCACGCCCATGATCCAGAACGACGTTTTATCGTTTATCAGCGCGGCGGCCACCAGCAAACCCGACCACACGGCCAAACATGCCAGCAGGACGGGTTTTTGGCCCAGACGGTCGGAGAGCCAGCCGATCATCAGCGCGCCGGGCAAGGCGACCAACTGGATCATCAGCACGAGCAGAAACAGTTCGTCGATCGAAAACTGCAAGTCTTTGTTGGCCAGGGTAGTCGCCTGGGTAATCACCGTCTGCATGCCGTCGTTGTAGAAAAGGAAGGCCAGCAGGAACAGGGCCAGGACCGGATAGCGGCGGACGTTGGCCAGCGTGCGGCCGACCCTGCCGATTGCGGTTATCGCGGCTTGCGGAAGGGGCTCGCATTTGTCCGGCCGAGGGCCTCGATCGCGGAGGATCCAAACGGCCGGCAGGCTGAACAGCCCCCACCAAAGTCCCAACAGCAGAATACATATGCGGTGCAGGTCCGCACCGTCTCCCAGTCCAAAATGTTGACCGTATCTGAAAAGCAGCCAGGCCACGACCAGCGGCGCCGATCCGCCTGCGTACCCGAACGCATAGCCCAAGGCGGATACTCGATTGATCGAGTGCTGGTCGGTGATTTCCAGCAGAAATCCGTTGTACGGAACCAGCGAGAGTTCAAAGCAGACGCCCATCAGCACGAAGGCGGCCATGACGAGCCAAGCCTGGTCGTGAGGGATCAGGGCCATCGCCACGGCGGCGGCCACGCCGCAGAAGGCGGTGCCGGCCAGCCAGCGGCGTTTGCTGCGGTTGGCGTCGGCCACCGCGCCGACGATCGGCGAAAGAATCGCGGCCACCAGCATCGCCCCGCCGATCCCCCAGGCAAACGCCACCGGCCCCAATCTGCCGGGCAATACGACCTCCTGGATGTAATGCAACACGACGGTGATCAACAGCGTGGAGTACGCGCTGTTGGCCCAGTCGTACATCGCCCAGGCGAAGACCTTGCGGCGGAGGGCGGGGGAAGAAGGATGAGGGATGAAGGATGAAGGATGAGGGGCGGAATTGGTTTCTTGATTATGTTTAGACACTTATTCCACCCCTCATCCCTCATCCCTCATCCTTCTTCCTCCGCCACCCGCCGCGAGGTCTTCGCCTGGGCGATGTACGACTGGGCCAACAGCGCGTACTCGACGCTGTTGATAACCGTCGTGCTGCATTACATCCAGGAGGTCGTGTTGCCCGGCAGATTGGGGCCGGTGGCGTTCGCCTGGGGGATCGGCGGGGCAATGCTGGTGGCCGCGTTTATTTCGCCGCTCGTCGGCGCCGTGGCCGGCGCCCAGCGCAGCAAACA
>JAUWPQ010000025.1 GCA_030611515.1 Planctomycetota bacterium | reverse complement strand
CGTCCTACGCAACTCGATGCAATCGCTGCGCTACAACTACTACCTTCCACCGGCATGAAATACTCCTCCTGGCGTCAACTTGCGCTGCTGTTGCTCGTCGCCTTTGCGTTGCGAATAGCGGCCGGCGGGGTATGGCAAGCGCGGCTCGACGGACGGTTCGCCTTGGGCGACAGCGAAAGCTACTGGCAGCTTGGCCGGGCAATAGCCGAAGGCCGGCCTTATGTCTACGGACAACAAGATGCCCAAGTATTCCGTACGCCCGGCTATCCGCTGCTGCTCGCGCCGATCTTTCTTCTAGCCGGCGACGGACCGGGGGCCGTGCTTCTGGCCCGGGCGGAAGCCGCCCTGTTCGGTACGCTGGCAGTGCTCGGCGTGTGGTGGATTGCGCTGCTGCTGTTCGACCGGCAAGCGGCCTGGATCGCCGCGCTGCTGGCGGCTTTTTATCCGGGCGCCATCGTCTCCAGCGTGTTAGTGCTCAGCGAGGCCCCATTCTGTCCGCTCATGCTGCTGCAAATAGCATTATGCATTCTTGCCTGGAACGCACCGACGCCGAATCGAAGGACCGCTTGGGGGTTTGCCGCCGGATTGGCGGCCGGCGCGGCCACCCTGATGCGGCCCGACTGGCTCCTGTTCACGCCGCTGGCCGCGGCCGTGTTAATGATGCCACGTTCCACCCCGACGGCTAAACAACGTGCCGCGATTGCGTTCTGCATGATCCTCGGTCTGGCGGCGGCGATGTCGCCGTGGTGGATTCGGAACGCACGGGTGACCGGCCGGTTCGTTCCCACGACCCTCCAGGTGGGCGCCAGCCTGTACGACGGTCTGAACGCAGACGCCGACGGCTCGAGCAACATGGACTTCGTCGACCGCTTCATCGCCGAGGAGCGTCTGAAAAGCAAAGGCTCGACGGATGGACCGTCGCCCGAGTTCGAGCAAAGGCTCGACCGGCGGATGCGGGACGAAGCCCTGGCCTGGGCCTGGGCTAATCCCGGCCGCACGGCTCGATTGGCGGGCAAAAAGTTCCTGCGGATGTGGAACATCTGGCCCAACGAGCGGCGGCTGTCCGGCTGGCCCATCCGGCTGGTGGTCTTTTTCACGTATACCCCATTGCTGTTTTTTGCCATAATAGGGGCCGGCAGAACGCTCGGCCGGGGTTGGCCGTATATATTATGCTGGCTCCCGGCCGTGTACTTGACCATGTTGCACGTCGTGTTTGTCAGCTCCATCCGCTACCGTGAGCCGGCGATGCTGGTGTTGCTGGCGCTGGCGGCGGGAGAGATCGGGATTCGGGTATCGGGGTTCGGGGCTCGGGGGAAGGACGGCAACACCGATCCCCGAACCCCGAATCCCCGAGACCCGAACCTCGAACCCCGAATCCCGACATAACAGCCACGGAGGGCCTGTTCCATTTTCGCGCGTGCCGTCAACCGCTGTTGGTTTTGCTTCAAGTGGATAGTCGTGCCGGCGATCGTCGTCGGCGCGGTGGCCATCCCGTTTCTATATCGCCGCGTCGACGAGGAGATTCGTTGCCGCGTCGAGCAGCGGATCGCGGAACACTACCGGGGCTTGAGGGTCGGCATCCGTTCCGCCCGATTGGTCGAGGGGGAGGGCATCAGGGTCTACGACCTGACGATCGTCGATCCAGGCGCCGAGGGGCCGCGAGCGGAGCTGCTGCGCGTCGAGGAGGCGCTGCTGGAGTGTTCGACCGACTGGCGGGAACTGGTCCGCGGCGAGATACCCATTCGGCGGGTGACGATCCGCCGGCCGACGCTTCGCGCCACCCGGCTGCCGGACGGCACGTGGAGCGCGGGCAAGTTGTTTCCGCCGCCCCGTTTCAGCGATCGGCCGCCGCCGATCGCGGTACAAGGGGGCGTCGTCGAGATATTCGATCCACAAAAAAATCCGGCCGCCGTGTTGACCTTGCGGGACTTGAACTTCACGCTCGCCTCGCCCCCGGCGACTGAACCCGGCGCCACCTCCGGCGCGCGCCGGTTGCAGGGAATGGTGGCCGGCGACGGATTTCGGCGGGTGACCTTCGAGGGATGGGTCGATTTTCTCGCCCCCGCCTGCTCTATCCGCGGTCAGGCCGAAGGAGTGAATGTATCGCCGGAGTTGCGCGACCGCCTACCCGGCCAACTCCCCGAAGGGCTTCTGGCCTTGGGCAATTTGCGCGGCGAGGGAGACCTGCGGTTCGCGTTGAGCTACGACCCGGCGGCAGAGCGGCCGTTGAAGTACGATGTCTCGGGCTGGCTCGTGCGAGGGCGGATCGACGACCCGCGGATGCCGCACGCCTTGACCGAAATCCGCGCGTCGGTCCACGTCGACAACGGCGGAGTGACGATCGACGACCTGACGGCGCGGATCGGACAGGCCACTTTGCGGATGTCCTGCCGGCGGTCGGGGTTCGAGGCGAACGCCCCGCTACGGCTGACGGCGGAAGTCCGCCAATTGGAATTGGACCGCGCGCTGTTGAAAATCCTGCCGCAATCCCTGCAAGATCAATGGTACAAGTTCCTTCCCGCCGGCCGGATCGACGCCGACGTGCGGTTGGACTTCGACGGCCAAAAGTGGCGGCCGGAGATTTCCGCGCGGTATCTGAACGTGTCGCTGACGCACCACAAGTTCCCCTACCGGTTGGAACACGGCAAGGGGACCGTGGAACTGAAAGACGACGTGCTTAAGGTGAATCTCACCGCCTACAGCGGCAGCCAGCCGGTGCGTCTGACGGCCGAGATGGCCCATCCGTTTTCCGATCCGACGGGCTGGTTCGAGGCCAAGGGAGACAACATCCAACTCGACGAGGCGTTGTTCGCCGCTCTGCCCGAGAAATCGCGGAAGGTGGTCCGCTCGCTCGATCCCCAAGGCACGGTGAACTTCTACGCGCGGATGTGGCGCCACCGGCCCGACGAGCCGATGCACAAACATTTGTTGGTAAGTCCAAACCGTTGCTCGATACGCTTCGATAAGTTTCCTTATCCGCTGACGAACGTCCGCGGCACTATCGAGATGCTCGACGGCAACTGGACGTTCCGGAACTTCGAGGGGACCAACGACACGGCGCGGGTGACGTGCGAGGGGCATCTGTCGCCGGGACTTCAGGGAAAGGAACTGGTGCTGAACTTCCATGGCCGGGACGTTCCGCTGGAAGAGGAGCTGCGCGACGCGCTCAGCCCGCACATTCAGCAGGTCTGGCACGATTTGCAGCCGCGAGGCATGGTGGACCTGACGGCGGAAGTCCGCTATCTGGTCGAGCGGAAGCAATTCAGCGTCGGCATCCGCGCGCAGCCGCAACCGCAAACTGCCTCGATCGAGCCGGTGCGGTTCCCATATCGGCTCGACCGGCTCGAAGGCACGCTGCTCTACCGCGACGGACACGTCGCCTTCGAGCGCTTCAAGGCCGAACACGGGCCGGTCGGATTCGCCGCCGAGGGCTACTGCGATTTTCAACCCGACGGCCGGTGGCACATCCGCTTTGAACGGTTAACGGTTGATCGGCTCCGCGCCGACCGGGAGTTGATCCAGGCCTTGCCGCCGCGGTTGAAGAAGGCCCTGACCGCGCTGAATCCGAGCGGGCCGATGAACCTCCGCGGCAGCCTCGATCTGCGGCGGACCGGACGGTCCGGAGAACCGCTCCATTGGCAGTGGGACGTGACGCTCGGCCTGCAACGAAACGGCCTGCGGTGCGGCGGCCTGTCGTTGGAAAACGTTTGCGGAGAGGTGTCGTTGCGGGGCGCGTTCGACGCCCAACGCGTACGATGCCTCGGAGAATTGGCCCTCGACTCGATGAGCTACAAAGACTTTCAACTCACCGAAGTGAGAGGACCAATCTGGATCGACGACGACCGGGTCCTGTTCGGCTCGTGGGTGGACCGTCGCAAGGAGGCCGCCGGCGGTCGGAATCCGCGCCCCATCACCGCCGACCTTTTCGGTGGAAAGTTTGTCGGCGACGGCTGGGCAACGCTGGGGCCGGAGCCGCGCTACGCGGTAAATGCCACCTTGCTCGACGCCGATCTGGCACAATGCGCCCGAGAGGTCATAGCCGGCCGGCAGCGGCTGCGGGGTACGATCACCGCCACGGCCGATTTGTCCGGCCGGGGGTGGTCGCGCAACTCGCTCGCCGGCCGCGGCACGATCCGGCTGTCCAACGGCAACGTCTACGAGTTGCCGGTGATGATCTCGCTGTTGAAAATTCTCAGCATCCGCCCACCCGACCAGAACGCCTTCAGCGACGGCAGCGTCGACTACCGAATCGAGGGGGAACACGTCTACTTCGACCAAATCGACTTCCGCGGCGACGCGATCAGCCTTCGCGGCAAGGGAGAAATGGATTTTCAGTCGGCGATCAAGCTCACGTTCTACACCATCGTCGGCCGTGGAGAGTTGGAGCTGCCGGTGATAAAACAGGTCTTCCGCGGCGCCAGTCAGCAGCTTATGCTGATCCACGTCGACGGCACCTTGCAGAACCCGAAGACCCGCAAGGAGGCCCTCCCGGTCGTCACCCAAGCCCTGCAGCAGTTGAGCGAGGAGCTACAGCGGAGGAGGTAGCGAAACCGTTTAGCGGCCGCCGGCACGGCGGCCCACTACCCACTACCCACTATCCACTAATCACCAACCCATGAGCATCGGACCCACAGGAATTCCCGTCGGCGCGGCCGGCTCTCCGTTGGCCCAAACGGCCGGTCCGGAAACGGAGCGCGTCGAACATGCGTTGGGCGCACGGCGTCGGCGCGTGTATCATAATCGGAAGGCCGAGGCCGCCGAGGGAGTTAGCGAACCCGACGGCGAGGACCACGAATCCGCCGAGCGCGACGCCGACGGCCGACGGCCGTGCGAGACCCCGCCGCAGCGGAAGAGGAGCGCTTCCTCGCCCGCCCCGCGGAAAAGCAAGGACCACCGACGACAGAGCGGAAACCTGCTCGATCTGACCGGATAACACCTTGTTCCCACGCTCCGCGTGGGAACATACTGCCGCGACGCTCCGCGTCGCCGGGATCGGTGTAAAAATGGTAGATCGAGAACCGGCGCGGCGAACGCGGAGCGTTCGAGCAGTGCGTTCCCACGGAGGACCGTGGGAACGAGGATATATCCCACGGAGTGCGGACAATGCGACTGACCAAGATGCACGGGGCGGGCAACGACTACGTTTACGTCGATTGCTTCGAGCAAACGCCGCCCGAAAGGCCGGACGAGTTGGCCCGAAAAATCTCCGACCGGCATTTCGGCGTCGGCGGCGACGGACTGATACTGATCTGCCCCAGCGAGTCGGCCGACGCTCGGATGAGGATCTTCAACGCCGACGGCTCGGAGGCCGAGATGTGCGGCAACGGCGTCCGCTGCGTGGCAAAGTATGTTTACGATCACGGGCTGTGCCGCAACGATCACTTGCGGATCGAAACCGGCCGGGGCGTTCTCGATCTGGAGTTGGAAATCGCCGACGGCAAAGTTCGTCGCGTGCGGGTGGACATGGGCGAGCCGATCCTCGAGCCGGTCAGAATCCCGGTGGAATTGCCACGTTTGCCGGACGCCGACCGGATTGTCGATTTCCCCGTCGATGAGTACCTTCCAGTCGTGGGACAGGTTGACAACCTGTCCTACTTGCAAAACGGTTGGATGGACCGTTGCGGATTGGACCCGCGGATGACGTGCGTTTCGATGGGCAACCCGCACGCGGTAATGTACTGCCGGGAGGTCGCCTCGGTCCCGCTGGAATGGTTCGGACCAGGGTTTGAGCGATTGCCGATTTTCCCTCAACGGATCAACGTGCATTTTGTGCAAGTCGAATCCCCGGGTGAAGTAATCATGCGCACATGGGAGCGCGGCAGCGGAGCGACGCTGGCTTGCGGCACCGGGGCCTGTGCGGTGTGCGTGGCCGGAGTGCTGACCGGACGGACCGATCGCAAGCTGCTTGCCCATCTCCCCGGCGGCGACTTGGAATTGAACTGGGCAGCCGACAACCACGTCCATCTGACCGGCGAAGCGGTGGAGGTGTTTCACGGCCAATGGGAGGAGCGATCGGTTTAGCGGCCGCGTCCACGCGGCGTGGAGCGTTTTGATCCCGGCGTGGACGCCGGGGCTAAACGGAGGGATGGAACCGTTTAGCGGCCGCCGGTACGGCGGCCCACTACCCACTACCCACTCCCTGACTACCGCCCGCCATGAAGATCGATAGCCCACTGCTGAACAAGTTCGGCGGCCTGCTGGCCTCGGCGGCGGTGCGCTGGTGGATGGGTACGCTGGACTACAAGGCCGCCTACTACGACCGGACCGTCGATCCTTATTTCGCGGACTGCCGCGGTCAGAAGATTTACATTTTCTGGCACGAGTACATTCTCTGTCCGCTGTATTTGCGTGGGCATTGCAATTTGGCGATGCTATTGAGCCGCCACCGCGACGCGGAAATCCTTTCCCACGTGGCGCACCATTTCGGGTTCGAGTTTGTGCGCGGCTCGACCCGTCGGGGAGGCGTGTCGGCGTTGCGTCAGTTGTTGGCCCGCAGCCGGCGGATGCACTTGACCATCACGCCCGACGGCCCACGCGGTCCGCGGCGGCGGTTGGCCCCGGGGTGCGTCTACCTGGCCTCGAAACTCGGGATGCCGTTGGTGGTGATGGGCTATGGCTACGATCGGCCGTGGCGTGTCCGCAGCGCCTGGGACCATTTCGCCATTCCGCGTCCCGGTTCACGTGCTCGGGCGATACCCAGCGGCGAGATATTCGTCCCGCCCGATCTCGATCGGCAAGGATTGGAGCATTATCGCCAAAAAATCGAGCGGCTGTTAAATCGCCTGACATTCGAGGCCGAGTCCTGGGCCGCCTCCGGCTCGCGCAAGACCGATCAGATGAACGTGCGACACTACGGGTGAGAATCGCGTCGCGGATCACTCCTTGATCAACTCGACGCAGATGCCGCCGGCGCGAAGCGCCTTGTGCATGGGGGTGAACCAGAGTTCGCGGTCCCAGCGAAGGCCCACTTCACCGCAAATCTGGGCCAATTCCCGGCGATTGTAAGTACGGCAGCACCACATCCGGCTCGTCCAGGCGCCGGAAAAGGTGTCCTCGGTCGTAAGCAGCAACATGCGTGCGCCCGGCTCCATTACCCGACTCAATTCCGACAGCCCCAGCCGGGCGTCGGGCAGGTGCTCCAACACGTATCCGCAGGTCACGCGGTCGAACGAGGCGTCGGCGAAAGGGAGCCGGGTAAGGTCGGCCACCACGAACCGGGGCCGGGCGCTGCGGAGCCGGTTTCGGGCACGGCGGAGCATCTCGTGCGAGAGGTCGAAACAGACAAGCTCGGCCTCCTTGTCGGAATACTTGATTAAGTGCCGGGCAATTTGGCCGGCGCCGCTGCCTACGTCCAGGATGCGGCGGGCGCCGCGGAGGTCGAACTTCCGCTCGCGGAACAACCTCGCGCCCAGCGACGTGTGCAAGGAGAGCATGCTGCACGTGGCGAGGATTGCCCCCTGCGGCCCGTCGTATACGTCCCGAATCTTCTCCTGGTACTCGTCGAGGCTGACCCGTCCGATCAGTCGATGCTCGACCAGCCGATTCAGCACCGGCTTCCGTCGTTCGGCGGGGCCGGACGGATGCTTTCGGGGCCGAGCGGCGCGGCGGCGGTCGGTCTTCAATACCATGATTGTTGATTGCGCTTTGACGGCAGGTGGAATATGCTCAGAAACCAAAAAATTACGTCCTCGCCCCCTTCAGCCCACGGGATGCAACTCGCGGGTTTTTTTGGGCCACTCTTGATCGGCTTTCGTTTATAGATATACCATTTTGGGAGCAATACCGCCAGCCCCCGACGGGTCGAGAAGGCCCTGGATTCCCCCCCGCCTGCCTTACAATCGCTTTCACCGGCAAATTAAGTTACTGTTGCGGAAAAGCCTGCGTAGGGTGGGTCAAGCGAAGCGCAGCTCCACCAACAGCGGAAAAATCATGGTGGGGCTGCGCTTCGCTTGACCCACCCTGCTTTCCGCAACAAAAACTATCACGCCGTGTCGCCGAACAGCAGGCAGAGGATGTCCAACGCTTGGATGGCCCGGTCGGATTGCCGGATGCCGTCGGTGTCGGCACAGTCACCCCAAATTGACAAGGCGTACCGCAAATACTGTTCCCGCGACTCGGCCACCATCTCTTCGCCTAACTCGTCGAGCAACTTGGGCCAGGCAGCTTGAAGCTGTTCGATCGCGCCGGGCTGTCCGTTGATGGCCTCGTAGACCAAGTCGTCGAGGTGTTCCAGTTTGTCGAGTACTTCCGGCGAATTGAGATCGAAGCATGTAGAGTGGTGTGGCGCGGCCGTTGCCGTCGAAGCCGTCGTGTCGCCCTTCGAGAACCGACGATGGGCGGCGTGGGCACTGCGTGCAGTGGACGGGACCGCCGCCGACCCGACCAGCCGCCGACCGCCCATCTCCAGGGCATCCAACTCTTCCTGCAATTGCAGTCCCAACGCGGGAAGATCGTCCAGCGAAAGATTGAACCGCCGTTTGGACACCTGCGCGGCCAGAAAGGGGATTTGCCCGGTCGCCAACGCCCGTCGGACGAGTTGCCCCCAGCCGTCGAGCGGCATCGATTGCGGCGCCGTGTCGCTTCGCAACTCCAGCACCGCGACGTTTGGATAACCGGCCACCCAACAGCGCTCGGCCGGATCGCCGGAGAGGGCCACCACACGGAACGGCCGCCGTGGCGAGAACTTCAGACCCGTCGAGAACGAAAACTCCAGCCGGCACTCCGGCGGCAGACAACCGAACAGCCCGGCGATCAAAGACGCGGGCGAAGGCGTGCCGCCGACGGCCAGACAGACGGCGTCGCGCACCGCCTGCACCAACGCGGCCATGTTCTCCGAGCCGGGGTCGGTAGCCAGAAAAGTCAGCAACGCCTCGTCCACCGGCGCCGCGCCGCCGGGCAACCAGAGCGGATCCAACAGCGGGTTGGCCGGATCATCAACCCTCCAGAGACCTTGGTTCGACGTCGCGCGGATCAGCGAGAACGGATTGTTGCCGAAGCGGGCCAGTGTCTCCGGCGGCACGATCAGGCAATGTGTATAAACGCGTCGCCCGCCGTTGCGATATGCCCCGCCCATGGTCAGGGATCTGGACACGCAATACGCCCCGCTCGGCAGCGGATGGAAGTTGAGGCTCTCGGCCTCGGGATCCGGGTCGATCATCGAATCGTGCGACGGCCCCCAGGCGGCCAACTCCCTGGCGTCCGCCTCGCCGACGCCGGCACTGTTGGCCACGACCCGGTATCCGCTCAGGCCGTCGGTCTTAACCGAGGTGAATACAGCTTGTTCCACTGGTTGCTTATTCACGCTTTCTCCCGCGCTACACACGGTTGATCTTGGCCGTAATTTTCTTCTGTTGGGCGACCGATTCGGACAACTCGGCCGCCAAAGCGGCCAAGCGCTCGATTTGGTCGTCCAGCGTCGCCCGATCCGTATCTCGTTGGGTCTGCCGGTTGGCAACCTCTTGGACCAACAGTCCGTCGGCCAAACCATCCAGCCGGTCGAACAAGCCCTCAAGAAACGTCCGCAACTCGGCGTGAGACGCGCGTATTTCCGCCAGCGCGTCTTGGACGCCGCCTTCTCCGGCGGATTGGTTCGATAACTCAACTGACATGGGTATTCCTATCGGACCGAAAAGCAACTGCCATAGAAAACCTACGTCAGGCTTCCGCCGCGGGCAAATCCGGCCACATTCGACTATGTAGGGTGGGTCAAGCGAAGCGCAGCCCCACCAACAGCGAGAAAACCGTGGGCTGCGCTTCGCTTGGCCCACCCTACTTACTTACTACTTGCCGCAACAGAGACTACATAAACCATAGGCATTGTGGATATCCAGGGCGGCTGAGGGGGCTGGTGAAAGCTCGTCCGCCCGAAATTGCCCTGGACAACCTGCCGGCTTTTTGCGACACTCCCGCCCCGATTCCACGGACGCCGGGCCTTCATCGCTTGTTCCGTCTCGTCGCTTGTTCCGTCTCTTGGCAACCTTATGAAGAGGTGCGAATCATGAAGGCGAAAACCGCAAAGCTCATCTCGGTCGCCGCGATGCTGCTCGTGCTGCTCGGTACGCGACCGGCAGTTTGCCAAGGTTGGTCGCCGTGGAATCCGTTGGCTTCCAACGACAAGAGCGAGGCCAAGTCGAAAAGACCGGTTTCCAGAACGGCCCAAAAGCCTCCCTCAACGTGGAACAAAATCACCTCGGGCACCAAAAACTTCTTCGGCAAAATCGGCGACGCATTTTCGTTCAAAAAGTCACCGCCGAAGAAGCGAGTCACGATGCCGTACGCCCATCCGAGGTATCCCGGCCTGACAGCGCATAAGAAGAAAGAACCGAAGTCCTGGTTCGATTCCTGGCTCGGGCCGAAGGAGCCGGAGAAGCCGGAGAGGCCAAGGTCGGTCCACCAATGGATGAAGGAAGGCCAACGACCCGAGTTCTAAAGCTATTGCGGCGGAGCGACGAAGCCCGTGCGAGGAATTATTCCGCGTGAACACTGTGGAAGGAAACCGATTGGTTCGATTGACGGCCGCATGTCTGGTCGGTGCGGCATTGTTGACAGCCGGCTGTTCGACCACGTCGAAACTGGTTGGAAAGCTGCCCGGCCCCGTCGGACAAACCGCTCGCGACGATCTGCTCCGCGGCGCGGTCGAGTCGGACGATTTCCCCAGCGCGAAGCAGGTCGGGCTGTGAGGCCGCAAGCGGTCTCACTACACGGTCGACACACTATATGAAGGGTGAAAAGAGAAGAGGGAAGGGGGAAGAGTGAGAAGGGAGAAGAGGGAAGGGAGAAGAGAGAGAAGGTGCTGGTTCGTTGCTCCCTCTTCCCTCCTCTCTCTTCTCTCCTCTCTCTTCTCTCCTCTCTCCTCTTTTCCTCCGCCTGTGTTTTCTTCTATTATTAAAGTGGCAACCTCACCGGTTGCCCTCCCTCGGCTATCGAGCGGTCGATGGCCATGCAAAGCTCGTGCGTCTTATAGGCGTCGGCCACGTTGCAGTGTGACTCGCGCCCCTGAAGGATGCAATCGACCAGATCGTCGATCTCGGCGTCGAAAGGGTGATGATGCACGTCGGCCGAGTTGGGCAGCACGGTCGGCAGCGTGGCCCAATCGGTCTGGCCGGGCAGAAGTTTTTTCGACCACATCCGGTTGTCGCGCAGCGCTCCCTCGGTGCCCACCAGATCAATGTTGAAGGTGTAGGGCATGCGGCAATCCAATAGCACGGAAGTTTTGCCGATGATTCCGCCGCGGAACTTCACCACCGCCACCACGTTGGCGTCGTACTCGAAGAAGCCCTGCTTGTTGTTCGAGACTGCCGCGACCTCGACCACTTCGTCGCCGACTAACCACCGCAAGGCGTCCACGCCGTGACAGCCCGCCAGGAGCATCGAACTGCCGCCGGTCTTGCTGGGCACCGCCCAGGCTTGGCCGTGATACCAAGGCCCGATGCCGTGCCAGTAGTCCACCTCGGCGTAGAACAGATCGCCGATCGCGCCGGAAGCCAGCAGCGACTTGACGTTCTCGAACAGCGGGTTCCAGCGCAACACGAAACTGACGATGCTGCGGACGCCGGCCTTTTCCACCGCGTCGCGCAAGGCGCGGTTCTCTTCCATCGTGATGGCCATTGGCTTCTCGATGAGGATGTGTTTTCCGGCACGGGCGGCGGCGATACCCTGAGCGGCGTGGACGTGGTTCGGCCCGCTGAGGTTCACCACGTCCACTTTTCGGTCGGCCAAAACCGCATCGAAGTCGTCGCCGGCCGAACAGTCCAGGCCCATTTCGTCGATCAGCCGTTGGGCAGTCTCGCGTCTCCGGCTACTGACCGAGACTATTTTCACGTTCGGATTTTTCTTCCAGCTTGCGGCATGAGCGTGGGCCACTTTGCCCGCACCGTGAATGGCCACTCCCAGCTTTCCGTTTTCCATGATTTCGCTCCTAGATGATTTCACGAGCCACGATCATATCATTATCGAGCAACGCCGAAAAGTCGCGCGGCGCGAACTTGCTTTCCCCCGCCGCATATTCACGGCGGGCTAAGAACGTGTTTTGAAATGTGGCACAGCCGCCCTTGGCTGTGCGATTAACCGCGAGTTCTCGGTCACAGCCGAGGGCGGCTGTGCCACCCAATAATCATCAAGTTATTCTGACGCGGCTCCTTGGGCTGGATTATCCCACCTCCAAATGTGGGGTTACTGTAGGGCCTGTATGACCGGTGGAATGGAATAAATGTCCTCTACCGGCCTTCCCTTATCGCGGAGAAATTGATAAACTGAGAGGTTCTATTGCGTTTACCGCCCCTTGGAGTCCAAATGATGTCCAAACCACACCGCGTAGTCAAGAAAGCCAACCACGGCAAACGTCCCGCCAACGCCAAGGCCCGCAAGGCCAAGCGGCACACGATCCGCACCTGATCGGTCGCAAAGGAGTATTTGCCGTGGGCCGAAGAGACCTGATTATCGATTTCTCCGATTACGACCTCGACCACGTCGTGGCCGATACGGAGGCAATCCGCCGCGCCAATATGCAACGTTATGAAATGGAGCAACTAACGGCGATCTGCTTCGAGGACCGGGAACGGGGCATCTGCGTCGGATACAAAGACCTCACCGAGAACGAGTTTTGGGTCCGGGGCCACATGCCCGGCATGCCGCTGATGCCGGGCGTCTTAATGTGCGAGGCCGCCGGCCAGTTGTCCAGCTATTACAGCCACAGGTACAATCTGATGGAGGGTGTAATCGGTTTCGGCGGGCTGGAAGGCGTTCGCTTTCGCGGCGTGGTGCGGCCCGGCGACCGCTTCGTCATCGTCTGTCGCCTGTTGAAACTGCGCCGTTCGATCGTGGTCTGCGAGTTCCAGTGCTTCGTTAGGCAAAACCTGGTCTGCGAAGGCAAACTGAAGGGCGTGGCGCTGCCGAAGAACTTCCACCTCGAAGAGCAGGCAAACGAATAGCCAGCCCGTTGAAAAAGGGTGCCACTGCTGGCTTGTCCAGCAGTGATTTCCGGAAGTTTCTCCCCTGCACTGCTGGACAAGCCAGCAGTGGCACCCAAACTCCCGGAATCTGGCTTATTCAACGGCAGATAGCCGTACCCACTCACGCCGTGACGCCCTTCGTCAGCGCCATGAACGCCGTTTCCAGGTTCAACTCGTCCTCTTTGAACAGCGTCAGCTTGAAGCCGGCGTCGATCAGCATCGTGGGCAAGTCGCTGTAGTCGGTGACGTTCTCGGCCAAAGTGACCTCGATATATCCGTCGCCCAGGCCCACGTTTTCGACGAATGTGCTTTGTTCCATCAATCGGGCGGCCGGCTCCAGATCGCCGACGACCGCTATCTGCAACCGCGTCCGCCGGCGAATCTGTTTCATCAGGTCCGATACGGTTCCGTTAAACTTCAACACTCCGCGCTCGATGATGCCGACCTTGTTGCAGATGTCGGCCAACTCGGGCAAGATGTGGCTGGAGACCATGATCGTCTTGCCCAGCTTGCGAAGCTCTTTGAGCAAGCCGCGCATCTCGATTCGCGCCCGAGGGTCCAGGCCGCTGGCCGGCTCGTCGAGCAGCAACACCTTGGGGTCGTGGAGCAGGACGCGTGCCAGCCCGAGCCGCTGTGTCATGCCGCGGGACAAACTGGTGACCAGTTCGTCCCGCTTGTAGCCCAACTCGACCAACTCCAGCGTGTCGTTGCAGACCTTCCGCCGCGCCGGGCCGCGGATGCGATAGGCCGCGGCGAAAAACTCCAGGTATTCGATCACCCGCATGTCGTCGTAAACGCCGAAGAAGTCGGGCATGTAGCCGATCAGCCGGCGGATTTCCTTGGGATGGGTGTAGATCGAATGGCCGCAGACGCTGGCCTCGCCCCAGGTCGGTTGCAGGAGCGTGGCCAGGATGCGCATGGTGGTGGTCTTGCCCGAGCCGTTCGGACCGATGAAGCCGAACAAGTCTCCCTCGGACAGGTCCAAGTTGAGGTTCTTTACGGCGTGGAGACTGCCGTAAACTTTCGTCAGGTCTTGGGTTTTGATCATTATTATGGGGAGCGGACAATAAGCGGATGATAAATAGTTTAGCCCCGGCGTCCACGCCGGGAGAATCAGTACGCCGCGTGGACGCGGCGGCTAAACTTGCATTTGTCGCCAACAGCGCTTTATCCACCTTTCACGGGAAACACAAATCGATACATAGTACGATGTTGATCGTTTGGGCCGCCGAGCGGTTCGCCGTCGCTAAGCAGGGTTGCGCCCCGGTGATTCTCGTCCCCGTCGTCCGGTCCCTGGGCGATCAGTATGGCGCGGCCGGTCTTCAGCAGGTCGCTCAGATCGACAAACCCCTGATAGTCGTTCCAGAGACCGGTGTATCGGCGTCCGCCCGCCTCCTTGTAAAACATCATGATCCGCAGAATATAGGAGAGGTCCGTGCTCGACTGGTCGTAGGGGGTGGTCTGCTGGCGATACTTGTCGCCGTCGGTCAAAACAGCCCTACGACCGGTCAGCAACGTCCTCAATTCGCTCCGTTTCGTCATTGCCCCCAGCCGGACGGACCGGCCCGGCGCCAGAGTACCCAGTTCGTACGCCGATCGACCGTAAGCCAAAAGACACTTGCGGAGCGGGAAGCCGAGTGTGTTGGTGATAGTGCCGGAAAGGAGTCGGCCGGTGGCGGTCAGTTCCGCGGCGGGACATGCGGCGGCGGTCGCCTCCCATCGGGCCGTCAAGCTCTTGCTCGACCAGATTGGAATGGGAACGCCGAGCAAAGCGTCCAAATCGGCCGCGTAGCAAAACCCTTCAGTCCAAAGCAAAGGGCCGGCGGCGCGAGGGTCCATCCCTCCCAAGCCACTGCCGGGCAAACCCAGCCAGGCCATCAACGGCCGCGCGTCGGTTGCTCGCGGCCGGACGGAAAGATCGAACGACTCTGTCCGCGGGCTGAATACGTTCAGCCAGGCGGCGCCGCGCATCCGCCCGCTCTCCGCGTCCACGTCGACCAGGTTGATCTGATTTACCCGTGGCCGGTCCCCCTTGAGCCGATGTGCCAGCACGTATGCCGCCAGGCTCACCAGCACGACGATCAGCGGGAACGTCAGCCACGTCCACTCCATTCGCCCGACGTACTTGCGGAGGAAGAAAAAGTCGCCCGGCCCGATCAACAGGATGTACACGACGATCAATCCGGCCACCAGCCAGAACGGGGCCAACCGCACGCCGGCAAACTGGTCCAGGGCGCTGCGCATCTGGCCGGACATGTCGCTGTAGCCGAAGTGCATCATGGCGGAGCTTTTTCTTGACTCCTCGGCCTGCGCGACGGGCAAGTCGAGCAATTTGGCCGCCAGCAGCGGACGGTCCGTCCATCCGGCGAGCGGTGGCTCGTCCAACTCGCCGGCCAGAAAGAGCACCTGTCCGAAGCCCCGCGCCGCGCGGACCACCAGCGGCAAGTCCGCCTCGCCGACTTCCACTCGGCCGCGGACGTCGATCAATCGCGGCGCCCGCATCGCGACTCTGTCCTTGCCGGACAGAAGCATCCCCGACCGGCTGCCGCAATACGATTCCAGAGATCCGGTCTGGCGCAACGAGATTACCTTTTCCAATCGGCCGGGCACGAACCGCCGCAACGGCGAACCATCGCCGAGGGCCTCCTCCGCGCGCGAGCCTGCGCACAACACCAGCCGTCCGCCCAACTGGACCCATTGGTCCAATGCGTCCACTCGGCCGTCGTCGGCAAGGCCGCGGTAGATTTCCGGCCGGCCGGTGGACAACACAACCGCGTCGATCCCCTCGTAACCGTACCAGCGGGTCGGCAATTGGCGGACGTCGTCCAGCCGGGCGACGACCGGCCGATGCTCCGGCTCGGCGCCGCCGAGCTTGCCCGCGTCCTCGACCCCCAAATCCGAGTCGCCGACGACTACGAACAGTTTGCAAAACTCCAAGGCCGGCAGAAAATGTTCGCCGTCAGCCCGGGCGGAGGTCTCGAAGGTCCGCCGCACCGGTTCCCGGCCTTCCGCGCGAAACTCGACCGTCAGATATCCGTGTACGCGGCCGAATCTTGTGATCAGCCGCACCGTGGTCTCGCGGCCGGCCTGTATCCGGCAAGGGGTCGAGACGCGGCCCGGCACGCCGTCGCCGTCGGGGACGATCGCCGAAAGTTCGCCGTCGAGCGTCTCGTCGCCGCCCAGCAGCGCGACTTCCACCTGCGTCCACAACCCGGCCTTGTAGCAATCGTCAACGCCGACCCGCACGCCGACGATCTTAGGCGGCCGAGGGGACTGGGCCATTGCGGCGGCGGGCAGGGCAAGGCTTGCGACAAGAATGAGGAAAATGCAATTTGCAATTTCATTGGTTCCCACGCGGAGCATGGGAACCAGGGGAAACTTTTGGCGGAGCATGGGAACCAGGGGTTTTTTCCTCGTTCCCACGGTCTCCGTGGGAACGCACTGTCCGAACGCTCCGCGTTCGCCCTGTCGGCGTTGAAACTTCCGATCCTTCTCCACCGCCATCGACGCGGAGCGTCGGGAAACGCGGGTTCCCACGCGGAGCATGGGAACCAGGAAATTGCAATTTCCAATTGTTTTCATGGTTTTCCCGCGTCGGGGCAGGTGCAAACGAAACGTCCGCACCCCGGGCAACCCGAGCCGTATTTCCGCGCCACCGCCTCGGTCAGATCGACCCCCGCCACGTTGGCGATCGTGACCAGCCAGGCCAACACGTCGGCAAACTCGGCGGAACGCTCTTCCTTGGTTCCCTCCCGCAAGGCGGAGGCCAACTCGCCCACCTCCTCGATCAGCCACATAAACGTGCCGTCGATGCCCCGGGCAACGTCCTTTTCCGTGTACATCTTACGGATCAATTGTTGCAGATCGGTCAGCGTAATCTCCGGCCGGGCATCGGCGGGGCGGGACGGGGCGGCGGCAGGTCCAGAATGGTCGCTCACGGCGAAAGCGGCTCCTCATGAATTTCCAGAAACATTCACCTTATCCCAATCCGTCGGGTTCATCAACCGGACCGCCCCCTTTGACTACGTTGGGTGGCACGCCTTTGGATACCGGTCGCCGCTGTTCGTATCTTGTCTGTAATTACTGGCCGCTGAAGCGTCCAGCCCTCCAACTGAAGTGCCCGGCCCTCTTTGCTCTCCGCTATTTCCGCTTCTGCTCCGCCTCGCCGGTCATCGGCACGAACTGGACCGGGGCCACGGTGGTGCGATCGATGCTGCCGTCGGGCTGCTTCTCGATCAGCAGTAATGCCTGGAAGTGGCGGCCGACGGGGATCACCAGCCGCCCGCCGGGGGCAAGCTGGTCGATCAGCGGCTGCGGCACGTGGTCCGGCGCGGCGGTCACCAGAATCACGTCGAACGGAGCGTGTTCGGGCCAGCCCTGGTAGCCGTCGCCGCAACGGACGACGACGTTTTTGTACCCTAGTTCGGCCATCCGTTTTTCGGCCTCGTTGGCCAGCGGCTGGAGGATCTCGATGCCGTAGACCTGTTTGCACAACTCGGCCAGCACGGCCGATTGGTAGCCCGAGCCAATGCCGACCTCCAGGGCCTTGCAATCCGCCGTGGGGCGGGCAAGCTGCGTCATCAACGCCACGATATACGGCTGAGAGATCGTCTGATCCAGGCCGATCGGCAGCGGGTAGTCTTCATACGCCTGCTTCCACAATTCCTCGGGAACGAAGCGATGTCGGGCGACCCGGCCCATGACCTCCAACACCCGGGCGTCGGAGATGTCGCGGTCGGCAAGCTGCCACTCGACCATCCGCCGCCGCGCCGCGGCAAACGGATCGTCGTCGCGGGGCGACGCCGATGGCTCGGGTTCGGCGGAGTCACGAAAAGGGTTCAACCAGAATGCCATGAAGACGCCGATTGCCGCGGCGGCCAGCAGGGCGAACGCCGTGAGGGTTCTTGCCTGCATCTTAAATCAACCACAAATGATCACCAGGGGAAATCACTTCCTTAAAAATCAACTAACAGCCTATAAGAGCATAGCGTCGTGCCGCGCCCCGGTCAACTCCCCGCCGGCAAGGGGGCCTTGGGCGACTCGCTCGATGTATGCGTATTTTTCGCCCTGAGACCGCGCACGATAATTGCTATATAACCGTGGGCTAGGCTTCTGATAGTGCTAGAGTGTACATCGCCGGGAAAAGGGGCAACGACATGAAAGAGAAAAGCGTCTTGCCGGTTCTGGTCATGGTCTTCGTCATCCTGGCCACGGGCATCGTCGCGGCGGGCTGCCTCCTCTACCGGAGTCAGCAAGACAGTGTCAGAACGCAAGCAGAGCACAAACTTGCCGCCGTCGCCGATCTGAAGGCCAGTGAGCTTTCACGTTGGAAAAATGAAAATTTGGCGGACGCCGGCGTCCTCTATAAGAACCTCGCCTTCTCGGCTCTGGTGCGGCGCTGTATCGAGCGTCCGCAGGACTCGACTCCGCAAGAAGAGCTTCGGTCCTGGCTCGGCCACGTCCTGACAAACCAGCACTACGATCGAATCGCTTTGCTCGATGCCGGGGGCAACATGCAGATGGTGGTTTCCGACACGGATGAGCCGCTCTCTTTCGTTACGATTCAGAAGGCCCGCGAAACCATGCGTTCGGGCAAACCGACATTCGCCGACTTCTATCCAAACGAATATAGCCGGAAGATTTACCTCCGCCTATTCGTCCCGATTCTTGACGGGCAGGACGTCGGACATCCGATCGGCGTGGTTGTGTTGAGGATCGACCCGAACACCTACCTCTACCCTTCCATTCAGCGTTGGCCGACGTCCTCCAAGACGGCCGAGACCCTGCTCATTCGCCGGGAAGGAAACGAGGTCGTCTACCTGAATGAACTCAAGTTTCGGAAGAATACGGCCCTTACCCTGCGCTTCCTCCTTGACGGTAAGGATGCTCCCGCGGTGAAGGCGGTCCTGGGCCAGGAAGGGATCATCGAAGGCATTGACTACCGGGGTGTACCCGTGCTGGCGGCCGTCTGCGCCGTGCCCGATTCACCGTGGTTTCTAGTGGCCAAGATCGATGTCGCGGAAGTGTACGCGCCGATGCGGGAGCGGTTTTGGCTGATGGCCCTTCTCGTGGGCGCCTTTCTGTTCGGCGCGGCGGCGATCCTGGGACTCATTTGGCGGCGGCAGCAACTCGGTCTTTACCAGGAGAAGTACGACGTCGAATGCAAGTACCGCGAGATTTTGGGAATCAGCGCCGATGGCATCATGATTGCCGACGTTGAAACGGGGATGTTCAAGTACGCGAATTTGGCGGCTTGCCGGATGCTGGGGTATACCGAGGAGGAATTGGCGACGAGGGGCACCGCGGACATCTTCCCGAAAGATGCCTTGCCGAACGCCCTGGCGATGTTTGAAAATCTGACCTGTGGCGAGAAAACTCTCGCGACGGACATACCCTGTCTCCGCAAGGACGGCACGATTGTCTACGCGGACATCAACACGGCAAATGTCACTCTCGATGGCAGGACGCACATAGTGGGTGTGTTCCGCGACACCACCGAGCGCAGGCGGGCGGAAGAGGAGTTGCGACGCTACGCGGCTGAATTGGAATCGACCAACAAGTCGCTGGAGGAAGCCAATCGCCTCGCCGATTGCGCCACCCGCGCCAAGAGCGAGTTTCTGGCCAACATGAGCCACGAAATCCGCACCCCGATGACGGCCATCATCGGCTATACGGACCTCATGGCGGACGAGAACATCGGGCACGCTACGCGGGAACACGTCCTCGTGATCAAACGCAACGCCGAACACCTCTTGGAACTGATCGGCGACATCCTCGACCTCTCGAAAATCGAGGCCGGAAAGCTCCAGATCGAGCCGACCCGCTGCTCGCCGGTGCAACTGGTGGCCGAAGTCGTTTCCCTGATGCGCACTCAGGCTGCCGCGAAGCAGCTAAAGCTGAATACGGAACTGGCCAGCCCCCTGCCCGAAACCGTGCTCACCGACCCCTTGCGCTTGCGCCAGGTGCTGGTTAATCTGGTGGGCAACGCGATCAAGTTCACCGACCAAGGCGAAGTCCGCCTCACCGCCCGACTGATCTCCGATAGTGGTCCCCCGCGCCTACGCTTCGACGTGACCGACACGGGCATCGGCATCAGTGAAGAGCAAGTCGGGAAACTCTTCCAACCCTTCAGTCAGGTAGACTGTTCGTCCACGCGGAAGTTCGGCGGCGCGGGACTGGGACTGGCGATCAGCAAGCATTTGGCTGAGGCCCTGGGTGGGAGCATCGAAGTGCATTCCACCCCGGGCAAGGGGAGCACCTTCAGCGTCACGATTGATCCAGGGCCTCTGGACGGAATCCGCATGGTCCGAGGCGCCCGGGAAGCCGTTGTCCAGCCCCCGCCGACGGCGGCCGGCGCCGGCAAGACCACACTGCACGGCCGGATACTCCTGGCCGAGGATGGGCTGGACAATCAGCGGTTGATCGGCCTGTTTCTGAGGAAGGCCGGCGCCCAGGTGACGGCGGTCGAGAACGGCCGGGCCGCCGTCGAAGCCGCCCTGGCCGCGCGCAAGGCGGACAAACCGTTCGACGTGATACTGATGGACATGCAGATGCCGGTGCTGGACGGCTATACGGCCACGCGGCAACTCCGGTCGAAGGGTTATCGTGGCCCGATCGTCGCCCTGACCGCCAGCGCCATGAGCCCGGATCAGCAGAAATGCCTAGAGGCCGGCTGCGACGATTACCTGTCCAAGCCCTTTGAACGACACGACCTGCTGCAAATCGTGGCCAAACACACGCAAGTGTCCGCTCCGGATGGCCGACGTGACAGTGTCGTTTGTGACTCAGTCGAGCCAGTAGGGTGCGTCCGCGACGCACCACAAACAAGCCAGTAGCACTGGCAACGCCGACCAATGGTTGAGCCAGAACATCGGTGCGTCGTGGACGCACCCTACTGCCTACACTACTTGCGTTCCCATGCGGAGCATGGGAACGAGAGTGGCTGCCGGCGAGGCTACGCTGCCATCCGTTGCGGCGCCAATTCTTCCAGCAAGTTCACCGTGCGGAGCATGTTCCCCGCGGCGTCGTAAAACTGGACGATGCCGATCTCCACCAACCACATCGCCATGTGGCCGCACGCTTTGTACGTTCGGGCGGAATAGCGGCCGTCGTTGATCAGGATCGTTTCGTCGAGGTCCCAAGGACCATCGACGTCAACGTCGAGGTACTGGAACGTGCGAACGACCAACTCGCGTACCTCGTGAGGCATCGGCTCCGTCCTCATCTTGGCAACCTCCTGTTGCACTTGTCGTTGACGGGTGGCACGGGCATGTTGCCCGTGTTCCGACCAGCACTGGCGAGACGCCAGTGCCACCCGAATCAGTCGGATTAGCCGAGATAGACCAAGTAGTATCTACTCGTCCACGAATGGGCGGGAAATGTACTCTCGAAGCCCTTGCAAATCAAGGTGAAATATCCGTAAAAATCGGGCCGCCGGCCGACCCGTCGCAGGGGACTGTCCCAATTTTCGCGGAGTGAGGGACGTTGCCTTGAAAAATCGCTTGACCGCCGCAAAAATGGGACTATCCCCTTGCACCGACAGACGGGAGGGACAGACCCCTTTCTCGGGGGAGAAAAGGGGGCTTTGGGGATAGTTTCTTATTGGCTGTCGGAAGGAGGAGGTCCGATGTTTTCACCGGCCTCGGCCTCTTTGTCGTCGGTTTGAAAGCGAATTTCCTTCGCTGCGAGCCGCTGCCGCCAGCGCCGCACCGATTGTTGTCGCCGCGCGGCCGTCTGTTCCGGCTGATACGCCGCGCCTTGGCCCGTGATGTTCCGGAGGTTCCAGTAGCTCAACGCTCGCATGGCCAGCAAGTCGTCGTCCAAGGCCCTCACCAACGCGGCGTCGTCTCCGGCCCGCAAGTCCTTGTCGCTGTAGCCCCAGAGCATCCGATACAATGCGGCGGCCTGCTGTGGATATTGCTTCTCCAGGGCCATGCGAACCGCGGCGGCCGTCGCGGCGTCGCGGCCGACCGCCCCGCGCAACTCCTCGATGTAGTCGGACCACACCAGCTTGTTGGCGGAGTCGTCCAACGCCACCACTACGTCGTCGAACTGCCAGATGTATCCCAGGCACCGCAACGCCAACCACTTGACCTCCTTCTGCGGCCGGGAAACGGCAAGCTCCATTAAACTCACCCGCGCGAGCCGGTCGGTCGGCAACGCATCGGCGATGGCCACCGATGCACGGCGGTCCAGGGCGCCGATCGGCGACGATTCGATCCACGGCGGCAACTCCTTCACGTCGATCGGTGCCGAGGTCAAGTGCGCGTCGAAGCTCAACCGCTGCCGCGGCGCCAGCCGGAGCGGCTGACCACCGGCGCCCTCGACCGAATCCTGCCAGGTAATGCCGCCGGTGGTTACGTACAGATCGGCGACGACGCGCGCGGAGCTGTTCTCGGGGTTGGTCCCCGGTACTCGGAAGCGGCGGACGTCCAGCGCAACCACCGTCTCGGCGTCGGTGAAGGCGATAGTCCCGGTCCGATCGCCGAAGGCCAACCGCATGCGCGATCCAACCTTACCCAGCGGCATCAGCACCACTCGGCCGTAGAGGACGCGCAACCCCGGCAGTTCCCTCGCGCTGCTGCCCAACAACTCGACATGCGAACCGTCGAGAATCTCCAGCGTGACGCCCATCGTCAGCGCGATCTTGGCGCGATAGGTCGGCGGAACCAACACCTGTTGCGGTATCAACATCTGGTTGGCCGCCACACGGGTCCAACCGGTCCCGACACCGTCGCTGAGCAACACCTGTTTGCTCGACATCAATCGCCCGAGCGGCTCGGGCGGCAACTGAGGCTGTTCGATGACCGGCGGGATTTCCGGCTGTTTTTCCACCTTGGCGCCAGGCGCCTCGTCCGGCACGGCGGGGGTCTTGGGTGTAGGGGGCGTAGGCGCGGGTACGACCGACGACGGCGCTTCGGCCGGCGCTTCGGCTGATCCGTCGGGCGACTTCTCCGGCGCCGGCTGCTCGGGAGGCGGGCCAACGGTTTCGCCCCGCGGACTCTCGTCGGGTGGTTGAGCCGGCTCTTCGGCCGGTTCTTTGGTGGCGTGCCCGTCAGACGCTTCACTGGGCACTGAAGTGTCCGGCCCTCGCTCCTGATCCCCGTCGCCCGACCCCTCTTTCGCCGCCACCTCCAGCGGCGCGGAGATTACTCCTAACCGCGCCAAAAAGTTTCCCATCGGCGTTCCCGACTCGAATTGGCCGAGGGCCATCAGCACAACGACGGTGAAACAAGCCGCCAGCAACACTGCCGCCGCGGCCGCCCACCACGACGATTTCTTTCGCGGCTCGCGGAGATATTCCGGCACGGTCGGCTTCGGCCGTGGTTTCCGGCCAGCCGCGGCGACGTCGCTCGGCTCCAGGTCCAATCGCGGCGGGGTTTTCGCGCCCGACATGGCAGGGGTCGATTGCGCGACCGGCGTTGGCGGCGGTTTTGCCTTCCCCTCGGTCTCCTTGAGCAGATACATCCGCTGTCGGCTGGCCGGATCGACTTCGGCCGGCTCGCCCAAGACCAGCGCGAGAACCTGGTGCGAAGAAGCGACCTCCGCCAGATGGACGTCGGAATCGAGACAGACCTTCTCGAAATCGGTCACCCGCTCGGAAGCCAGGGTGTTGTCGAGATATTCGGCCACGGTGTTCGGATCGAGTCCCGGTCCACGGTCGGTCAGGCTCGGCGCGCCGAGCCGCAGCCGCCGCATCACGTCGCGGATGCGATGCACCAGGCCGGCGGCGTATTCGCTCTCCTCGATCTTCTTGCCGAGGTCCTCGGCGTCGCCCGGCTCGAGGATTCCATCCAGATAAGCCACTAGGGTCCGCAAAGTAAGTCGCATGATTACTCCTCCTATCCTTGTTAGTGCCCGGCCAGCCGGAAAACCGTGCAAGAAAGTCCCAAGTGGCTGTTTCTCAATAGGTTGCGCCGGGTATGAGGGTTTAATGAGGGCGTGAAAATGGACAAGGCGGAATTGCGAACCGGGTGTGAAGCGGTGCAAAATCAAAAAATGGATTTGACGTAAACAGCATAAAAGGCGATAATGTACATAAAGAGGTTTTTTCAGCAGGAGGATAACCATGACCGAAATTGGCGTTGCCGACATCCGGGCAAATCTGGCCGATGTGATTAACCGCGTCGCTTACGGCGGCGAGCGGATCATCTTGCAGCGGCGCGGCAAGCAAGTGCTGGCCGTGGTGTCGATGGAAGACCTGGAGGTGTTGAACGCCTTGGAGGACCGGGCCGACGTGAAAGCGGCCAAAAAGGCCCGCAAGGAAAAAGGCGGCGTCACCCTGGAACAGTACCGCAAGAAACACGGCCTGTAATTTGCCATGCGGTACGAAATCATCATCAAGCCGACGGCGGAAAAAAGTTTGGACAAGATTCCCTGGCCCATGCGACGGCGCATCGTCGATTCGATAACGGAACTGCGGAACAATCCCCGCCCGACGGGCGTGGTCAAGCTGGCCGAAGATGAAAACCTATGGCGCATCCGCGTCGGCAACTACCGCGTGGTGTACGAAATCCACGATGGTCGGCTTATCGTACTGGTTTTGAGAGTGGCACACAGGAAAGACGTTTACCGGGCCTAGATTGCGAATAAAGGGTTGCAAGTGGTCGCGGCAAGAAACGCGAAACCCCGGCTTTTCCGGGGTTTGCGAGCCATTGCAACACTGTGCAAACAATCAAGTGGGCGCACGCGGACTCGAACCGCAGACCTCGTCCTTATCAGGGACGCGCTCTAACCAACTGAGCTATGCGCCCGAAACACTCTGAATTGCTGTCCTACTCGGTCTAGTGGTCCGTCAAAGCTGATTTGGTAGGTTTCGTTGGGGTGGCAGTTGTACTGCCACCCCGGTGGACACCGGCTCGGGGCGGCAGTACAACTGCCGCCCCAACCTGTCGCCACAGGTTTGACGAACCACTAGCCTCCCCATAGTCACATCCGACACCTGTTCTTAAGATACCCTCCATTACACCACCGGTCAACCACGGGTAGTGTCCTGGTCCAAGGACTCTTGACAACCGAGTGGAATGAGGGTTGTTCCCCTCAGAATGGCGACAACAGCAGTGCAAGAATGATACACTTTGCGGCAGAGTAGCGATGAGCAGCGATGAAACGCGAGCGACTTTTTGGAAATTGAAAGCGAAGGAACGTCTTGGAGCGTGCTCTGCGCGTACAACCAGCGCAGCGATCATAGATTGATCACTGCGATGCTCATGCCGCCCGCTTCAGCCTGACGATCGGCAAGTGCTTCCGCCCAGCGTGGAAGCTGACTTCCAACGTCAGCCTGGCGCCGGGCTTGCCTCTCACCAATGCGTGCGGCTTGGCGCAAGGCGAGCCGCGCGGCCAGTGTGAACGCGGCTCATAGCGCGGTTTGCGGTTGGCGGGATAACGGCCGTGGTACACTTCGTCGGGCATCTTCCCGCCGAGCCACGTGTGTGGACGACAGCTATTGTACCAATACGCAATCGCCGTAATCTCTTGCTGGAACTTTTCGTGCCGGCAAGGAACCAGCACGAGACAAGACAGCAAGGTCTTCAGCGTGAGGATGAAACGTTCGACCACGGCAATCGAGCCATGCTTGCCTACCGCGCCATAGCGCGGCCTCTTGATGCCTTTGCGTCGGCACCAGTCCCGGAAGTCCTCGCAGTCGAACTGTTTGCCGCGGTCACAGATGATGTATTTTGGGCAGGTTTTAGTTCTGGAACGTTCTCTCTCATGTGCCCTCACCCCCGGCCCCTCTCCCAAAGGGCGAGGGGAGTTGTGTTTGGCCTTGGCAATAGCTCGTCTCAGGAAGGCCCGCACGGCCTCGGAGGATGGCTGGCTCTTGAACGCGGCGACGCCCATCGCACGGCGAGAGAAGTGATCGACGACGACCGCGACCCAGTGACAGAACGGCCAGAATTGTGGCAGTGCAAAAGGGAGCCAGGGACACCAGAAGCCCAAGCTGGTCGGCGCGGTAGTGAGATCAACGTGCCAAACGTGATTGGGGTACTTGGCAGCGACCACCCGATCCGGCGCCATTTCGTCGATCTTGTCGGCGGGCGGTTGTGGCCATCGGCGTTTCTCCTTGAGCATTTGACCCGCGGTCGTGATCCCGAGGTGCAAGCCCGCCCGGGCAAGCGTCTCGGCGACCTTTACCTTGCCCATCGCGGGGCAGAGCCGCTTGAGCCGCTGAACAATGTAGCGGACGAACTCCGGGAACTTGTTGACGGGTTGCCGGAGTTGCACCAAGGCGTCAGATCCTTCTTCGTCGAGCCGTTTCATCCACGAGGCGATGGTGGCGGCGGTGACGAGGAATGTCTTGGCCGTTTGTTCCAGCGACCAGCCACGCGCCGCCCTCAACTCCAAGATTGCCATGCGTTCGGTCGGTGGATACTGGGGCCGGCGGTGCGGAG
>JAUWPQ010000012.1 GCA_030611515.1 Planctomycetota bacterium | reverse complement strand
CTTGCCCGCCGTTTTTCTGTTTTGAGGAAATCAAACGGCGGGCAAGCCCGCCCGCTACACGGTCAATGTTCAGTTGAAACGGATACGCCCTACGGCAACTCCTTGATCCGCACGTTGCGGAAGGCCACCGGATCGCCGTGGCCGATCCAGACGATGTGGCCCTTGGCGTTGTGCAGGCCCGGATGTGGTTGGCCGTCCATCGTCTTGTCGATCTTACTCAGGTCGGCGTCGGTGATCACGGTTCCGTTCAGCGTGACCTTGATGCGGCTGCCGTCGGCCGTGATTTCCTGCTGGTTCCACTGCCCGACGGGCTTGAGAAACCCGCGTTTGGCCGGCACGACGCCGTAGATCGAGCCGTGAAACTGATAGGGCTGGAGATCCTTGTACTTCGGGTGTTTGTTGTCGAGGATTTGGATTTCCATGCCGGATTGGGAGGGCCACCCCTTCGGTGGAATGCGGATGCCGACGCCGTTGTTGCCGCCCGGCGGCAGCTTGAACTCGAAACGGAGAATGAAGTTTGCGTACTGTTTTTTGGTGAAGAGATTGCCGCCCGGCTTGCAGACCATCGCACCGCCTTCGACGGCGTATCCCTTCACGTCGCCCTGCCAGCCGTCGAGGTTTTTGCCGTCGAAGAGGCCGACGAATCCTTCCTTGGCTTCCTCCGGCGAGAGGCCCGCGGCCGGGGCGTCATCGGCACGAAGCGGGACAGTACATAACACAAGCAACACAGCGATACAAATTCGAGGCATGATATGACTCCGGTGAGGCTATTTGATTTCCGGGTCTTCCCGGATTAGTTGGATGGCTTTTGCCAAGCTCTTCAGGCAAGCAGACTTGGTCCTCCCTTGACCGTTGGCGCCGGGTACCTCGGGACAGTAAGCGATAAACCACTTGCCGTCCCGCTCGACAATTGCGGTAAAATCGTTGTGCATGGTTAGTTCTTCATGTTTGTTGCTTATTCTTCCGCCTTCCCCCGCGTCATTGCCCGCAACTCCTCGGTGTTCTTCATCGAACAGAACTTCGGGCCGCACATGCTGCAATAGTGCGATTTTTTGTGGTCCTGCTCGGGCAATGACTCGTCGTGCATCCGCCGGGCGGCCTCGGGATCGAGCGACAGACGGAATTGCTCGGCCCAGTCGAACTCGAATCGGGCACGGCTGAGCGAGTCGTCGCGATCGCGGGCGCCGACGCGATGTCGGGCCAGATCGGCCGCGTGGGCCGCAATCTTATAAGCGATCACACCCTGGCGCACGTCCTCCAGGTTCGGCAGGCCCAGGTGTTCCTTGGGCGTAACGTAGCAGAGCATCGCCGCGCCGTACCAAGCGGCCATCGCCGCGCCAATGGCGCTGGTGATGTGGTCGTAGCCTGGGGCGACGTCGGTCACGATCGGCCCGAGCACGTAGAACGGCGCCCCGTCGCACCACTCCTGTTGCAACCGCACGTTCCGCTCGATCTGGTCCATGGGGATATGGCCCGGCCCTTCGATCATCACCTGGCAGTTCCGCTCGCGGGCGCGGCGGCCCAACTCGCCCATCACTTTCAGTTCGGCGAACTGCGCCTCGTCGCTGGCGTCGGCGATCGAACCGGGCCGTAGCCCGTCGCCGATGCTCCACGTCACGTCGTGCTCGTGCATGATCTCGCACAGGTCGTCGAAGTGGGTATAGAACGGGTTCTCCCGGCCGTGGACGGCCATCCACTTGGCCACCAGCGAACCGCCGCGGCTAACGATGCCGGTCAACCGCCGCTCGCACAACGGCAGGTGCTCGCGAAGCAACGCCGCGTGGATCGTCATGTAATCGACCCCCTGCCGGGCCTGCTGCTCGACCACGTCGAGAAAATCACGCGGCCGCATGTCCGCGATCTCGTCGAGCTGCTCGGCCACCTGGTAGATCGGCACCGTGCCGACCGGCACAGCGGCGGCCTCGATGATGCGGCTTCGCACCGAGTCTATCTGCTCGCCGGTCGAGAGGTCCATCACTGTGTCCGCCCCGTGGCGGACCGCCGTGAAGAGCTTTTCCAACTCGCACCCGGGGTCGCTCGATACGGCCGACTTGCCGATGTTCGCGTTGATCTTAGTCCTCGCGGCCACCCCGATTCCGACAGGCTTTAGCCCCTTCTCCAGATGGGCTTTGTTGGCCGGAATTACCATTCGCCCTTCGGCCACCTCCCGGCGAACCACTTCCGGATCGATCTGCTCGTCGCGGGCGACGGCCTCGATTTCCGCCGTTGCCTCTCCGGCCCGAGCGCGTTCGATCTGAGTCATCCTTCACCTCCACTTGGCAAGAGCAAAAATGCAGTATAGAGGTGCTGCCCGATGCGGTCAAACGTCGGCGGCAGTAGCGGCCTTCCGTGGTAAACGGGGCAGGAAGACGCCCGAGCCTTGCCCATATTGCCCAAACGCCGGAATCCGACCAATGCTCAAGATCGATGCAATCAGAACCGATACCTTCTCATAACAGATATGCTTGTCAACTGGTGCGCGCCGTATGGCGTTGAACCACCCGATGGGGAGGAAGTCAAGGCATGGATCGAATGGAAACGAATTGGACGGTGCTGGCCCGCATTCCAGACATGAACACTTTCGGCACGGGCAGCCGAATCGAGGAAGAGGGCGGCACGAGTTTGCCGACGTTAAGCGGCCGGATACTCAATCAGTCGCTTTCCTTCAAGTTGCTGTCAGGCTTGGCGGTGTTTCTGATAGTAGTGTCCGTTCTCCCCTTCTTCTCTGGCCGGAAGGAAGCGGGTTCCGATTCGGCATCCGCCGTCGATCCGCTTTCGCAATGGCAGGCCGGCACTTCCGCCACACCGGACGAGGCCAGGGTAGCACGCGCTCCCGCTCCCCGGCCGATGACGTTGGTTTCGGCGACGCCCGAGCAGGCGTCCGCGCCGGAGATAATTCCGTTGGAGGGTAAGATAAAGAACGAGCCGCAGCCGACCGTCGAGACGCCTCTGATGTCGAGTTGGCCGAATCCGTCACAATTGAGCGATCCACGAAACTACGCCGGACCCGAGACACCGCGCGTGGGCGTCAATCGTCCGATGGCGGTTCGCCCAACTGAATACCAGGCCGACGCCCGCTCCGGCAAAGTGCCGCAGGGTCCGGGGGAGGGACCGCGGGAAAACACAAACACCTACTAAAGCCTGCCGCCAGGAACCGTTATGACAGCACTCGATCAAGCGTTTATTAAGGCTTTCTCGCAACAAGGCACGTCTCCCGTGGCAACCGTGCCCCGGCCGGCCGCGCCGACGTCGAAGAACAGTCCATCGCCTTTAGGGGTAGATCGGGGCGAGGAAAATATGCCGGGGGAGAAGGGCCAAGCGGCCGTGGATAATGCGCCCGCCGTTGTCCCAGCGATGTTCGACCGATTAGACGGCATATTGACCGCGCTGGAAAAAATGCCGAATCTGCAAGCGGAACCGTCGAATTTGGAAAGCGGAATTGTTGTTGAGGAAAAAGAACATGGGGTGGGCGGATTTCCGTCCATTGAAGTCGGCTTAGGGCAATGGGCGGTCGGCGGCGTGGAGTGGGCCATTGGAGATGAAGCCGTCTGTCCGGTCCCTAAATACATGGTCCCCGGGCCTGAACCACAACCGTCCATACCCGAACCCCAAACCTCCGTCCCCGAACCCCGAATCCCGAATCCCGAATCCCGAACTCCGAGCCCCGAGTCCCGAACTCCGAGCCCCGAACCCTTCCAACCGGCATGGCAGGTGGATCAGTTCACATGGCCGCGAGTTTGCCGTCGCTTGACCTCTCGTGCAGCCGGCGAGTGGGACCGGCTGGCCGACGCCCTGCTGGCCGCAAACGCCAAAGGCCGGAAAGTGCTGGCCATCGCCGGTTGTCGCCAGGGCGAGGGCGCCACCACGCTGCTGCTCTGCACGGCGCGCCGGCTGGCGGAACGAGGAGTTAAAATTGCCCTGGTCGATGCCGATCTCAGCCGGCCGCGGCTTGCCAAGCGGTTGGGAGTGCAGCCGCAGCTCGGCTGGAACGAAATCTCGAATGAAGAGGCAAATAACCTCAATCAAGCGGTCGTCGAGACAACGGACGGCAACCTGGCCTTGTTGGCCGTCCGCGAAACGGTGGAGGGAAACGACAACGCGGCCGGCGACTGGTCGCAATGGACCGCGTGCATCGAGCAACTCCGCAACCACTACGAGATGGTTTTGGTCGACCTGGGGCCGCTGGAAAACAGCATCCCTGCCGACTACGCGCCGCCTTGGGCGACGGAAGGAAACATCGACGCCCTCCTGTTGGTCCACAACCGACGCGTCACCTCGAAGGAAAATCTGAACGAGATGCAGCGGCGTTTGACCGAAGCGGACATCAACGTGGCGGGAATGATCGAGAACTTCGTGGCTACGTAACTATTTTGATTTTGTTGAGTCGTACACCGTCGCATTTTTTACCGGTGCGTTTCACGCACCCTACGATATAGAGGACTCGTCGAACCATGTACGAAACTTACTGGCGATTGAGGCAGAAGCCGTTCGAGAACGCCGCCGACCCACGGTTCTACTACCCCGGCGAGTCGCATCAGGCGGCGCTGTTGAAGCTCCGCTACGCCGTCGAGAACCGGCGCGGCGCGGCGCTGTTGTGCGGTCCGTCGGGCGCGGGCAAGACGATGTTGACGACCATGCTTCGCGGCGCGTTGGACGAGAGTTTCGCCCCCTTCGTGCATATTGTTTTTCCGCAGATGCCCGCCACCGAATTGCTGGCCTATCTGGCCGACGAGTTGGACGGCAACGGCCTGATCTCCGATGCGGCCAACGTACATACGAGCGTGCGGCGGATCGAGCGGTTTCTGGCCGCCAACGCCGAGAAGGGCCGGCACACGGTCGTCGCCATCGACGAGGCCCATCTGCTCGAAGGCCCGGAGGCGTTCGAGATGCTCCGGCTGCTGTTGAACTTCGAGCCGGGCGGATCGCCTGCGATGACGCTGCTGCTGGTCGGGCAACCTTCCTTGCTGCCGACAATCAACCGGATGCCCGAGTGGGAGGAGCGGTTGAGCGTGAAATGTCTCCTCAGGCCGTTCAGCCAACCGGAAACGGCCGACTACGTTGACCATCGGCTGAAGGTGGCCGGCGCGGCGCACTCGCTGGTCGAGCCGGACGCCGTGCCCACGCTCCAAGAGCTTACGCACGGCATAGCCCGGCGCATCAACCGCCTCTGCGACCTGGCCCTGCTGGTCGGCTATGCCGAGGAGCAGCCTTCGTTGGGGGCCGGACATTTTGAGACCGTCAGCCGTGAGTTGGTCGCCGTTGCGCCCGACTGATCCTTATTCCGCAACCGTTCTCGGGGGAAAAGGCCATAAACATTCGGTTTATCGTATATCACCGCCTTACTTCGGTGGGTGCAACTTTTCGATCCGCGCGCGCAGCGGCTGCACCACGTTGCGAGGCAAGAACCGGGACAACTCCTCGTCGTCGGCCACCGATGCGATCTGCTTGATCAGCGAACTGGAGACGTGGGCCAACTCGCCATCGGCGATCATGAACAGCGTCTCCACCTCGGGGGCCAGCCGGCGGTTGGCCATCATCATCGTCAACTCGGCGGGGATGTCGGTTATCGGCCGGACGCCGCGGACCATGATCCGCGACCCGCACTGCTTGACAAACGCCACGGCCAACCCGGAAAAAGTGCGTATCTCGACGTTCTCCAGGTGTGCGGTGACCTCGTGGATCATCTGTTTTCGTTCGGCAGGAGAAAAGAGCGTTTCCTTTTCGACGTTCACCCCCACGCCGATGATCAGCCGGTCGAAGAGCCCGCTCACACGCTCCATGACGTTGAGATGCCCCAGGGTGATCGGGTCGAAGGAGCCGGGATAGACAACGATTCGCGGGGAGTGTTTTTTATCGGACATGTAAACCAGTCGTGCCCCATTGCGGCGGGGGTGGTATTGCAACTCTTACGTTTCAACTTGGCAGTGGTGAACCGAAGGAAAACCGATTATACTTAGTTTTTGTGGCGGAAAGTAGGGTGGGTCAAGCGAAGCACGGCCCCACCACGTTTTCCCCGCTGTTGGTGGGGCTGCGCTTCGCTTGACCCACCCTACACAGAAGCACCATCCGTGGAGAGATTCTCGATGCAAAAAGCCCTCTGCCTAGTGGGATCCGTCGTCGCCGTTCTGCTGTTGTTGGTATTCGGACTCGATCTGGCCGTCGGGTTCCCCTTCCACCGGGTAAGTGTGGTGATGGACGTTGGATGTTTGCTCTGCTCGGCAGCCTTGGGCTATATCAGTTGGACAACGCTGAAGGAACAGAAGTAACCGGTCCCAGGCGCACGCCTGCGGCCGTGTTGCCATATATGCCGTTGTGCGCGAGGTTTCCGCCGTCTAAAATAGTCTCATGGCAACAGAAGAACATCAACCGGAAGTCACCAGGGCGGGCCGTGAGCCACTCTCGCCCGCCAAGCGGAAGCGGCTCGAAAAGCTCTTTGAACACGCCGGCAAAAAAGCCGAGTCGGCCGCCGAGACAAATGACTTCGACTACATCACCGAGTTGTTGACCCAGTGCGTCTCGGGCGATCCGAGCAACGCCTTCTATGTCCGCGCGCTGCTGGAAAATCTGCAAAAGAAGTACAAGCAAAATAAAAAAGGCGCGCCGCTGGCGCAGTTGAAGGTGAGAGGGTCGCGAAGCGCGGTGAAAAAAGCACTCGCTCAGGAACAATGGGACGAGGCGATCCGGCAAGGCCTGAAGGCCCTGACTATCAATCCCTGGGACATGCCGACGTTGATCGGAATGGCAACCGCCGCGGTAAAAACCGGCGACCGCGACTGCGAAATGTGCTACCTGAAATCGGCGTTGATGGGCAGTCCGAAAGACCCCGCGGCCAACCGGCTGTTCGCCATCGCACTGAACGATCGGGGGCTGATCGATCAGGCCATCACCTACTGGCGCCGAGTCGAGGAGGCGCTGCCCGACGAGGAGGAGGCCCGGCGGGCAATCGCCTCGCTGACCGTGCAGAAGGCGAAATCCAGCGGGAAATTCGACGACGAAGACGATGAAATATCCAAAAAAGTGAAGGCCAAGGCCAGGCAGCAAGAGGAATTGACCCTCAAACAACGTCTGAAACGTAAAATCCAGAACGAGCCGGAAAAGGTTGACCACTACCTGGAACTTGCCCAACACTACCTGAGCGAAGACCGCTTCGCCAAGGCCGAAAAGCTGCTCGGCAAGGCATACGAGCTTTCCAACGAAGACGCCGACATCCGGGAGAAATTGGAGGACGCGCAGCTCCGCCACATGCGGCAGAGAATAATCCAAACCAAAGACCCCGAGGAGGCCAAAAAGCTCCGCCGCGAGTATTTCAACAAAGACGTCGAGTTTTGCGAAAAACGGGTCGAGCGGTATCCCGGCAACCTGATCTTCAAGTACGAATTGGGCTACCGCTACATGAAGATCAAGCAGTACGCCGAGGCGATCCGAGAGTTGCAAGCGGCTAAAAACGACCCCCGCCGAAAGGGGGCCTGCATGTTGGTCCTCGGCGAGTGTTTCCAGCAGATCAACCAATTGCCGCTGGCTATGACCCACTACGAGTCGGCAATTCAGGAATTGTCCGAGCGCGAGGCCGAAAACCGAAAGAAAGCGCTCTACCTGGCGGGCCGATTGGCCCTGTACTTGCGAGATTTAGCCGCCGCCGAAAAACACCTCACTACGCTGGCCAGCCTGGATTTCACTTACAAAGACGTCTCGAAGCTACTGGACAAACTCGCCAAATTACGCGAAAATCCAGAATCCGGCGCCGCGAAGAAGAAAGAAGAGGAGGCCGGCGAAACAGAAGACAACGAGCAGCCGGACGCCTCGGCCGATCCGTGACGCCTAAACTGTAGGGCGGATTTCCTAGTCCGTACTACGATTTAGACTAATATATTTTAACTCGTGTCCTCGGACACACAGACACACAAGATTCCCCACAAACCCCACGCCATGCCAAATATCAAGAGCGCGAAGAAACGACTGAAACAGAGCTTAGTCCACCGCCTGCGGAACCGGTCCACCAAGCAAGCCATTCACACCGAACGCAAGAAGGTGCTGGCGGCCGTCGAGGCGGGCGACACAGAGAAGGCCGAAACCGTATTCCGCTCGGTCGCCAAAAAGGTCGACAAAGCCGCCGCCAAGCACGTCATACACCGCAACGCCGCCGCAAGGGTGAAGTCCCGGCTCTCGGAGAAAATCAAAAAGAGCAAAGGGAAGTAGCGGTCCGCGTATGACGCGTGAAACGCAACCTACGGGAATCAAAACTCCACGTCCGCCGCGTCAAACACCGGCCCTTCGACGCAGGTGCGACGATAGTCCCAGTTGCCCGAGGAGTCGCGAATTTTCTTCACGCAACTGAAACAGACGCCGATGCCGCAGGCCATCGGACTTTCTAGCGAAACCTGACACGGCAGATCCAACTCGCGGGCGATTCGGGCTGTGGACTCCATCATCGGCTCCGGTCCGCAACAGACGAGCCGGCACGGCCACTGCGACCGCTCGACTACCGGAGCGATCAACTCGGTGACCAACCCGTGATGGCCGAGCGAGCCGTCGTCGGTGCTCAGTTGCACATCGACGCCCACCCGGCGAAAATCCTCCACGCAGGCCAGGAATTCGCTGCCGCGGGCACCGTAGCAGAGCGTGATCTTTTTGGACGGGGGGACTTTACGCGGCGGATCGCCGTAGGTCCGTTGGCCGGAATACTCGCGGGCAAGCATCAGAAACGGGGTCTGTCCGATCCCGCCGGCCACCATCACCAGATGCTCGGCGGGCGTGGGCGGAAAGCCGTTGCCCAGCGGTCCCCACGACTCCAGCCGCGCGCCGGCGGGCGTCTCGGCCAACAGGCGGGTCATCTTGCCGACGACCAGATAGACGACGTCCAGATAATGCGGTTTCCCATCGGCGTCGGCGGACACGTCGTAGACCGCCAGCGGACGGCCCAGCAGCGGGTCGTTGCACTCGGCCAGCCGAAGCATGATGAACTGTCCCGGCAACACCCGTCGGGCTATCTCGCCGCAGGCGAAGCGGATTCGATACGTATCCCGGGCAATACACACGTTTTCATCGACCGTAACCGGTCCGTGCCAGGCGTGGTCGGCGTAGGTTGGTGTGGACATGGTGGGCAGTGGATAGTGGATAGTGATTGCCGCTTGCGACTTCGCAAATCAGCCTACCGCCCGGCGACCGCTCCTTCTCGCTGGAGCGACTTGACCTCTTCCCGCGTCAGCCGACGTGCTTCGCCCGGCGGGAGCGTGCCGAGACGGATCGGGCCGACGGCGGTCCGCGTCAGCCGCAACACTTTGTGCCCTAACCGGGCAAGGATGCGACGAATCTCCCGATTCTTTCCCTCGCGGAGGACCATTTCCAGGATGGTGCTCTCTTTTCGACGCGATTTGACCACGACCCGCTCGGCCCGGGCTATACTTTCCGCCAGATGAACGCCTTTTCGCAACTTCATCAGCACCTCTCGGGACGGTTGGCCGGCAACGGTTACCCGATATGTTTTCGCAACGCCGTAGCGCGGATGCGTCAGCCGGTTGGCCAACTCGCCGTCGTTGGTGACCAGGATCAGCCCGTCGCTGCCCAGATCGAGCCGGCCGATGGTAAACAGCCGCGTGTCGCGGGCGGGCACCAGATCGATCACCCGTGGACGGCCAGAGGGATCGCGGTTTGTCGAGAGCACGCCGGACGGCTTGTTTACGGCGAAATACTCCAGCTTGGCCGTCGGCAGCGGGACTCCATCGACCCGAATTCGCTGTTTGGCCGGATCGACCCTTGTACCCATCTCGGTCACAACACGTCGATCGACCTCGACCCGTCCGACCGCGATCAACTCCTCGCATTGCCGTCGGCTTCCCAGCCCGGCGGCGGCCAGCACCTTCTGCAATCGCTGTCCCTGTTGGACAGCAGCGGCATTGGGCTTCCGGCCGGCGGGATTACGTTTCTTGCGTGGGCGGCGTGTTGACATGCAAACAGCATAAAGCAAGAAACGAGTATGGGGAAGAGGGGAGTGTGGACAACGAAGGCGGAGGGCGGAAGGCGGAAACCCGAGGGTTGGCCGCTTTAGTGGCCAATGCGGGCGCAATAGGAAGACGGAACAAATCTCCAAATCCCAAATCCCAAATCCTCCGCCCTTGATTACTGCCCCCACCCTCCCAGGAACCATCGGGCACGAGACGGTTCCGGCGGCGCGATTTGATATCCGCGGGGCCGGGCGCCGACCAACGCCGGCCCAGGCCCGCTTTCCGGATATGGATCGTACCGCAACGCGCGATCCTGTTGCACTTTGGCGGAGCCGGGATGGGTCCAGTCCGGTCGGGCAAGGCTTCGACAGCCGCCGGACGCAATCAAACACATTAGTCCCACCGCCAACGCACACGAGCCTTTCATGGCGAAATCTCCCAAGCCCCGTTCGGCTGCGGCCATGGAACGACCTTGCCACGCCGAAATGGGGGTTGCGGATTATACGCACGGAAGTCTTTCGGCGAAAGAGGAATCTTTCCGTGCGCAAGTCGTTTTTTCGCAAAGTGTCGGGAGGGACAACCGCCGTTCACAGGGGACTGTCCCAATTTTCGCGGCGTGAGGGACGTTGCCAAGCGAATTGACTTGACCGCCGCGAAAATGGGACTGTCCCCCTGGCGCTGCGGGAAGGGGACAGGTCCATGTTTTCGGCCAACGGTTCGTCGGCGAAATGCGTTTTTTCGCCGAAAAATGGACCAGTCCCCGGCCGGCCCGTGAACGGTTACGGCTGGCGGTCACTCGAATTGAAACGGGCTGTCCGGCCGGTCTTCGTGGCGGATTTCGTCGACCGGCCCGCGACGGCCGACGCCGGCGAAGAGGCGGTTCGGCGCGTTGAATACCCAGCCGGGCACCGCGCCGATGTTCTTGTAGGCGTGGACCACGCCCGGCGGAACGATCGCACACTGTTTGTTCGACTCGCCCACCGCCACTTTCATCCGATGGCCGCGGGTCGGCGAATCGGGCCGCGCGTCCCACAGATACAGCATGAACTCGCCCGGCCCGACGAAGGCGAAATAATCGGTCTGATCGACGTGTTCGTGCGGCCCGCGGGCCACGCCCGGCAACGTCTCGCTCACGTAGGCCATCGCCGGACGCTGGTCCGAGGGGAGTTCGTCGTCGCGGAACAGTTCGACGAGCCAGCCGCGGCGGTCCTCGTGGGGCGAAAGTGTTTTGAGCGTTACTCCGTCGATCGGGCCGTCCGTGAAAGATGCCGCTCGATCCAATTGCATTTCCGACTCCACAGTAGAAGTAGGGTGGGACAAGCGCAGCGCAGCCCCACCATTGAATATTGTGAATACTGCATTGCCGCCATCTCGTTGAACGAATATCTTGCTTGGTGGGACTGCGCTGCGCTTGTCCCACCCTACATTTAGATTCAAGTCTACAGACACGCCGCCAAACCTGCAAGTCTCGCCCGTCGGCGGGACACTTGCAACCGCCATGCCGGCTCCGGTACGATGGAGTGATCTGAAACTCACTACCCCACGGTCTTATTCCATGAACTTGCTGAAAGAAGTGTTTGCCCACGAAGTCTATCCGGCCTTCGGATGCACCGAGCCGATCTCCTGCGCTTTTGCCGCGGCCACTGCGGCGGCGGAATTGGGTGAGCCGGTCGAATCCCTGCGTCTGCTGGTCGATCCCGGCACGTACAAAAACGGAGTGGCAGTCGTCGTGCCGCGGAGCGGCGGGGCCAAGGGAAACCTCGTCGCCGCCGCGCTCGGGGCGGTTCTCGCCCGGCCCGACCGCAAGCTCGAACTGCTCGATGAAACCACCGAGGAGGTGCTGCGCCGGGCAATGGAGATGTGCGACGCCGGCCGATGCGAGATCGAGTGCGTCGCCGGACAGAACGATTTCCGCGTCGAGGCCGTCGTCGCCGGCCGAGGGCATGAAGCGCGCTGCGTCCTCTCTGGCGGACACACTCACGTGGAACGCATCGAGAAAGACGGGCAAGTGGTCGGCGGAGACGGCAAGGAAACGGACACGTCTCACAACGCCCCGCTGGCCTACCGCGCTGCCTTGAAAAAGATGGGCATGGAAGAGGTGCTCGCGCTGGCCGGCCAATTTGACGCGGAAGATCGGGCTTATCTCCGCCGCGGCGTGGAAATGAACCTGGCGCTTTCCGAGTTGGGGTTCGAGGTCGGCGGCACGGCCGCTCAGCTTCGGCAGATGCACCGCGACGGATTCCTGGCCGACGATATGTTCTACCGTGCGAAACTCGCCGTGGCCTCGGCCGTCGACGCTCGCATGGCCGGCGCGGGCCAGGCGGCAATGACATCCGGCGGATCGGGAAACCAAGGGATCGTCGCCACCTTGACTCCCTACCTGGTCGGCCGCGACATGGGCATCGACGCTGAACTGATCGACGAGAGCATCGCCGCCGCACACCTGGTAAACGCCTACGTAAAATGCTTCGTCGGCGAGCTGTCGGTCATCTGCGGCTGCGCGATGGCGGCCGGTGTCGCCACGGCCACGGCCATCGTCTATCAGCAGCAGGGTATCGACGTCCGACGGATCACGCTGGCCACCGGAAACGTCATCGGCGACCTGGGCGGGTTGATCTGCGACGGCGCCAAGCCCGGCTGTGCCATGAAGGCCGTTACGGCCGTCGATTCCGCCATCCGATCGGCGCTGATGGCGTTGAAAGGATTCGGGCTGTCAGCCGACGATGGCTTGGTCGGGCAAACCGTCGAGGATTCGCTGCGAAACCTCGGCCGGATCACCTTGGAAGGAATGTTTCAGGTCGATCCGACGCTGTTGCGCATAATCCGCGAAAAATCCGCCGCCAGCGGAAAGGCGTAAGGGCGAAGAGCTGCTTGCCGGCGGCTTCTCAATCGTGGATATAGGTTTCCAAAAACCTTGCCAGGCGGTGGAAATCGCTGCCCGACTTTATGTAACGGACAACCGTGACCAGCGTGTCGGGATCGACCAACTGATTGAACGGCACATAGTTCAATTCCAACTGGCCGGAGACCGAGACCATCACGCCGTCGAGCCGTTTCTCGACCAACGCGCGATAGGCCCCGACGCCCAACTGGCTGCCGAGCATAACGTCGAACGCCTGCGGCCGGGCGCAACGACACTCGTAACCCAACTGCATGCCGGTAATTTTTTTCGTCTTGCCGGTCTGCTTGGTGTATTCCTCAGCCACCAGATCGGAGATCAAGCGGCTGAGGTTGAACTTCGAGACGGCGATGTGTCCGTGCGGGTCGCGGGGTACGCCTTCGATATGCTTGCTGGGTAGGTACTCGACAAGCCCTTCGGCGATCACGATCACGCCGAACTCCTTCCCCTCGGCCTCCTCGCGGACCCGCATCGTGGCCACGATCCGCTTGGCCACTTCCGTGAGATTTATCACCTTTCGAGTAGTGGGCTGGCCGGTTTCCGGATCGGTCGCTTCCTCGCTGTCGGCGTACTTGCCGGTGATGTCCTCGACGCTGATCACCAGACTGGCCTCGCCGGCGATGGCCACGCCGTATGCCAGCCAGCCGGCGCGGCGGCCCATCGTCTCGGCGATAAAGTAGCTGCGGGTGGATTCGGCGTCGGCCAGCAGGTTGCGGACCTCGCCCGCCAACACTTCCACGGCGGTGAAGTAGCCGAAAGTGAAGTCGATGCCGCTGTAGTCGTTGTCGATGGTTTTCGGCAGATGGACCACCGGGATGCGCTTGCTCCCTTTGGGGAGTTGCTCTTGGAAGAGCATGAATTTGTTGGCCGTTTTCAGGGTGTCGTCGCCGCCGATGGAGATCAGCGCGTCGATACCCAGCGAGACCAGCCCGTCGTAGACCGCCTTCAACGGGGCCGTCCGCTCGGGATCCTTCAGATGCTCGGGCTTGGAAACGTCCTTGCCCGGATTGCTCCGCGAGGTGCCCACCAGGATACCCTGGCTGTTGCGGGTGCGCCGCAGCAGGGTATGGCTGAGATGGATGTAGTCGCGTCCCTCGACCATCGGATGGTCGGGACCGCATTCGACCAGATGGGCGTAGCCGTGCAACAGCCCGTAGACTTCGATGTTGTTTCGCAGAAACGAGGCGGCGGCGGTGGAGATCACGGCGTTTGCCGCCGGGGCCGGCCCGCCGGCGAACAGTATGCCAACCCGCCGGATCGGCGATTCCATCAACGGGGGTCTCGATAGAGTGCTTTTCATGGAATGTTCGTAAGTTTTCAGTAGTCAGTTTTCAGTTTTCAGTTTAGCCCCGGCGTCCACGCCGGGAGAAATGGCGAACAGTCAAGAGTTGGTCCTTATTACGTTCTTTAAGTATAGCATCGGGCGTTGGACACATCGGCCTCACGTCAGTGCCATATTATCGCCAAATACCGGCAAGATGCCAAGGGTGAAAAAGGGGACGCAGCTCTTTTTTGCTCACCAAGTCATTCCTCAAATAAATACTTGATTGCCCTTCCAGATTCGGAAGTCTCTGCTGCACTAATCTGCTGCCTCACTAATGCAGAAAGTGACTCAATTGGCAAAATCCTGCCCTCTTCGTTCATGCACTGGTCAATCAGTGCCATGCGCACGCCGGTGGACTGCATCTCTTCCAGTTGCCCCTCAAGATATCGGTAACTCATTGGCGAAATGCGGTGTATCCCCCCGTAGTGCGCTTTATTTATCTCCTCCGCATCCTCTGCCCGCGACCAGATACAAAAACAGCGATTGCCCTCCAGTTGTATCAGCAGCAATCCTTGATCGTTCTCCAGCACGTAACAACAGCCTCCGCCCGTCGAATAAAGCTCGATCGCCGCATCCAGCTTCTGTTCCGAAGAGACCGCCTCTGCTTGGAGCTTTCGCGCATCGGCCACGTCGCCGAACGCCATTGCGGTGGTCGCTTGTACTCGAAGGTCCAATGTCACGGCGTACGCGCCCAACAGCGGCTGCTTCCCTTGAATCTCAGGTAGGTTCGCACCCAATGTACCAATAAACATGGCCCGTTGACCTGTATGATCCGCCTGTTGGTATACCGGCAACCATTCCTCGGCTGCTTGTTTTGCCTCTAGCTCCCCTATGTTTGCTATATTTAACCGTAGGAGCCAGCGCGTGAACCATCCTATATTCTCCTCCGGGACATAACGGCGTTCTTTTGCCGCGACAATACTGCGCATGGTTTGGAATAACCATAAGGCGCGGGTACACATGATCATGGAGAACTCATAACCGTGTCCAGGCCATCTGTCGTCAGGCCACTCGTTGTCAGGCAGACCAGAAAAGTACCTCAATATGTGCCCATCAAACCAGTCGGTGCCATCCTGCCTCAATTGTGTATGAAGTGACTTCGCCACGTGTGCCCCATCGGATCGACCAAGCTGGTTCACCAGTTCCTGCCCCAACCGTTGGTACAATTCGTCTTTCGAATTAATATTATTCGGCGCATCGCTCACTTTGCTGTCCTTCGCAAAAGTGCCGTTTAACTCAGGGTGGAACGGATCAAGCTTGAGGGTCAATTCCTGGAACGCCGTATGTAATTCAGCATCGAGCCGAAGAATTACGTATAATGTCCTCGGGGCCGGGGCCCGAGGACACCTGCTCCCGCATCGGCAATTTCCTATGCTTTTGGACCTCCAGCCAAACGGTAGCGAGCAGCGGATACATATGATTGAGCAATATCGTATAATCGTACTGATCACACCGGTGCTTTGTAGAGTGCATCAGCATTTTGTTCAGTGTCCAGCATGGCGTTCCGCTATCTTTACGATTGCCGTATTCATGTCGAAGCCTCTCCAAGGCTTGAGATTGGAACCTTGGAAGCAACTTAGAGAGGCAAATGTCGTCGTTATCAATGCCACGAGAAAGAATAATATCTGCGAGAATCCGACAGTGTAACAACGCACTTTCGACAATCGCGTTCTTAATGTGGTGCGGCATCGCCGCGTAGACTTGGTTTCCTGGTTTCAGGAGACGGCAGAGTGAGATAAACATGTCAACTTCATAATCAATCACAACCCAAGGGTCGGTTGAGATCGATGAAGCTACTGAGTTGAGCGAATCTGCCATCATAAACCTACCGATTGATTATTGTATGATTGAGTCGGGATAACCGCCCAACCGCGGCGGCCTTGACAACTCTTTGGTTACTCTCTCATTCCAATCGGGTTCGTTCATACAGTCGATCCTGAATGTGTCCATTTCCTGTCGGATTGGCAGCCAAGGATACATATCCCACTCAGATGTTGGATCAAGCCCGAGAACGAGGGCGATTTCGCTGCAAAGAAGGCGAGCCGACGTGTCCGCTTCGGCGTTTCCATAAACCTCCAAACGCTGGTTCGCATATGATTGATCCCTATCGTACAGCAAGCACGCTTCAACAATCAGATAAGATCCAAGATTTCGCTGGGCTTCGTCTTGAGGACCGGATATCATCAACACTATAGAATCGCAGAAGTAACTCGAGGCAATGTTCATAAGGTCAATCTTATTAACTGACCTCAGCTTCCCAATGTAGTTGCCACCTCTGATATTTGGATGTTTACAGAAGACAAGAGCGCTCAGGGTTCGATGGAAGGCAAAGTAACTCGCGTAGAGGAAATCGCGGATGCCGTGCTTTTCCACTGCAAAGGCCTGAAGGCGAGGGTAAACGTGTTGATGCACCTTAAGCCATGTGGTGTTCCAATGCCATATCTTGCCAGAGAGCGCATCCCACAAGCCCATGATCCCACTCCTTCACTGTCTTAAAGGTGCATTGTGTCTCAACTTAATCTTGCGGTGGAAACAGGAAGAAGGCAATTGGGCCAAGCCAAATAGTTATCCGCCACAATCCTGGTTTGCCATGCATGAATGCGGCGATTGCGCCGCATAGCGCCCATCCGAAACCGACCAACCATGCAACAGTCGCCACTCTTGCACCCCTTCGCAGAATAACGTGCTCAAGAAAAAAAGTTCAGCACAATGCAATCATGTGCGTCTTTTAACTGTTCGCGCCCATGCCTGCTCTCGCCGAGATGGTGCAGCGATTCATCTTGCCACAAGTGCAACAACGAGTAGTATCACACCAACGATGGTGCTGAGCATATTGAGCGTTACGACGAAACGCTCATAGTTGTCACGAACCTGACCAGGGCCATAGTTATGGATTATCCCGAGTGACCAAAAGTTCACTCCCAAAACGACCAGGGCAAAAATTCCGGCTCCCTTGCTGATGTTGAACATCAAGTACGCGGCAACGCCACACACCAAGACCGATACCCAGCCAAACATGATAGCCGCTCCAACTCACTAACGGGAACAAATGTCTTCTTCAAGATCAGCGATGTACGTCCTTACTTATCCTTTTCCCTTCGAGTGACCGCTATGCGAGAAACACGCCACGGCTGGAAAACAATATGCCAAGCGCCACTACTTGGGACGGTAAACGTGAGTTGCGTTTCTGACTTGGAAACTTCTGCCTGATCGGTGAAAGCAATTACGACCGTGTCATTGCCTTCCAAGTCATTCCAGAACTTTTTGAAGTCTCTATCCGTCAAGAGCATGATCGTAGCATTATCCTCGATAAACCCAGAGGCGACGACGTGAATGTCATCGTCCTTCACGGCTTCGACGCGAACGGAAGCAAATTGACTCATATGAGCTTTCCTTCCCGATAATTCCGGGTATGCAATTCAAAAATCCGATTCACCCTTTCCCTTTTCCGATGTCGGTTTAATTGTCGTCTGGAAGAAAAGGAGACGCAACTCTTTTCGCTGCCCCGAGTCATCGGTTTACAGCGGTCGCTAGTCCGACAAGCCGCGTGGACGCGGCGGCTAAACATTCCTCAACTCGGCCAGGTCCGCTCGATGAACGTGGTGTCTACCCGCGACTCGTGGAAGGCGGCGTGGTCGAGAATCTTTTGGTGCATGGGGATGGTCGTCTTGACGCCCTCGATGTGCAACTCCGATAACGCCCGCTTCATGCAGGCGATGGCCTCGCGGCGGGTCGGCTGGTGGACCAGCAGCTTTCCAATCATCGAGTCGTAGTAAGGCGATACGACGTAGCCCTCGTGGACGTGCGAATCGAACCGCACGCCGAACCCGCCGGGCACGCGCAGCCGCGTGATCGTTCCCGGAGTGGGCCGGAAATTCTTGTCCGGGTCTTCGGCGTTTATGCGACACTCGATAGACGCACCGCTCTGACAAACATCGTCCTGGGTGAAGGGGAGTTTCTCGCCGGCGGCCACCAGCAACTGCGCCTTGATCAGGTCTATGCCCGTAACCAGCTCGGTTACCGGATGTTCGACCTGGATGCGGGCGTTCAGTTCGATGAAGTAGAAACTACCCGACGGATCGACGATGAACTCGACCGTGCCGGCGTTGGTGTAGTTGGCGGCGCGGATCAGCCGGACCGCCGCGTCGCACATTGCCTGGCGAGTTTCGGCGTCGAGCCGCGGGGCGGGACTCTCCTCGAGCAGCTTCTGGTGCCGCCGCTGCATCGTGCAATCGCGCTCGAAGAGGTGGACGGCGTTGCCGTGGTTGTCGGCGATTATCTGGACCTCAATGTGGCGAGGATGCTCGACGTACTTTTCGAGGTAAATATCGGCGTTTCCGAAAGCGGCCTCGGCCTCGGCCTGGGCCTGCTGGATGGCGGCCTTCAGGGCCAGATCGTTCAGCGCCACGCGCATGCCGCGTCCGCCGCCGCCGGCCGATGCCTTGATCAACACCGGGAAACCAAGCTCGTGTGCCAGCGAAACCGCCTGGGCCTCGTCCTCGACCAGCCCCTCGCTGCCGGGCACCGTCGGCACGTGTACTTCCTTGGCCAGCCGTCGGGCGGCGTTCTTGTCGCCCACCAACGCCATCGCCTCGTGGCTGGGACCGATGAACTCGATCTCGCAACTGCGGCAAATCTCGGCGAAATGGGCGTTTTCCGCGAGGAAGCCGTAACCCGGATGGATCGCCTGAACGTTGCCGATCTCGGCGGCGCTTATGACTCGGTCGATTTTCAGATAGCTGTCGGCCGCCTTGGGCAGTCCGACGCAGTACGCCTCGTCGGCCAATTCCAGGTAGGCGGCGCCCCGATCGGCCTCGCTGAAAATGGCAACCGTCTCGACGCCCAACTCGCGGCACGCACGAAAGATGCGCAAAGCGATCTCTCCGCGGTTGGCAACCAAAATGCGTTTGAACACAATAATCCCCTATATCGTTTAACCCGGAGCCGGCGGCGACGGGAGGCATCGTCCTGCCGCGCCGTCGCCGCCGGCTCCGGGTTAACAGTCCGTTGAAAAAGCCGGATTTTTGGAGTTTGGGTGCCACTGCTGGCTTGTCCAGCAGTGTTTTCCCGGATGTTTCTCCCCGCACTGCTGGGCAAGCCAGCAGTGGCACCCTTTTTCAACGGTCTGTTAAACGGTTTATTATCCCCCCGTCTCGACCTTGAACAGGGGCTGACCGAACTCGACCGAGGCGCCGTTTTCGACCAGCATCGCGATGATGCGGCCGGAGACCTCGGCCGGAATTTGGTTGAACACCTTCATGGCCTCGACGATGCAAACGGTCGTGTCCGGCCCGACGTGATCGCCGACCTTCACGAACGGCGGCGATTCGGGATCGGCGGCCGTGTAGAAAGTGCCCACCATCGGGCTTTTTATCACCGTTCCGTTGTCTGCTTTCGGCGGCGTGGATTGCTCGGCGGCGGGTTCCGGCTTCGCCGACGCAACAACCACCGGCGCCGCAAGCGGATGGGCTACGGCCGCCGTCCGACGCAATTGAATCCGCATTTCGCCCTGTTGGAGGTCGATCTCACTGAGATCGTGCTCCTTCATCAGTTCCACGAGGCGGCGAATCTTGCGGACGTCGAAAATATCCTGATGGGTCGTTGAGGACGCTTTCATTTATTCCCTCGCTGAATCAGCAAATGTCGAATGACGAAATTCAAATGACGAAGGAATGACGAAAATTAAATGACGAATGACGAATGCGGATACGTCATCTTTGACATTCGTCATTCGACATTCCTTCGTCATTTGAATTTCGTCATTCGACATTCACATTTATCAAACCACGGTGTCTTCCAGTCGCTTGGAAACGCTGGTGAGGACTTCGTGGCCGGTGCGCGTGACCAGCACGTCATCCTCGATACGAACGCCTCCCCACCCCGGCAGGTAGATACCCGGCTCGACCGTCACGACCATCCCCGGCTTGAGAATGGTTTGGTTCTTAACGGCCAGCCGCGGCGACTCGTGGACCAACAATCCAAGTCCGTGCCCAAGTCCGTGGCGAAAACGCTTGCCGAAACCAGCCTTGGCGATATACGATCGGGCAACATTGTCCACGTCGTGGGCCAAAACTCCCGGTCGGACGGCGGCAATCGCTCGGGTTTGAGCCTCCAATACAGTCTTATAGATACGCTCGAATTTTGGCGAGATTTTACCCGTCACCAGCATCCGCGTCAAGTCGCTGCAATAGAGTCCGTCGTTGGCCCCCCAATCGATCAGCACGAAGTCGTCCTCGCCGATCCTGTTTTTCCCGGGCGTGGCGTGCGGCAACGCCGCCCGAGGCCCCACGGCCACGATCGACGGAAAAGACGCGTCCTTAGCCCCGAACAGCCGGAATTGATATTCCAATTCGTCGGCCACTTCCTTCTCGGTCTTTTCCGGCCGCAAAGTCGACCGCAGCACGGCGAATGCCTTTTCCGCCTGCCAGACTGCCCGACGAAGCCGCTCGACCTCGTCCTTGTCTTTTATCAACCGCAGCCCCTCGACCATGTCGGAAGTGGGCACAAGTTCGACCTTCGGCAATTTTTCGGCGATCTGGTTCCGCAGCCCGACGGTCATCGAGTCCCCCTCGATCCCCAGCCGGCCGATCTTTGCGGCACGTACGATCCGCACCACCGCCTGCAACATTGCCACCCCCGGCGGACGGATGTTGAGGTCCACGCCCGGACATTCTTCGCCCAATTGGGTCGTGTAACGTGGGTCGCTAAGCACCGTTTCGCCGTCGCGGCGGACCAGCAGGTAGCTGTCGTCGCCGGTGAATCCGGTCAGGTAGGTGACGTTCGTGAAATCGGTGACCAGCAGTGCGTCGACGCCGGCTTTCTTGAGCGTCTTTCGGAGTCGGTCGCGTCGGGCCTGAAAGTCCATGCTACATCTCCTGGAAAGAGGGGTCAGAGGTCAGGGGTCAGGGATAATGGCATGAATCGAGTTCTGATCCCTGGCCGCTGATCCCTGATTGGACCAGACGGGGGGCAGGTTGGCAAGGGCCTTGCCCGGCAGATTTATGCCTCCTCTTTTCGCCGATAACATTTGTTGCTCGGGGTTTTCCCATACAAATCAACTTTATCCGCCGTCCAAACCGACCAATAATCCCCCCCATAACTGATTGATCTCAGTAATTTTTTGAGGAACTCGTGCGGGGGGATTGATCCATCATGCTATTGAGGGTAAACTCTTTTTCATGGCTCATCCTTAACTCATCCTCGTATCCAACGGAGAGGCATCCAGAGCAAAAGCAGGCGGGTCGCGGTGAATAATCCCATCTTGAACCGAAGGAGATTTTTCCGTGAGCAAACGCACCGGCTCATCGGGATCGGGCAATGCCGTCGGTTGACTCTGCTGTCGCCGGGGATAAGTGCTTCAATGTTTATCTTTTCTTTGGGAGTCGAATCATGGCCTTCAAGATGGATTGCCCGCATTGTAAGAGCACACTGAACGTGCCCGAAGCGGCGTTTGGTAAAACAGTTCCCTGCCCCGGTTGCAACCAGCCGTTGACGGTTCCGCAGCAACCCGAATCGGTTTCTTCACCGCATCCCGTCGGAACTCAAGCCTCGTCTCGCGGCGTTGAGCGGCAGCCGCAGGCCCAGGCATCTTCGACTTCGCCACTTCCCAACAGCATGCCGCCAGTGCCGGGAACAACTTCCAAGGTTGAGCCGGAAGAAAGTCCCTGGGGATTTCTCGATGGTGTGCCATCTGTAACCAGTTCACAATCTCATTTGAATCCACGATTATCTTTTGCGGACCTCCCCATTCGCATTAGGGAACTGATATTTGATGGCGACGACATCCTATATGCATCTCGCCCTGCACAAAGCGCACTAATGATAATGCTGATAGTGCGCGGGATTTGCTGGGGCCTCGCGTCATTTCCAATCTTGCTAAGCGCGGTTATCGCGTTTCGGAGCGCTGCTTTGCTGGTATTCTTCGTTTTGTGCGTTCTATTGGTCATCGGCCTAACAATTACATATTTTGACTGGAAAAACCGTTATTACCTTATCACTACTCAGCGCACCATTGTTTCGCAAGGGATATTCAATGTAGGCATCCACATAATACTTAATTGTCACATTCAACTAATCTCGATCAACACAGGTATCATAGACCGTTGGCTTGGACTGAACCGCGTTGAAATATCGACGGCGGCACAAGGGGGTGCAGGTGGAATAATGGCACGCTTCCGTGTGTCGTCCAGGGGTTCCGTTCAATTCATGTTTGTGGAAGCGAAGGACATTGTGGGGTGCTACCGAGAATTGTTGAAGGGGTAGTTGGCGTGGAGAGTAAGAGAAAAAGGGTACAAGTCCAATTATCGCTGCTTCCATATTACCTGATTGGACTTATCCCCTTTTTCATTTCGTGCTGTAAGTTGAGTCATAGTGAGGACCACCATGAGCAACAACCCTCCTTCCTGGTACATCCCCAGTGAAAGCCAAAAGCCGGCAGGACCGTTCACCGACGAACAGATTGTCGAGTCTTGGCGGTCGGGACAACTCAACGAGCAAACCATGTGCTGGCGCGAGGGGATGCCGCAGTGGCTTCCGTTGTCGCAGGTTGATCCCTTCTCGAACGTTATCCGGGTTGCTGAAGCGCGACCGCCCTCCCACATCCAGGGTACAAGGCTTGTGCGAATGAGGTCACTCTTGGTGGTTGGCGGGATAGTCACCTGCGGTCTGGCGGTTGTCTTGGTCGTCTGGACGATGTTAGCTTCACCAAAACTTTCCCCTAGGGCGCAACATCTGCTAAGCAAACTCCGCGAGAGGGATCAAGAGGTTCGGCAATCCGCCATTCAAGAGTTGGGTAACATGGGTGCGGACGGCGTGACGGCTCTCGCACTGGCTATCGCGAATTCAGGTCCCGGTGGAGATACCCCTATTTTTTGGCGCGACGCTGCGTCGGCATTGCAGAACCTTGGACCAGAAGCCATACCCGCCTTAACAAAGGCCATGCGCCATGACAACTACCAGGTCAAAACGTTCGCGGCTGTGGGTCTGGGGAAAGTCGGCGCACCGGCCATACCTGCTCTGACGGTGGCACTTAAAGATCGGGACAAAAATGTTCGCTCTCGCGCCGCTTTTGCATTTTCAGTGATGGGGCCGCAGGCCGAGCCTGCCATACCGGTTCTCAAAGAGGCCCTTCGAGACTGGAATGCGGGTGACGAAGCAGCGGCAGCCTTGGGGAAGATAGGTCCCAAGGGCGTGGCAATCCTCCTCACGGCGCTTCGAGACGAGCGCCGGGGCGTTTGTGATGCTGCTCTTGGGGGGTTGGGAATCCAGGGTGTAGTGCTTGGTCCAAAGGCAAAAGAAGCGGTATCTGTTCTTATTGAGGCGCTTGGTGACTCGTATGAACCTCGCCGCCGGCGAGCGGCCGTGGTGTTAGGGAAGTTGGGTCCAGATGCCGGAGCCGCCGTACCAGCACTCGTCGCAGTACTTCAGGGAGGAGAGTTTGACCAGGATGTCGTGTGGGCTTTGGGAGAAATTGGCCCAGCGGCCGGGGAAGCAGTTCCCATTCTCCAGACATTCCAGGACAAGAGCACGTGGCATCAGCAGATCGTCGCCAGGGCGCTGGCGAAGATTGGGAGCGACACAATGCCCCTGAATACGCCGTCACCTACGCCAAGAAGCCCCGAACTTCCAATGCCAGGGCGTATCGCGGCACCGCCGAGTGAAGAATTACCCGAACCTGAACCGGGAGCAGCGACCGAACCATCGGCACCTCCTTTTGAGAACGGCGTCTTGCTTGACAATGACCTCAGTGTTTCGGTTGTCAAGTGTGAACGACACGTTGCCGACAAATCTCGCCAGCAGGGCATATTCATGCGCGATGTTGACGGTGCAGATATAACTCTGGCCTTTCGTCGTGTCAGTACCCACTGGCCCAGGTCACATCTCGTAATGTCACGCGAGTTTCGCGTCATAATTACGGACGACCGTGGAAATGAATACGAGGGTTTAAAATGTCTTGCTGGCTCGCGCGTGCTGTACGGCGGTTCTTTCTGCCTCGACGGCACGCACATTTTGTACGGTACGCCATCAAATGTTCAACAGATGCCAGTCGGCTTCACATGGACGGGCAGAGTGAAGGTGCAAATGCCATCAGGCGCGCCGATTGAAAAAGTTGAGTTGGAACGCAAGCTCTTTCGGGGGATGTTTCAGCAATCAGATACACGTCGTTTTGCCATGAATACTAAGCCCTCAACCCCTGATTTTGACTTTGACATTCCGTCGCAATTGTTGCTCTCCGAGGGAACCACTATCGAGGCTGGGCGCGATTTACGCAGCAAGGTTGGCCATCTTGCGGTCCACGATTCCTTTACCATTAGCAGAGACTTCGGGCCAAAACGAACCGAAAGAGGACTTTCCCTATCGTTGCCCATAGAGTTCACAAATATGGACTATAACGCCCACACCGCTAACGTGCCGCAACTTAGCGTTCAGTTCGAGAATGGTGAGGTAGTCAGCAATACCAATGAAACAGTGACACAGAGCGCGGACTTGCAGGATAGTCCTGGTACGTTGGGTGGCGTGCCAGCCTTTGAGATTCCAGGCAAGTCCACACGAACGTTGGTGCTTCGGGTGGACATTGCGGCGAGTATGAATGCTGAAGTCGGCTTGAACATACGAATGATCTTGTTGTATGTGGACGGTAACTTCCGCGGCTTTGTTTCCATCCCAGACGACGCCCGCCGGCGCATTCGAGTAATCGCTGGCAAGGGATCGGTAACAGAGACTAGCAAGGGCAGTGGGCCAATCGCGGAGAAACCCCGGAAAAAGCCCCGAAAAGAAACGGAAATTGGTTCTCCAGGGATACCGCCAGGGGCACCGCCCCCCGACGAAAACCTGCTGTCCCCAGGCCTGCTTGCCGGCACATGGCAGACTGCAACGGGCGAGCGGTTTCGCATTGATGATGACGGCAAGACTGTTACGATCAAGCTGGAAGTTGCCGGTCGACTTCTGCAAGAGTTCACTGCAAAGCTCACTCGGCGCGAAAAAGCCCCAAAATTCCTCGACGGCGATGCAACCGTAATTGCCATTGGAGTGGCCGGGCAATTTACCACTAAGGTCACTGGAATCGTTGGTGTTGGTGAGAACAGCTTGAGGCTTAGGTGTTTAGGGGGGCCAAGGGGCGTCTTTAACATACCTTTGACCCACGAGGGCGGTGTGCCCGCAAGACCGGGCCGCCGGTTCCCAAGAGCCCCTGGAGCCCCTGGAGTTTTCTGAACGCCCGCCTAACATTTGCGCCCGCCGAACATCATACACTAAACGCACGGGTAGCCTGAAGAGTTCCCGAAAATGAACCGCAATCAACTAGAAACGCTGGCCCGGCGGCTTTTGGCGGGCGAAGTGTCGCTTGAGGAGTTTCTCGGTGAAGCAATACATCGGGGAATCGCCGACTTGGGCGACGCACAAATCGACCTGGATCGGTCGCGGCGATGCGGATTCCCAGAGGTGATCTTTGCCGAAGGGAAGACAACCACCACGATGGTGAAGATTGTTGAGACGCTGCTGCGCAACGGAGCCGATGTGTTGGCTACCCGGGTGTCGGAGGAGCAGGCGGCCGGATTGCTGGAGAAATATCCCGCCGCTCGATACAACGCCGTCGGTCGGACGTTCCGGATTCCCGGCGGAGAGGGGAGAGAGGAGAGGGGAGAGGGGAGAGGGTATGAAGGGTGTCAAGGAAAGGTGACGATCGTCACCGCCGGCACCAGCGACCTGCCGGTAGCCGAGGAGGCCCGCGAAACGGCGCTCTGGACCGGTGCGGCGGTGACGCTGATTCAGGACGTGGGCGTGGCTGGCCCGCATCGACTGACAGCCAATCTCCCGTTGCTTGCCGAGTCCGACGCGGTGGTGGTGGTGGCCGGTATGGAGGGCGCGTTGCCCAGCGTGGTGGGCGGGCACGTTGCCTGCCCGGTGATCGCCGTGCCCACCAGCGTCGGCTACGGGGCCAGCTTCGGCGGCATCGCGGCACTGCTGGGAATGTTGAACAGTTGCGCCTCGAACGTCACCGTGGTGAACATCGACGCCGGCTTCAAGGGCGGATACGTCGCCGGACTGATCGCCAAAAACGTGGCCAAACAAAAACAATTGCATTAGGACCACGGATCGACGCGGAGCGTCGTTGCGAGGGGGTTCCCACGCGGAGCGTGGGAACCAGTATCAACCACAATCCCACTACTGTGCCGCCGACTTGGTTCCCTCCGGCGAGCCTCCGATGGGCGTACCGGGGGGCAACGGCCGGGCCGCAATCGAATAGCCCAGCCGATACAACTCCTTGCGGACCCGGCGGAACGCCTCGAAGCCGTCCGGGTAGACCCATAAGGTGACGGTCGTCCGACCCGGTAAAATCTTGGCCAACTCCCGGCGGAAGTCCGATTCCTTCTCGAGCGCCAGTCGGACCGGCTCGCCCAGATCGTTCGACGTGGGAATCAGCGTCCATTTCCTCAGCCGCACGTAGCTGCCGCCGCGGCCGGTCTGTTGGACTATCTCCAGCGGAACGTCGTAGCGCTGGAGCGTGTAGCGGAGCCGGAATCCGCCCACTGGCCCGACCGTGTCGGTCAACTCCGGCTGGTCGCGGAGCTTATGGACCTGACGTTTCGCCCGCGACTTGAACTCTTCCAACAGCGGCTCCAGCGGCACGAACAACACGCGGCCGTTGGCCACCAACAGGTGCGCCTCCGGGCCGTCCACCGTTCGGCTGATCGACGAGGGATAGCTTTCCACCACGATCGGCTCGGCCGGTTGGTTTTCGATTTGTTCTCGCCGGCGATTCAGTTGCCCGAGTCGGCGTCGCGATTGCGAAAGTTGATCGGCCAGGTCGAACTCCGCCCTTGGGGCCTGGTCCAACTTGTCGCGGCGGCGCCGAATCTCGTGTTCCGCCGCCGAGACCGCCGTGGCCAGGTAGTCGCGTTTCATTCCGCGAGCGGCGATTTCCCGTTCCAGTTTGTGCGTTTCCTCGGCGGTCTTCCACACGTCTGCCCGCAACGATTGTTCGGCGGCCAATTCCTTTTCCAACTCCGCCACGTCCGGCGGAGACGGAATCGACAATAGTTCCGGCGACTTCTTAATTCGCATCCCTTCCAGGACCACCATGATGATCATAATGCTCACCACGCTGGCCACGATGTCCACGAAGGAATCGCCGTTTACCGGATCGCCGCGTTGGATGGTGGATCGAGGCATGGGGAGAAATTAGTGTGTAGCGGCCGGGCTTGCCCGGCGCGTTGTGAATACCATGTAAAGAATGATTAACTGAACACTGAAAACTGAAAACTCCTCACTTCCTTTCCACCAACAGCCCGCTCCCTTCCAGCAGCGCGGCCAACTCGGCGAACCGCCGTTCGCCGCCGGGGGCGACGGAGACCTTCAGCACCGGCCGCCAATACATGCTTCGCCCGGCAATCCCCCACGCCTCCATCTGTTCCCAAACGGCCGAGATCAGCGTGTCGACCGACGACTCGACGCGCGGGCCAAGCGGTACGACCTTGTTATCCCTCGGGCCGCGGTCGGAGAGCACTACTATCCGGTCGACGTGGCACTCGATGCGGATCGGCCGTCGAATACCGACCGACCCGCTCGCGGCGTCGCGCAGCCCCCAGCCTTTTCCACGCTTGGCGGTCAAACTTTTCGTAATCGAGCACTCGCCACCGTTTTTGTCCGGCGGACCGTCGTTCCGATTCACCTCGGGGCTATCCGGTGGCGGCTCGGGGGTTGGCTCCCACTCACCCGGCAGCAGCGGCTGACCGCTTCCCACGGCCGACGACTGGCCCGACGGGTCTTGCTCGCGCGGCGGCCGGCCGACCACGTATCCCTCGGGCCGAGTGTCGTTTTCGCCGTCGGCGGCACTGGCAAAGCCAGTGGCACGCGCGGCACTGGCAAAGCCAGTGGCACACGATTGATCAGCACACGATTGATCAGCGACGGCGGCGTTGGCTCTTCTCAAGGGATTTGTGTCGGCGGCATTGCCCGAGGTTGGCGGTCTAGCATCCCGTTGAAAAAGTCGGTCTTCGGGAATTCGAGTGCCACTGCTGGCTTGCCCAGCAGTGTTTTCCGGGAGCTTCTTCCATGCACTGCTGGGCAAGCCAGCAGTGGCACCCTTTTTCAACGGTCTGCTAAGTGGATCGCCGTATCCGTCCCCCGCGAGCGCAGTCGCAGGGCGTTTTCCCTCTCCTCCCGTCCCTCGTCCCTCGCCCCTCTTCATCGCGACTGGGCCGGCGGGACGAACCGGCCGGTAGCCGCCCGCGTCTGAGTTGGAAGAGACCTCCTCGCGAACGAAACCGCCGCCGCTGGGCTTCGCCCGATACACAACTTTTGTTCGGACGTCCCGGTGCGTGGGCGCGGCCGCGGCCAGTCTGGCCCGGCTCATCCGCGCCGAGGCGACCACCTGGCGGACGACCTGGGCCAAACGCGGATCGGGCGGTTGGAACGCCAGGTTCCAATCGTCGCCGATCAACTCGTAACCGAAATCGGAACCCCACGAGGTCATCGCCGCGCGGGCGGCGTAATAGGCGTTGATCCCCTCCGGCCGGACCAGCAGCATGGGATACGGCTCGCCCGCCTCGGTGTCGAAGTCCTGCTGCTCCAGCATGTACTCGCGTGCGGCGCGCATCGCGGCGGCCAGCGGATTGCCCGGCCCCAGCGGCCCGTCGAAGTCGGAATCGGTCAGCTCGATGCCTTCGGGCTGCAACACCACGGCGTCCGCGCGACATTCAATGTAGATCGGCCGGCGATGCGTCTGATTCGGTCCCTCGTAAGGGATTATCGCGTAAGAGGGCTTTTGGGCGGCGGCCTCGTTGCGGGCTTCGGCAATCCACCGGTCAACCGCGTCGATTTCGGCGCGGACGCGCCGCAATTCCGCCTTGGTTTCACTGCCTCGCCGCCGGTCGGTTTGCTCCAGACAGTCGAGATCGTCCAGCATGTTATTGCATCGTTCGAGTTGCTCTCGCAATCGTCGCCCGTGGTCTTCCAGATGTCCCAATTGCAGTCGGGCGTCGGCCAATTGGGCCTCGGTCTTCGCCCGCGATTGGCGCAGCATCTCGATGCGCCATCGGGCGTCTTCCAGCCGCATCCGCACGTCGCCCGTTTGTTCGGCGGCTTTGGCCAGCGCGGCCGCCTCGGCCTGGCGTTTGGCGACGAAAGTAATGGCCATCAGCAACGGAACCAGCGCGCCCATCGTGCAGATCAATACCGCCAGAAACGGAAACATCGCGATGCGCGATTCCGCCTGAGTAGCGCGTCGGCGTTTTGGTCGGAGGACGAATTTCATGCCGCATGAGTGGCGCGTCGGGAGGGTTCAAGGTTGATCTGCGGCGTGGTGCCCGGCGATTCGGCCAGCCGTGCGCTGAGCATGTTCACCGCCGCCGCCAGACTGAGGACGGTTTGCTGGAAATGTTTTGCGCCGGCCAGCGAGGCGAGGTTGCGGTTCAGCGCGTCCTCCAACCGCGCGACCTCGCCGGCGGCCTCGACGGCCCGCTGTAGCACTTCGGCCTGGCGAGAGAGTTCGCCGGTGGCGGCCGACATCGCGGCCTGCACTCGCCCCCCGGCGGCCTCCGCCATCTTCGACCATTGTTCGGCTGCCGATTCGACCGAGTCGCGCCACAATTCGGCCTGCCTCCGCGCCGACGTTTCCGACGCTTGCAGCATCATCTCGGTCATCCGCTGCATGGCGACGATCTGCCCGTCGGCGCCGCCGGGGACCACCGCGAACCGGTCGGCCAAATCGTCCTGCACACGACGATCTACATCTTCCAACAGCCGGTTCTCCAACTGCTCCACGTAATAATGGACGAACATCAAAACCATCGCCAGCGAAAGGGCCAAGGCGGTGGTGTCGAACTTCAACCCCAGACCGTTGAGCACCTCGAACATGGACTCGTCGGGGGCGCTGAGATCGACGCTGTTCAACGCCATCGTGATGCCGATTACCGTGCCGAGGAACCCGAGGATCGGAATCGACCAAACAATCACGCGGAACAGGCCGTGGCCGGAATGAACACGGGCGGCGTCCACGTCGGATAGATATTTCAACTCGTCGCCGAGCGAATCGGCCGAGCCGCGATGGCGGACGTGCTCCAGCGCCGCGCGGAGCCGCGAGATGTAGTATTCGCCCCAACGCCGCTCGGGCAGCCGGTCCAGCCGCGTCAGCAAAGCGTCACACTGCTCGGCCGGTTGCGACGCTTTTACTGCCAACTGCGAGGTTCTTGCCATTGGCCGTAAGGTTTCTGCCGCCGGTCCCAGCGGCGAGTCGCCAAGTGCCGCTCGTTGCGCGAACGTATCGAACAACTTGATCGTCAACGCCGCCAGCCCGACGGCGAAAATGATCGTCTCTATGTACTCCACCGGGTGGCCGGCGAAGTAACGCTTCACCAACGGCAAACCCAACGGTCCGTAGTGGACCAGGGCGTAAAACCCCACGGAACCCAGTATCCCCCATAGGAAGGGTGATCTGCCGATCGCCCGGATCGATTGACTTAACTTGCTCATGTCCGATTAGGTCCTTCGTTCGATGTTGTTCCTTGCATAGCGCGCAGAGGGGCCGCAGCATCCTCAAAATCGACCTAATCGGCAAAGTTTATGAGTCGAATCGGCTACGGTAAGGGATTGCGGGGAGTGCGAGTGGAGGAGAGGGAGACGGGGTTGAGTGGGGGGAATGAGAGTTGGTGGGAGGGGTCTCGATCCGCCTTGTCGGCAAAGTTTGCCAAAGTTGATGTCGGCAGGTGCCGATGATGAGAGTCTGTAATATATTTCATTTCACGGCTCACGGCGTGTATTCCCAGGGGGGGAACAGTCCGGTGTCGGCCCATCGGCGGGCTGCCCGGACTGTTGCATTTCTTGTTCGCCGTTGAACGCCGGCCGTGGTCTCCCTCTGCGGTAACTGTTCACGGGCCAGCCGGGGACTGGTCCATTTTTCGGCGAAAAAACGCATTTTGCCGACGAACCGTTGACCGAAAACATGGACCTGTCCCCTTCCCGCGGCGCCAGGGGGACAGTCCCCTGTGAATGGTTGCCCCTCCGCGGCCCGCTCCACACTGGCAATTCCCTACGATTGGAGATAAATTATACTGGTTCCAATAAGCTGACCTCGGCGCTAAACATGTCTTCCCAATCCCCCCCGGCTCCCGATCCGCACCAACCCGCCGAGGGCGATCTATCCGGGCGGCGCTTGGGCGACTTCCACCTCTTGCGGCGGCTGGGGCGCGGGGCAATGGCCGAGGTCTATCTGGCCGAGCAGGAGCGTCTGAAGCGGCGGGTGGCCATAAAAATACTCAAACCGGAGCTGGCCAACGACCGGACGTATCTCCAGCGGTTCGAGTTGGAGGCCCAGGCCGCCGCCTCGTTGGTCCACGCCAACATCGTACAGATATATGAGGTCGGCTGCGTTGACCAATTGCACTACATTGCCCAGGAGTACGTGCAAGGCCGGAACCTCCGCGATTACCTTTCCCGGCATGGCCCACCCGATCTGAGCCACGCGCTGTCGATCATCCGCCAGGTTGCGTCCGCGCTGGCCAAGGCGGCCGAACGGGGCGTCATCCACCGCGACATCAAGCCGGAGAACATCATGCTCACCTCCAGCGGCGAGGTGAAGGTGGCCGACTTCGGACTGGCCCGGCTGACTCGTGAAGGCGCCTCGAACGACCTGACCCAGATCGGCATCACGTTGGGTACGCCTCTTTACATGAGCCCGGAGCAGGTCGAAGGCAAGCCGCTCGACCCGCGCAGCGACATCTATTCGTTCGGCGTGACCTGCTACCAGATGCTCGCCGGCGCGCCGCCGTTTACCGGCGAGACGGCTTTGGGGGTTGCGGTGCAGCACTTGAAGTCGCGGCCGCAGCCGCTCGAATCGCTGCGTCCCGACTTGCCACCGGCGCTTTGTCGGATCGTGCATCGGATGTTGGCGAAAAAACCCTCGGAGCGTTTCGATTCGGCCCGCGACCTGCTCCGCGAATTGCGTCGGGTGCAGATGGAGCATTTCGGCGACGATTGGCCCGAGGATCTACCCGGCTGGGAGTCGTTGGCGGCGGAGATGCCCGACGATCCGCGTGTCGCGGCCACCCGACGGCTGGACGAGTTGATGAAATCCACTACTCGGATGCGGCCCAGCCGGCGTCGTTGGGGCTGGCTCGCGGCGGGGCTAATAGCCGCGTTCGCCCTCGGCGGCGCCGCGGCTTGGTGGTTGGTCGTCCCGCCGTCGCTGTTGGCCGACGCGAAACCTGCTCCGCCGAAGGTTCCCAAGGAGCCTAGCGTCGAGCGCCAGTGCTATCGGGCCAGCCAGCTCGGCACGGAAGCAGCCTGGCAAAGTGTGCTCGACTATTACCCCGACAAGAAATCCTACGCACTCCGCGCCAAGCAACAACTCTCGTTGATCTTCTTGCGCAAGGAAGAGTATGCCCGGGCGATGGCGATTTTCGACGAGCTGGCCACCTTGGACGAAGACCAGCCCGAGCTAAGGGCCTTTGGTCTGGCCGGACAATGTGGCGTGTTGAGTCTCCGCGGCCAGTGCGACGAGTCGGACGCCATCCTACGCCGGCTTTGGCCCATCCACGACCGACTCGACAACAGACAGATGAAAAGATTGTTGCAATACGCCATCGAGAGGAACCGATCGAAGCTAGGCCAACAGACCGCACGGGAGTGGGACCGCTGGCTTGCCGAGCAGTTCCGCGTGGGCGATTGACACTGCGGGCGGCGGCTGGTACAAGTTAATGATTCTTAGCTTGGCTGCGTGCCGACAACAAAGGAAAAGCCCCCTTCGTCTAGTGGCCTAGGACGTCGGATTCTCAGTCCGATAACACCGGTTCGACTCCGGTAGGGGGTACTACCTCTCTGGTAGGGTGCAGCAAGGTGTCGCAAACCCCGGAAAAACCGGGGTTTCGCGTTTCTTGTTGCGGTCTCTTGCGACCCGATTCTGACGGTTGCTGCACCGGATTCTGCACCGCCTTTTCATAGTCGGCGTCGATCACGGTCAGATAGTGCTTGAGGGCAATGGGCGTACTGTTGCCGATCCAGGAACAAACGACGTGCATCGGGTAGTCTTGCGACAACTCCGTCTCTCGGCTTGCCCGCATGTTCTGAAAACACCGCTCCCACAATTGGACCCCAGCCCGACGGCATATCTTCACAAAGGTGGTCCGCAGATTCGCACTTGCTATTCGATGCTTTGCAATGACGTGGACGGTCCCCGGCTCGGCTTCGTCAAACACCGTTTCCAGGTGCGGTTTTAATTCTGGGAACAAGGGTATGGTCCTCGATTCGCCGCCGGGATGGCAGGCCGTCTTGGGGCTGGGCACGCGAATCCGGTTGTCCGCCCAATTCACATCGGCCCACGTCAAGGCAAACGTCTCTGATGGTGTCCGCAAGCCGCCGTAGCGTGCCAGGGCGACGATCAGTCGCCACTCGACATCGGGACAAGCCGCAATGATCCGTTCCGTCACTTCGCGGGAGACATAGAACATTCTCGCCGTGTTCACTTGGGATGGGGCTTTCACGTCCTGCATCGGGTTATCGGCAATCAGCTTCTTGCGGACGGCCGCGCGGAAATACTGCCTCGCCCGTCTCACGTTCCGGCCGATGGTCGCCTGGGCGTGCCCTTTGGCTTCTTGGTGAGCTTTCCAATCGTCGCAGTCGCCGGGGGTAATCTCGGTCAACAGCCGACCGGGACCGAAGTAATCCACAAGAACCCGCTCCGTCTGCCGATAGTTTTTCAGTGTGTTCGGTTTCAGCCCCGGCCGGGCCGCAATGTACTGGTGGATAAAATCGGCGAGGTTTAGGCCATCGGCCGCCCGTTGCCGCTTGTGGACAAGCCCCACGGCCGCCAACCGGGCATGTAGCACATCGTCGATTCCGGCCACCCACCGGGCGGTTTCTCCGTCCAACGCGCCGCCGGTCGCTTGGGCCGCGGCAAGATGCTCGACCTTGACCTGGACCGTTTCGGCCAGCCGTTGCGAACACTTGCCCAATCTTATCGACCGGCGTTTTCCGTCGTTGCCGACAAACTGGATCGTCCGCCGCCCGTTCGGTTGCTTGCTGATACTCGCCATGCTTCACCCGCCTTTCTT
>JAUWPQ010000055.1 GCA_030611515.1 Planctomycetota bacterium | reverse complement strand
GGTGCGAGAGTTGCCGCCCGGCCGCCGGACGCCCATCGAGTCGTTGCCGCCGGCGCCGTTGTGGAATCGTTGGCCCATTTTGGCGTTGTTCCTCGGTTTGCTGATCGCGGAATGGGTATTACGAAAACGGCGCGGAATGGTATAGAATGAGATAGCATGAGTCGATGTCATATTTGTTTAGCGGCCGCCGGCACGGCGGCCCGTGTGCTGCCGCAAGCCGCCGTGCCGGCGGCTGCTAAACATGCTTTGAGATAATCCCTAATCCCCTTTCTTCCATGCTCCATCCTTTGCAGCGAAAGATCGTTGCGTTGCGACGCCGCGGGCGGATGGCCGACGCGGTGCGGGGTTTGTGCATCGTCGTCGCGGCAGTGTTGTTCGCGATCGTCGCGCTGGGGGCGATCGACTATCTTGTGCGAATTCAGGATCGGGGCGTGCGGATCATCTTCTCGCTCTCGGCACTGGGCGTCCTAGGATGGACCTCGTATCGTTTCCTCGGGAAATGCTTGTTTGCCCGGCCGCGGGAGGTCGATCTTGCCGGAGCGGTCGAGCGGACGTTTCCCGAGTTGCGCAACCGACTGGTCAGCGCCGTGCAATTTCTGCGCGAGGCGGACGACGATCCGACGGCCGGATCGGCCGCGCTCCGCCGCGCGGTAATCGAGGGAGTCGAGACCGATGCCCGATCGTTGGATTTCACCGCCGTCCTGGATCGGCGTCGGCCGTTGCGGGCCGCCGCGCTGTTGGCCGCGGCGTGTCTGTTGGCTGGCGTACCGATCGCGCTAGCGCCGACGACCGCACAAACCGCCCTGGTGCGGATCGGAAATCCGCTCGGCCACCAGCAGTGGCCCCGGACCACGCATCTGGAGATTCGCCGTCCGGTCGAGCCGCCGGCGATCGAGTCGGTTTCCATCCGCCTGATTCCGCCGGCCTACACCGGCCTGCCGGCCGCGAACGCCGAACGGCACATCCGCGCCTTGCGGGGAACGCGGGTGCAAATCTCCGCCAAGGCCGATCGGCCGCTGGCAGCCGCGTCGCTCTGCCTTGAAAACGGAACAAAGATTCCCGTCGAGATCGGCGACGACGGCCGCATTCTGAATATCGGCGACGACGGCGTCCCATTCGTCGTCGAGAAGTCCGGTTCATACTGGTTCGAGTTGACTGACCGCGAGGGGTTGCGGAGCGAGGGGGACCGTTGGGAGATTCAAGCCGTCGCCGACGAGCCGCCAACGGTCGTCATCGAGCGGCCGACCGCCGATCTCATCGTCACCCCGGAAGCAACCGCGCCGATTCGGGTCGCGGCCAAGGATGATCTGGCCGTCGCCCGGATTGAATTAGTATATCGTCTGGACGAATCGAAACCGGAGCGGCGGTTAACGCTCTCCGATAGTGACAGCCGCACCGTGGATTATCGCTGGGATCTCGCCCCGCTGGCGCTTCGACCGGGAATGAAAGTGCAGTTTTTCGCGACTGCCGACGACTATCTGCCCCAGTCGGGCAAGAGCGATCCGCGACGCCTGATCGTTGTTTCGGCCGATGAGTTGCTCGCCCGCCTCGCCGGCCGCGTAAAACTCATCGCAGTCGAGCTGCGCCGCGCGCTCGATATGCAGCGCGGCTGCCGCAAGCGGGTCGAGGCCCTGCGCTCCAGCCTTGCGGAGTCGCAACGTCTTCAGCGAACGGACTTGGACCGCCTGCAAGCCGCGGAACATGCCCAGCGGGAGGTCGATCTGTTGCTGTCCGGCGGCGGCGAAAGTCTGCCCATGCACGTCCGTGCGCTGTTGACCGACATGGATAACAACCGCGTCGAAAATCCGCTTCTTCACGGGCAAATGGCGTCCTTACTCGATGAACTTGGCCGGCTCGAGCGGCAACGCCTGCCGGCGATCGGCCGCGAGCTTGCCGCCGCGGTGAAATCGGCGCGTATCGACCTGGAAGGGCAGGGGGGGCGGCGCCGTGTCGCCGACTCGCTGGCCGTAGCCGTCGAAAACCAAAACGCAGTGATCGCCGCGCTCGAACTATGGATCGACCGGCTTACCCGATCGGACGAATCGGGCGGGTTTATTCTCCAACTCGGGCTGCTGCTGCTCGATCAACAATCCGCGGTGCGACGGACGGCAGCGATCGGCCGCCGCACACTCGCCCGGCGTCCGAGCGACCTGCCGCCGCAAGACGCCGCCGAACTGGCCGCTGCCGCCGCCGAACAACTCGAACTTGCCCAACGCACAGACCGCTTGCTGCAAGAGTATGTAGGACAGGTTGACAACCTGTCCTACTTGGACGAATCCCGTTGCAGGGCGGTCGCCGCCGCGATGCGCGCCGCCGCCGAGCGGATCAGACTAAACCAGGTCGGATTGGCCGTCGCCGCTCAGAAACGGATCGTCCGCGACTTGCGGGAGATTCTCGAACGCGCCGTCCGCGGCGGCCAAACGGAATCCTCCACCGGAGATCGAGCCGTCGAGATCGAAGACGATCGGAATGGAAAGCCGACCGACTCCCACGAAAAACCCGGCCGACCGGGCGACCAGCCGGGTAGCACGACCGAACGAAATAAACCGCACGAAAAGCCGGACATGGAACGTACCCGGGCCAGGATGATGCGGCTCTGGGGCGAGTTGCCCCCGCATGTCCGCGAACAAATGCTGCAATCGCCCGTCGAGGATTTCCCGCCGAAGTACGAACTGATGATCGAGGAGTATTTCCGACGGCTGGCGGGAGGAAGCGAGGGGAGAGGGGAGAGGGGAGAGAGAAAAGGGAGGAGAGAAGAGAGAAGAGAGAAGAGGGAGGAGAGAGGAGGGAAGGATGATTAAGAATAAACTTTGCGTTCCCACGCTCCGAGGTTGTGAAGTATTTGTTGCGAGGGTGTTTCTCAACAAGATTATGTATCCCGCTTGCGGTTTCGCAACAACAGATTGCAGCAAGTGCGCCGTGATTTCGATTTATTCACAACCTTTCCCCGTGAGAGCGGACCACATGGACGCAGAGCGTCCTATCCAGTGCGTTCCCACGCGGAGCATGGGAACGAGAGATACTTTTCCCTCACTCAATGCTCCTCTCCCCTCACTCTTCTCTCTTCTCTCTTCCCTCCTCGCTCTTCTCTTCTTCCTCGCCGCGACGGCCCACGCGGCCAAGCCGATCACGCCCGCCGCCGAGCGGAGCATCGACCGCGGCCTGAAATGGCTGGTCGCAAGGCAACACGACGACGGCAGCTTCGGCGACGGCCAGTATCGGGGCAACGCGGCGGTCTGCGCGTTGGCCGGCATGGCGATGATCTCCGGCGGCAGCACGCCCGGCCGAGGCCCTTACGGCGATCGGCTCGAGCGCTGCGTCGACTATTTGCTCAGATGCGTCCAGCCGAGCGGATTCATCTCGGGCGGCGATTCGGCCCGCGGCCCGATGTACGGACACGGCTTCGCCACCATGTTCCTGGCCGAATGTCACGGCATGTCGCCGCGCGACGATCTGCGCAAAAAACTGACCAAGGCAGTGAAAATAATCGTCGACAGCCAGAACGAACAGGGAGGGTGGCGCTACCAGCCGGTCCGCGCGGAGGCCGACGTCTCGGTCACCGCCTGCGAAGTGATGGCCCTGCGAGCGGCGCGGAACGCCGGCCTGCTCGTGCCCAACGAGACTATCGACCGCTCGATCGAATTCCTTAAACGGAACCAGAACGCCGACGGCGGGTTCGCATACATGCTTCAAGGCCCTCGGGAAAGCGCGTTTCCACGTTCGGCGGCCGCGGTGGTCGCTCTGTTCAGCGCAGGGGTTTACGAGGGGCCGGAAATCGATCGGGGGTTGGAGTATCTCATGCGGTTCATGCCCGGCAACGAAGCCGCACAACGCGAGACCTACTACTTCTACGGCCAATACTACGCCGCGCAGGCGACGTGGATCGCCGGCGGCCGGCGCTGGGACCGCTGGTACGGGGCGGTCCGCGACGAGTTGATCGCCCGGCAACGCGACGACGGCGCGTGGGTCTCGACCAACGGCAATCAATACGCCACGGCGATGGCCTGCATCGTGTTGCAAGTTCCGAACAACTATTTGCCGATTTTTCAGAGGTAGATGCTCCGAATGTTCAATGTCCAATGTTCAATGTCCAATGTCCAATGTTTAATTTGCATTTTGCATTTTGCATTGATTCCTACGATGTCGCTCGCCACGCCGCGGGCCGTGCCGGTCGACGGCGAACCGTTCCGCGCCGAATTGATCGCTGCAAAGGCCGATTGGCGGCTCACCTTCCGTACCGATGGGCAACAGCGCACGATGGCGGCGGCCGATCTGGTCCGCTGGGGACGTTGCCCTGAGCAGGGCAGGGCAGGGGGGCTGCTGCTGGCCGACGGCGGATGGATCGCGGCGCATGTAGCGACCGCCGACCAGGAAAAACTGACCGCCGACAGCGATCTGTTTGGAACGTTCTCTCTACCGCTCGAATCGCTCGCCGGTGTGGTTTTCGATTTCCCCTCCCCTCTCCCTTTGGGAGAGGGGCAGCGTTTTTTCTCCCCTCTCCCTTTGGGAGAGGGGCCGGGGGTGAGGGCACTGCTGAAAAACGGCGACGAACTAACCGGGCAACTGCTAGGCATCGCCGATAACGTCGTCCGGCTCCAGACCGACGTGGGAACGGTCGAAATCCCGACCAACCGCATCACAGCAATCATCCTCCCCATAAAGCCGCGACCGTCGGTCGCGCCCGTTGGAAAACATCTTCGCGCCTGGATCGGACTGAGCGACGGCAGCCGGCTGTTGGCCGCGCGGTTGGCGATCGAAGACGGTTCGGCCACGATCGACGCCGCCGGTCGGACGTGGAAAACATCGGCCGAGAACATCGTTTTCCTGCAACCGCTCGGCGGTCGGGCGACGTATCTATCCGACCTGAAACCGATCGAGTACCATCAATCGCCATTTGTGGCACAGCCGCATGTAGCACAGCCGCCCTCGGCTGTGGCCGACCATCCAAGTCTCACTTGGCCGTGGCGCGCCGACCGCAACGCGACCGGCGGACGGCTCCGCTGTGGCGGTCAGCTTTACTTGAAAGGGATCGGCGTCCACAGCGCCTCGCGACTTGTTTTCTCCCCTCTCCCACTGGGAGAGGGGCCGGGGGTGAGGGCCGGTGGTACTCCAAAACGGTTCCAGGCCCTCCTGGGCATCGACGATTCGACCGACGGCCAAGGCAGCGTACGGTTCCGCGTGCTGGTCGATGGGCGGGAGAAATATGTTAGCCCGATCCTTCGCGGCGGCGATCCGCCCGTGCCGGTCTCGGTCGAACTGGCCGGCGCCAAGCGGCTGGAGCTAGTGGTCGATTACGCCGATCGGGCCGACGTGTTGGACCACGCCGATTGGCTCGACGCGCGGATAGTGGAATAGAGGGCGTAAGGGTGAAACATTTACAAGCATGACTTGAACAGGAGAAAACAGAGGAAACGGAGTTCCGAAGAGCAAAGATATTCTCCGTTGCCTCTGTTTCCTCCTGTTCATAAACTCGCCAATATCCGGCGAAAAAGGAGATTGCCATGCTATCCGTTTTGTACTGATGAGATTGCGGAATGATCGTATGCGTAAGGGGCCGCGGGGTTCCCGTGACTGTATTAGTTCGTTATTCAGGCACGGGGGTGCCTGACTTCCAATACTAAAAATAATTGACAAATAAAAAATGCCACATATAATCACAGACATCAAGCCTCAGCACGATCAGCACTTTTCTTAATAAGTCGCGCGATGGAGAAATGCATGTTCCAACTCGATCCCACATACATACAACAATCAGGTTCCCCTGCCGTCAAGTTTGCAGAATACGCCCGTTATGCGCAAAAGGAATACCATGAACTAATCGATTCTGATCCAATTGAACATGATGTTCAGGTATTCTTGGAGCACAACCCTTCTTATGTTCCCGGTGCGTGGACCCCAGGTGCAAAATCGGGACACTCTCCAATTCATGGCGTGTTAATTTCTCAACCTAAACTACAGGGTTTCAATGCTCGTATACCCGATTTCATGTGGCTGTCGACTCACAGTGGTTCTTGGTATGCAGCCATGGTCGAAATTGAACAGCCATCGAAACGGCTTTTCACACAAGCTGGTAATCCCACGGCTAATTTTACCCAAGCCCGTAATCAGCTCGCACAGTGGCGTGTCTGGTTTGACAATCCAGTGAATGTTCAATCCGTCATTCAAGACTATGGAATCTCATCATCCGTATTTGACAGGCGAATGCGGGACTTACACTTGATCCTCGTGTATGGGCGACGTCAGGAAGTCCAATCAACCCCTAGGCTATCAAAACAGCGAGGTGCGTTATTAACTGGCCGCAATGAAGAATTGATCTCTTTCGATCGTTTACAACCCGATCCAGACCTTGAAGATGTGGTTACAGTTACGGCAAAGGGCGATGGTCGATTCGATGTAAAGTGGATACCGGAAACATTTTCAACGAGCCCTTGGATAGCAGAAGAACTATTGTCTCTCGATGGAATGGAAGATGCAATCCTTAAAAATCATCGTATTACACCGGAACGAGCAGGATTTCTGAAGTCGCGGCTGAATTACTGGCGTAAATGGGCCCAAGAAGACGGACATTCGGTTGTCGAAGGAAGTGCTTTCCGAGAATAGTGTCATCTGGATAGCCGGGTGCCATTGCTGGCTTGTCACATTGCAGAGCGATTCGCAATTTTCATCGCGAAAGATCGAAAGGGCGAAAATACTAAATTTTCGACAAACTAACATTCACGGTTTTCAGCCCCGAAGGGGCGGCCGCTCACCCAGCCCAGGGCAACACCTTGGGAACGATTCGATGTGATATGAAGTTGGTTTCGGCCCAACGGGCCAACCGTTCCATCGACGGCAAGGAGAACGATTGGCCCGTTGGGTCGGCCGTGGCTGACTCCCTCCGCATCCTTCCTAACGCAAAGCCGGGGGGGCTAGGATAATAATTCAAAGTAAGGAAAGCAAGGAGAGAATTAATGAAAAACCTTTTGTGTTCGCTTATCGTAATTTGCGGTATGGTTGTAGTTGGTGCATGTAATTATCAGGAACCTGAAAAACAACATGTTTATGTTGGTTTACACCAGGAAGAAAGTCTCAACTCCGGACAGTATATTTCATATGTTAGATTCGGTGACCTCCGTCTATGGATAGGAGAAATGACAAATTATAATAAGGGTAATTGCGGAATTGAAATAATCTGCATTTCCCCAGTTGATGTACACGGAGACGGTATTATTGATGGACACTTCATTGTTTATAAGAAAGTAGAATAGCTTGACATTCCATAGCAATCATTCAAGAGAGTCAATTGCCAAGCAAGAAACGCGATATGAAACACAACATATGGTTTGCATGTCCCGACTGTTCTTCCCAACGCCCTGCGCCATTCTTGCCTCCATGCCCCAATTGCGGGTTTTCTCTCGATCATCTAAACGGCAGGCAATTATCTGATTGGCAAAGACAAAAGTGGAAAAAGCATCAGGAGTTGCTCCAAGGATCGAACATATCTCTCCACGGAGGGAAATGGAACGCATCCTTTACACATAACGGCAATGCCGCTCTTGAAGACCTTGTTCGCTTCACAATCAGCTACGGGGATACACAGGTTCTCTCTTCGCCGCGTGGCAATAACCAGAATCCAGTTTATTTAGCGTATATTCCCGAAATAATTGGCTCAGGATTGGCAATCGCAACGCCTGGACTGGTTCCCTGTTCCGGTTTATGCATTGTATCTCCGAGTAGTATTCAGTATGGACACACTTATCCAATACTCGATGATTGGATGCAGGACCATTTTTCAGGTTTGGGGTCGTCGTGCAGATTGTGCCATACGCCTACAGCTTTTGGAGAAGTATTCTGTATGCAGTGTTATAGCGGCTATGCAAACGGTGATTGGCAAAAGCTATTGATGAATTGAAAGGGAGAGATTTAAAGAGGACTCAGAAATGCGCCGGGTGACACTGGCAATACGACGTTCATAAATGTGTGTCATTGCGGAAATGTTGGTCACGCCCCGAACTTCGCCAAGCGTTCGGCGTGGGCCAGGGCCAGCGGCATTAGATAAACGCCGGGAAAATGGCCCAGCCCGCCGCGAAGGGCTTCGTGCTCGCCGAAGGCAGTCAAACCGTCGGGACGACATGTATCGGCAACCAACAACGCCGGGACCGGATGCCAACTGTGACTGGCCAGCCGGGCGGGTGTGCTGTGGTCGCCGGTCACGATCAGCACCGTCGGCTTCAAGGCCATCACGCGCGGCACGATCGCGTCGAACTGCTCGATCATCTTGACCTTTGCATCGAAGTCGCCGTCCTCGCCGCGGCTGTCGGTGTACTTGAAGTGGACGAAGAAGAAATCGTGGTCCGCCCAGGCTTTCGCCAACACGTCGATCTCCTCCTCCAACGTGCCGGGCGTGCCGACCACCTCCATGCCGACAAGCTGGGCCAAGCCCTTGTACATCGGATAGACGGCGATCGCGGCGGCCCGGAGGCCGTAGACTTCCTCGTAGCTGTCGATCGACGGGGCGGCCGAGAAACCGCGCATGGTCAGCCCGTTGGCCTTAGGCTCGCCGGCCAGCAGATTTTTGGCCTCGGCGATGAACAGGGCCGCCACCTCGGCCGTTCGCTTGCTCGCGTCGTCGCGGGCGACCGGGGCCAGCGGCGGAGTGCCGGTCTGCTGCGGATCGGTGTCGGCCACGTTTCCGCCAAGCCCCTGGCCGCGAAAGATGACCACGAAGCGGTGTTCCTTGACCGGCTCGACGAAAATCTCGACGCCGGGGATTTTCACCTGGCGGAGTTTTTTGGCCAGCGGAGCGCTCTCGTCGGTTGGGATTCGCTCGGCGCGGCGGTCGGAGATGTTGCCCTGGGCGTCGATGGTACAGAAGTTGCAGCGGATGGCCACGTCTTTCGGTCCCAGCTTGAAGCCGACGCCGGTCGCCTCCAAGGCCCCGCGGCCGATGAAATGTTTTACCGGATCGTAGCCGAACAGGGACAAATGTCCGGGGCCGCTGCCGGGGGTGATGCCCGGCGCTATGGGGTACATGCTTCCCTGAACTCCCTGTTTTGCCAAAGCATCCAAGTTTGGGGTCTTGGCGGCCTCGAGTTCCGTGGGTCCGCCGGGCACGACAGGCAACCCCCCCAGGCCATCGGCCACCAACATGACGATTTTCGATTCGTTCCGGATTTTCAGATCGCGGACCAGGGGTTGGATATCCACGGCAAGGCTCCTTTATTTTTCAGCTTGGATCGGTAGAATGGTTCACGGTAACAAAAGGTTGCTAAGGGTGGAAGGGGGAGAAAGTGCGAATGATGAATGTTGAATGATGAATGATGAATGTGTGCTGTTCATCATTCATCATTCATAATTCATCATTCCCCAAACCCCGGTTCTCACATGAAACCGCTCGACCCGATCGCTTACGACTATTCCGGCCTGATCGCTCCTAAGGACGCCCCGCGGTTCGTTCGCCAAACGGGCCTGGTCGATGCCGACCTGAGGTGGCTTGCCCCGCGGCTGGCCGGCGCGCGTCAGGAGGTGCTCGACAACCTTGCCTTGTACGAACGGGGCATTCAGCCGCCGGAAGACAAACAACCGTTGGACGCCGCCTTCTTCGACCTGCCCGAGCGGCTGCTGGACGAAGACCGGCCGCTGATGGAACGGATCGTCGCCGTGGGCGACCGGATGGCGAAAGAAGTGGATCGGGTGGTGATACTGGGCATCGGCGGATCCTACATGGGCGCCAGGGCGCTGTTCGAGTCCTGCTGCCATCCGTATCACAACGAACTCTCGCGCCAGCGGCGCGGCGGCCGGCCGAAAATCTACTTCGCGGGAAACAACGTCGACAACGACTCCACCCAGGGGCTGCTCGATCTGTCCGAGGGGTCCGACGACTGGGGCATCATCGTCATCAGCAAGAGCGGCACAACGCTGGAGACGGCCGTCGCCTTTCGGCTGTTTCTCGATTCGCTGCGGAAGGCCTGCGGGGGCGACGATGAAAAACTTCGCAACAGGGTCATCGCCATCACCGGCGAGACGGGCGGACTGCGCGAACTGGCCGAGTCGATTGGCTGCCGGGACATCTTCCCCATCCCCGACGGCGTGGGCGGACGCTATTCCGTCCTCTGCGCCGTGGGGCTGCTGCCGGCCGCCGTGATGGGACTCGACGTAAGCCACCTGCTCGAAGGAGCGGCCGCCATCAACCAGCGGTTCCGCACAGCGCCGCCGTTGGAGAACCCCGCCCTGGATTACGCCGGGCTGTCGCGGCTGATGGAGACCCGACGCGGCGAGTCGATCCGCGTGCTTTCAGTCTGGGCAAACGGCCTGGAGGCGGTCGGGTTGTGGTACGACCAGTTGCTGGCCGAAAGCCTGGGCAAGAACGGCTGGGGGCCGACGCCGCTGACGGTCCTTAACACCCGCGATCTGCATTCCCGCGGCCAGCAACATCAGGAAGGCCGCCGCGACAAGCTGATAACCAACATCGTGGTCGAGCAGACACACCGCGAATGGCTGGCCATCGAGCCGTCGGATTTCGACCAGGACAATCTCAACGCGTTGTCGGGAAAAACGTTGCCGGACATTCTTCGCGCGGCCTACGCCGGCGTGAACCAGGCTTATGCCGAGGACTATCGGCGGACGGCCACGATCACCTTGCCCCGGCTCGACGAAGGCTCGCTCGGCCAACTATTTCAGATGCTCATGCTGGCCACGGTCGTCGAGGGCCGGCTGGTGGGCATAAACCCCTACGGCCAGCCCGGCGTCGAGGCGTACAAAAAACACATGAACGCGATCTTGCGGGGAAAATGAACGACATCACTGTTGATTCCACGGAGCATCGTCGCGTTCTGGCCGTGATGGCCCATCCCGACGACGCCGAATTCGCTTGTGTTGGAACGCTGGTACGGCTGGCGCGGGCCGGCTGGGAGGTGCATATCGCCACGGTGGCCGTCGGAGACTGCGGCACCACGACCGAGTCGCCGGAGGCGATCGCCGCGCGGCGGGCCGAAGAGGCCAAGCGGTCCGCCACGTTGATCGGGGCGACGTATCACTGCCTCGACGAACGGGACGGTTTCGTGGTCTACGACAAACCGACGTTGCGGAAGTGCGTGGACCTGTTCCGTCGAGTAGCGCCTCGGGTGGTTTTCACCCACGCCGCCGAGGACTACATGATGGACCACGTGATGACTTCGCTGCTGTGCCGGGCGGCCAGTTTTCTTTACGCCGCACCCAACGCTTCGACATTGCCGCTGCTGCCTGGCTCGCAGGTGCCGCACCTGTACTATTGCGACCCGGTGGAAGGAGTCGATTCGCTTGGCAGGCTGGTCGAACCGACGACTTACGTGGACGTCTCGGCGGTGTTGGAGGAAAAGGCCGGGATGCTGGCCTGCCACGCCAGCCAGCGGGAGTGGCTGCGGGCACACCACGGCACGGACGAGTATCTCGACGCCATGCGACGGCACGTCCGGATGCGCGGCCGCCAGACCGCCGTGGAAGCGGCCGAAGCCTTCGTTCAGCACCGCGGCCACGCATATCCCCGCGACGATCTGCTGGTCGAACTGTTTGGATCGCAGCCATAAAGCCGCGACCAACACAGCGCGACTTTATGAACACAATGACACGAGAAAGGAAGTTGATTCGATGAGCCGAGCGATCAGCAAAGTCGCACCCGGTTGGTGGGACTACACGACATTGGATTCGGAAATTCTCGCCGACGCCGCCCGGCTCACGGCCGACGATCTGGCGAAGCTCGGCCGTCCGGGGTTCCGCGTGGTGATGTACGACACGCTGGAGGATTTTTATTTAGCCGAGGCGTTGGAGTATATCAACGCCTGGCGTCAATCGACGGCCGACAATCCGGCGGGCATCTGCGGGCCGATCGGACCGATCGAACAGTTGCCGCTGGTGGCCCGGCTGGTCAACGAACTGGATCTGAACGTGCGCGAGGCACATTTTTGGGGCATGGACGAATGGGTCGATGACGCCGGCCGGACGGTGCCGCCGACGCACCCGCTGAGCTTCGCCCGGGCCGACAAGGAGTTGTGCTTCGACCGCATCCGACCGGAGTTGTGTATGCCCGAGGGACATTTGCACTTTCCGATCGGCGACCTGGGGGCCTACAGCCGCAGCTTCGACGAGGTCCGTTGCGTGGTGATGCAAGGTGGTCAGGGGGAGGTGAAACACTGGGCGTTCAACGATCCGCCCAAACGGGAGGGCCGCTGGCAGGACGCCCCGCCGCCGCCCGAGGAGTATCGCAAGCTGGCCGCTCGTGTGACCGATCTGCACCCGATGACGGTGATCCAGAACGCGCGGACCTCCGGCGGCGGACAGGTTTCGATGGTGCCGACCCGCGCGGCGACGGTCGGGCCGGTCGAGACCTGGAAGGCCGAGAAGGTGTCGATCTGGCAGGCCGGCGCCCACGACAACCCCTTCGGCATGAGACTGACGGCGTGGATGATTGCCAAGCGGATACCCGACTCGTCGGTGCCGATGTCGCTTTTGGCCGATCATCCGAACGTGCAATTCAACTATTATCGCGGAGGGATCGGCGTGGTGGCGACGGAGATGCACTAGATGGGCGGGGGATTGCGGGCTGGGATGTTTCCCCGCCACGTCCACGCGGCGTTAAGTTGCGGCGGAATGTTTTGCCCGGCCACTCGTGGCCGGCGGCGGGCGTTGATGCTTTTATGAAACGTCGCGGAATACGTCTTCGTCGGCCAGATATCCCCGGGCTTCGGCGAAAGGCATCATCCGTCGCCGCAACGACTCGAACTGACTGATGCCCAACTGCCGCCGCAAGGCTTCCCGGGCGATTTCGCTACGGTTCTTACCCGACTGCCGCGCCACCTTCGTCAGCAGCTTGTTCAGATCGCTGCCGAGTCGGATTGTAAGAGTTGTGGTCTTCATGTACTACATTGCACTACGCAGGAGATTGGACGTCAAGCCGGTTCCCGCAAAGTTGTAGGTTATGTTTTAGTAGCCGTAGGTTATGCTTTAGCATAACAAAAATGCCTTGCGGGGCGAAATGTTATGCTAAAGCATAACCTACCCACTACCCACTACCCACTACCCACTGTTCCGCCGCCCGCTCTCGTTCGCGCTCCAAATACGTGCGGCCTTGACGGATGCCGACGTGATCCCAGGGCAAGGGGGCGTCGGCGGGGTAGGGGAGGTGCAGCGTTTTTTCCACGTCGATGCCCGCCTCCGAGAGCGCCTGCCACCATAGCTCGGGATTAAGTTTTTCCGCCCAGGCGTCGAACCGGGCCCCGCGCCGCCAGGCCAACTCGATCGCCTCGCCCATCCGACGGTCGCCGCGGCAGAGCACGCCTTCGAGCAGACTCGCCTCGACGTCGTGGCATCGGAGCCGCACGCTCCGCAAGCGCTTCCGCCGATGCAAGAATTCATGCGCCCAACGGAAATACTCGCGCCGCTGCATGGCGTTCCACTGGTAGGGCGTTTGCGGCTTGGGGACGAAGTTCGAGACGCTGGCGACCACCTCGACCGGCCGGCCCCGGACCTCTTTGCCCAGCCGCGAGATCGTCTCCGCCATCTCGATGATCCCCTCCAGATCGCTCTCCCGCTCGCCGGGCAATCCGCACATGAAATAGAGTTTCACCCGCGAAAAACCGTTCTCGAACGCCCGGCGGCAGCCGGCATAAAGGTCTTCGTTGGTGATCGGTTTGCCTATCTGCCGGCGCATGTCGTCGCGGGCGACCTCCGGGGCCAAAGTGAGGCTCGAATGGCGGTCGGTATTCAACACCTCGCCGACGATGCGCAACTGCTCGTTGATCCGCAGACTGGGCAGCGAGACGCTGACGTGCAGCGGTCGGAAAATCTCGTGAAGCCGGCGGATCAGTACGTCGAAATCGGGATAATCGCTGCTCGATAGCGACAGCAGCGAGATTTCGTTGTAGCCGGTGTTGCGGTATTGCTCGACGGCCGCTTGCACAATGCTCTCGATCGAGCGGAACCGCAACGGGCGCTTGATCGTAGTGCTCTGGCAGAAGCGGCACCTGCCCGGACAGCCGCGCATGATCTCCACGGCAATGCGGTCCTGCACGCACTCGACCTGCGGCACGACCGGGGCCGTGGGCGGCGGATACGACTCCAAGTCTTCAACCACCGCCGGAGCGATCAGCGCGGGCAGATCGTCTCGCGCCGGGCGCAGCGCCGTCGGCCGGCCGTCGTCGCCGTATTCCGGTCGGTAGAACCGGGGCACGTAGGCGTAAGGGAGCCGGGCGGCCATCTCGGCCAGCAACGATTCCCGGTCGCGGCCGGAATGTTTCAACCGCGCCCACAGTTCGCACACCTCGGGCAACGATTCTTCGCCGTCGCCGACGATGAACAGGTCGATGAACCGGGCCATCGGCTCGGGGTTGGCCGCGCACGGCCCGCCGGCGATCACCAGCGGATGCTCCATCGTCCGTCGGTCGGCCGCCAACGGAATACCGCCCAAGTCGAGCATCGTCAACACATTGGTGCAGCAGAGTTCATATTGCAGCGTGAAGCCGAGCACGTCGAACTCCACCAGCGGGGTGAAGGTTTCGAGGCTGTAAAGCGGCAGACGATGCTCGCGGAGCAACTGCTCCATGTCGGCCAGCGGTGCGAAGGCCCGTTCGCAGGCCCAATCGTCGCGCCGGTTCATCGTGTCGTAGAGCACCTGAACGGCGTGGCAACTCATGCCGATCGAGTAGGCGTCGGGGAACGCCAGGCAGAGCTTTCCACGCAGGTTTCGATGGTCCTTGACCACCGCGTTCCACTCGCCGCCGACATACTGCGCCGGCGTCTGCACTTGCGGCAGGAGGCGATCGACGACCAGGTTTTTCAGAGTTTGGTTCAACATGGCCAAAATTGTCCGGCGGCGGCCGACAGTCAAGTGGGGTGCTCATTGAAAACAAACTGGTGAAAGTCCAATGCGGCGATGATGATGTTGCGGCAGATCGCGATGCGGTCTTCCTTGCGGCAGGTGATGTGATACACCATCTTTGGACCGTCGGTTTCGCCGCCGTCCCCCTTTTCCAAAACGCACCCGACGGCGGGTGTTCCGTTGTGGCAAACAGGAACCTTTTGCGGGGTTTGAATTTGCAGCCGCACCCGTGCGTCGGGGATATCGACAATTTTACCGGATCGCATTCGAGGCCGCTCGGCAACCGCGGCCGTGTGGGTAGTGCCCGATCGCTTGGAAAGCAATTCGCTCCGTAGAATGGAAACGTAAGACGGCATTTGAAAACCCAGCCGCACGGTCGCGCCGGAGACGCACCGGCCATCCTCGCCGTCGCGGATGTCCTCGACGTTTAGGGTGATTTCGTCTCCGATAACCACGCTTTGATTCTTTCCCCGGGAAAGCACGAGCATGAGCAATCCTCCCTGTTGCGATGTTGATGCCGAGCGATCGGCCCATCTGCTGTATTATCGCGGATTCCGTTGCCGAAAAACAGGGGCATCGGCTTGGAAGGCGGTAAGTTGCGGACTATAATGTACTGGTGTGTCGCAGGCATGATAATGTAGAATTACATCCACCTTGGCTCTTGCTTTAGGGCAAATCCGGCATACACTGACGAAAGATCTTTTGGAGGCGCATTATGATGCAAGTTCCCATCCCGGCGGAATTAGAGCCTTTTGTTCAGGGTGTCGTGGAAAGCGGCAATTACCATAACCCTGCTGAAGTGGTGGGCGAGGCGTTGCGTCTGCTGGCACGGCGCGAGCGGCTTTTGCATGACGTGAAGGCCGGCGTCGGACAACTTCAGCGTGGCGACTACATGGAATATGGAGATGACTCCTGTCGGGATTTCCTGGCCGACGTCGAGGCGGAAGAGCAATCCCGCTTTCCCGCCCCGGAAGCCCCCCGATGAGCCGGTTTCGTCTCTCGTCGTTGGCCAAGAGCGATCTTGCCGAGATTCGCCATTACGTCCGGCGGGACAAACCCTTGGCAGCCAATCGGCAAATCGCGGCGTTTTTTCAGAGATTCCAAACGTTGGCGAGAAACCCCGAACTGGGACAGCGGCGTCCTGAATTCGGGCCGGACCTTCGCGCTTTTTCGGTCGGCAATTACGTGATCATCTATCGGCCGTTTGCAGACGGAGTGGAAGTTGCTCGAGTCGTGAGCGGATACCGTGACCTTGATGTATTATTCGCACCCTCATAAAACACATATATGTACGCGCTACGGAATTGAAACGGGGGACGCAGATAGTATCGGCAAGCTGAGATGCAACAACTAGCCGCGTCCCCCGTTTTGGCTCCCCGTTTCGACTCGCGTAGCTTGCGTGGTAGACTGCTGGCTGGACTGAGTGCGCTATTATGCAAGGATGCGTCGAGCTTGCCGACCGCGTGCCAAAGAACTACACAGTCATTTACCTCGAAGGACCACCATTCGATGAATCCTGATCGTATATATCGCCAGTATCGAGACGAGGCCCTTGCGAAGCAAATCATCGCTTCCGAATACACGACCTTCGTGGCAATGCCGTTCAGAGATCAATTCAGCTATCGCTCACACACCGTCTATCGCGACGTTATTCAAGAGGCCGCAGAATGCGCAAACAACAAGATTCAAGAGGCCGCAGAATGCGCAAACAACAAGCGCGCCACACTGCGAAACTTTGCTCAGCCAACACGTGCTGACGACCACCCTGGAACCGCTCGGGTTATTACCGAAGAAATCATCGTTCAGATTCTTGAATCGCACATTGTCCTTGCTGATCTCACCTTTGAAAATGCTGGTGTGCTGCTCGAAACAGGAATCGCGTTTGGGATGAAACCGAATCCACAAATCATCCTGATAACGCAAGGCAAGCTAAGCGATCTCCATTTCGATATCCGCAATAACACTGTCCTTTCATACAACGCAGGCGATTCGGTGGGCACCATCGCAGATGCTTTCATTGCAGCCGCCACGGCATTTGAAGACGACAAGAACAAATACATTTCGTCGATCACTCAAACGCTGTCGCCCGATGCAATTGCATGCCTCAAGCACTACGGCACAATTCAACAGTTAGATCCGGCAAAGTCGCTCCATGCCGGGGTCGCCTGCAACGTCTTTTCAGATGGACGATCCAATGAACGATTTGACGCAGGTACTCGCGACTTGCTTCATGCACGGCTAATCCGGACTGAATGGAAGGTCAATGCAATTGAAGGCAAAGACGCCTTCGGAATGCACGCGACGGATCTAGGATGGGCAGTGATCGCACAAGTATGGAACGAATTGAAGAGGCCCGAAAAATAACAAATGGAGTTCCGGGGACTGGAGTTCCGAGTTTCCCGGGACAAATTGAAACGAAACTGAAACGGGGACGCAGCTAGTATCGGCAAACTGGTATGCAACAACTAGCTGCGTCCCCGTTTTGACTCCCGGGGCGGCAGGGGGCGTCAAGAGGCCGGTTCCGGCGGAAGTTGAAAGCGGCCGGCGACGACGCCGGGCACGGTGATGTCTTCGTCCAGCGTTTCCCAGCGAAGCGCGTAGCCGTTGAGTTCCAACGTCACTTCTTTCAGTTGCTCGGCCGTGGCGTCGCGCAGCCGACGGAAACGATTTGCCGGGAAACCCACGATTCGACCGTCGGTGAGTTCCAAAAACACCATGCGGTTTTCGACCCAAACACGCAGCGCGGCAGGCTCGACCACCGCAACGCAATCAGCGACCGTGGCGTTCATGGTACTTCTCCATCAAAAACTGTTGGTGCTTGAATACCAACCGCTCGATCTCCCGTAGATCATGCCCGCGAATGCCGCGGTTGTCGGCCAGTCCAATTGGATTCAACCAGAATTTGCATTCTCCGTCCGCGCAGCGCACATGGATGTGGGCAGGCTCGTCGGATTCATCCGAGTAAAAGTGAAATCGAAACGGACCAATCCGGAGAACCGTAGGCATCTATTTCACACTACCATCTGACGAGAAAGGCGTCAAGCTGGCCGATAATCGCCCGAGCGATTTCCCAATCGTCGCAATCTGTTACTACCCCGAAAGAAATGGTTCCTTGAAATGGTCGTCTTAATTGACTATATTTATCCTAGGAGATGAAAGTCCGATGAAGACCATGGCTATCAGCGAGTTCAAGGCGCACTGCCTGCAAGTGTTCGACCGCGTGGCGCGGACCAAGGAACCGGTCGTCGTGACCAAACGCGGCAAGCCGCTGGTCGAAGTGGTTCCGTTCCGTCATAACGACGAATCGCCCGTGCCGGGTAAATTGTCGGCGACGCTGGTGTTCGAGAAGGACATCGTCTCTCCGTTGGGCAAATCGATATGGTGACAAAAGAACGTATTCGACGAAGCGTGGCCTGTTTCCTGGCGATTGCATTGGGTGTGACGGCCGCCCAGGCCCAATCGCGCTCGGCGATGGAGTCCGCCCGCAACAGAATGGTGGACGATGAGATCGTCGCGGCGGGGGTGAAAAACGAGCGGGTCATCCGGGCGATGCGCGAGACTCCACGGCACGAGTTCGTGCCCCGCCACCGGCGGAAGTTCGCCTACGTGGACATGGCGTTGCCGATCGGCGATGGGCAGACGATCTCGCCCCCGTTTATCGTGGCATACATGACCGAGGCCATCGATCCGCAGCCGAGCGACAAGGTTTTGGAGATCGGCACGGGCAGCGGCTACCAGGCGGCGGTGCTGGCCAAGCTGGTCCGCGAGGTATACACGATCGAGATCGTCGAGTCGCTCGGACGCAAGGCGGCGAAAACCTTGGAGCGGTTACGCTACGACAACGTTCACGTGAAGGTGGGCGACGGCTATCTGGGCTGGCCGGAACATGCTCCGTTCGACAAGATCATCGTCACCTGTTCGCCGGAGAAGGTGCCGCCGGCGCTGGTCGCGCAGCTCAAGGAAGGGGGCCGGATGGTGATTCCCGTCGGCGAGCGCTACCGACAAACGCTCTGCCTGTTGAAGAAGACCGACGGCAAAATGGTTTCTGAGACGCTCCAGCCGACGCTGTTCGTGCCGATGACCGGCCGGGCTGAAGCGGGGCGAAAGGTATTGCCCGACCCGGCCAATCCGACGATCAACAACGGCGGCTTCGAGCGGTTCGCCGGCGATCCGCCCGCGCCCGACGGCTGGCATTATCAGCGTCAATTGGAGTTGGTCTCCGCCAAGGACGCGCCGGAGGGGGAGCATTACGTCGTTTTCACCAACGAGACGGCAGGTCGCGGCAGCCATGCCCTGCAAGGCTTCGCCGTCAACGTAAAAGAAGTCCCGCGGTTGGAGCTTTCGGTGCTGGTCCGCGGCAAGGACATCCGCCCGGGCCAGAACGCACGGCAATTGCCCGTCATCATCATCAGCTTCTACGACGAGAACCGGGCCACCATCAGCGAGGTCGGGCTGGGGCCGTGGCGGGGTACCTTCGATTGGCAGTACGAAAGCAGGCGGTTCGTCGTCCCGCGCAAGGCCCGCGAGGCCGTACTGCGGATCGGCCTGCTCGGGGCCACCGGAGAAATCGCCTTTGACGATCTGAAGTTGGCCCCGGCGGGGAGGTAGTGGAGAGGGGAGAGGGGAGAGGGGAGAGGAGAGAGGAGAGAGGAGAGAGGGGAGAGTGGGTAGTGGATAGTGGGTAGTATGCCACGGTGCGTGCCACTGGCTCCGCCAGTGCTTTGGATGGGACAAGGTTCCATCTTGTTGGTAGTGGAAGTCGGGAATGTTGAATTGGCGATCTGTCCGCGAATTTGCACTGGCAGAGCCAGTGGCACGACTCGCACTCTCCACTCTCCACTCTCCACTACCCACTACCTAAGGTGGCCCCATTCGTCTAGACCACGGATTACGAATTCTTAGATGGAGGGATTAGCGGCCCGCGAAACCCATTCCAAAGGTTTCGCACGGCCGCAGAGCCACCCACCCACTTTGGGTACATGTTGATTTTCCCGTTTT
>JAUWPQ010000002.1 GCA_030611515.1 Planctomycetota bacterium | reverse complement strand
GACGAAAAGGGCTGACGTTGAGTGCCACTGGCTCTGCCAGTGCTGGGGTGCGGATTGACGTTCCATAGTGCTACTGGTAGAAGTGGAGAATGGCACGTTGGAGGACGGTGCAGTCTTTTCACGAGGTTCACGAAGCATTGGCAAAACCAGTGGCACACTTCCGACAGTGCCTCCCGCCGAGTACTGACGGTCAACTGCTTGCGATGCCGGTCGATTCCAAGGTATAACATCTCTCGGTCCTCCTGCTGTGGTTTTGATGGGCAAAACACTTGCCACATTGTTTATACCACCAGGAGGATCACTCTTTCATAGAATCAGAATTGTCGGAATTTCCAAGCTGGAATGTTGGATTGCAAGACCTGACCCCTATTTCCTACCGGAAACTGATCGCCAAAGGACATCACGAATGACCGATATCGTCACGCGCTACCAGAAGAACCCGATCCTTACCAAGGACGATGTTCCCTACGAGGTTGAGACCGTGCATAACGCCGGGGCGGTGAAGCACAACGGACGGTACATCTTGTTGTTTCGCTCCCATCGGCGCAACGGGCGATCGATCATCGGGCTTGCCGAGGGCGACGACGGCTATCACTTCCGCGTTCGCCCCGAGCCGTTCATGATCCCGGCCGGCGAGGGTCTGTTCGCCCAGTACGAAGAGTACGGTGTGGAGGACTGCCGCATCACGGCGGTGGAAGATTCATACCTCTTGACCTACAGCGCCTATTCGCGGCACGGGGTGCGAATCGGGCTGGCGCGCACCCATGATTTTCAGACCGTCCAGCGGATCGCGCTGATCACCCAGGCCGACATGCGGAACGTAGTGATCTTTCCCGAGAGGATCGGCGGGCGATATGTGCGGCTCGACCGGCCGCATTCGCACATCAGTCCGTGGTCGATCTGGATCAGCTACTCGCGGGACTTAATCCACTGGGGGGATTCGCGGTTGGTGATCAAACCGGCGACATACCACTGGGACGAAGAGAAGATCGGCCCCGGCGCCACACCGATCAAGACCGAGGCCGGCTGGCTGAACATCTACCATGGCGTCTTTCCCACCATGGCCGGCGGCATCTATCGCCTGGGCGTGGCGCTGCACGATCTTGCCGACCCGGCAAAACTCATCGGCGTGGCCGACGACTGGATATTGCAGCCGAGCGATCCCTGGGAAGTGACCGGCTACGTGCCCAACGTCGTCTTCACCTGCGGTGCGATCCCGGAAGACGACGGCATGGTGAAGATCTATTGGGGCGGCGCCGACAGTGTAATGTGCGTCGGCACGGCGAAGATTCAGAATCTGGTCGATCTGTGCCTGAAGGAGTCTCGGCCGGTGATGGGTGCAGGGTAGCGAGATTAGGTCGCGCGAGCTACTCTTCCGCGCCCACGGTGACCGGCATTCCGGGGAGCATTCCGGGACATTCCGTCCCCGGAATATGCCCCAGATACTCACTCGCGTCGGACTTTCACCTTCAACCGGCCGGCGTTGTCGTGCAACTCGCCGGGCGAGTCGTTGATCTTCAAGAAGAGCGTGCCGGACTCGGCGGGTGTGATGGTCGCGCCCAGGCCGATCACCGTTGGACGCAACAGCGCGGACGTGCTGCCCGGCGGCGGATCGTCGGGCCGGACCGCCGCCAGCAGTATGCCCAGCGGACGGCCTTTGTAGTAGCGGATCGAGACGCCGCCCGGCTCGCACCACCATACTTTCGGCTTCGGGGAAACATCCGCCCTCACCCCCTGCCCCTCTCCCAATGGGAGAGGGGAGATTTTGTCTGGCCCCTCTCCCAATGGGCGAGGGGAGGATGTGGCGATTTTGTAGCGTCCCGAGGCGGTCAGGCGGTACGTCTTGCCCGACTCCAAACGCAGACCAGAGTTTTGCCAGCCGCGGTCGGCGGCGACGGCCCTCACCCCCGGCCCCTCTCCCAGAGGGCGAGGGGAGATTTTGCCCGGCCCCTCTCCCAAAAGGAGAGGGGAGGCTTTGGCCGGCGTGAAATCAATCGCGCAGCGGGCCACGTCGTAGCCGTACTCCATGCCGACGATCATCAGTTGCCACTCCTCGCATAGCTCCCGCCAATCGTCGGCGAAGAGCCGGCGGAAGCGGGCGTTGAAATCCCGCTCGCGGACAAATTGGACCATCCGGCGGAAACGCTTCTGGTATCGAGGATGACGGTCCAGCAGTGTCACGACCGCCCAACACCAGGCGTAAGGTTCGGTTGTGCGGTGCGCGGTCGGGGGCATATTGATCACGTCGTCCAGTCGCAACGCTCGGCGCTGTGCCACGGCGTCTTGGATAATGCGAATCCGGCCCCACTCGGGCGTTTCTTCGCGGTCGCGCGGCATGTAGCCGAGCGTAAGACGACCGTCTTGCAGGCGGTGCGTGCCGAGATATTCGGCCAGCCCTTCCATGTACCAGGGCGGGCCGCAACTACCCAGCAGCGTATTCATAAAGCCGTGCGTCCCCTCGTGCAACAGCAGGTGGCGGCGATAGTAGTCGCTTGGCTGCTCGTAAAGCCACAACCGGCTGCCGCGGGAATAACCGTGCGGAAACGGCGGCAGGTCGGCGGGTAAAAAACCGGTCGACGTGAACCGGGCCTTGTCCTTCATCAGGAAGCCCGTCAGCCGCCAATCGGCATGACGGTTTTCGTCAATGCCGAAATACCGACACCATTGCGGAAACGCCCGGTCGAAGACCGCCGGCAGCCGGTCGATCTCCGCGCCGCTTAGATCGGTGTACAACGTCAGCCGCTTGCCGGACAGTTTTCGGATGCCCTCGGCCTCCGCGCGGGCGTCGTCGCTCGCTATCGTCGCATAGGCCGGAAAAATGGCAGAGACGGCGAATATGAATATAAGGGCAAGACCCGAGACAACGGGCAATCGTGGCATTACACGGTGACCTCAACTTCTCGAGTAGCAACGGTCAAAGGCATACCATTGGCGACGCGGGATTCCACACACGCTTGAATAGCATCGCGGATGTTGGTCATCGCTTCGTCCTCGGTGCGTCCCTGCGAAATGCATCCGGGGATTGCGGGACATTCGGCTACGATCATGCCCGTCTCGTCACGATCCAAAGTTACGATTAGCTTCATGGCGTACACCTCCACTTTAGTCTATCCACGTCACCGGCGTCGCGTCAAGCAACGGACTGCCGTTTCTTGGCCACCAACGCCAACAGCTTCTTCTGCGGATTGGCGAACTTGGCGATCCCCTCGGCCATCAAGGTGGATTCCAGCTTTTTCATGTCCACCAGCCGGTCGATCTCCTCGCTCACTTCCTCGGGCGGAAGGCGGTTTACCTGGCGGGTGAAAGTGAGATCGCTGCGGGCGACCGCTTCGTTCGTGGCCGGCGGATTGGTCTGAATGTCCGAGCCGGCGAAGGCCTCGACATATTTCCAAGGCGGATCGTCGGCTCTCTTCGTGCCCGTGCTGGCGAAGACGATCTCCTGCCGTAGCGGCGTCGGCCGTTCGGCCCAGTACTGTTGGTTGTCGGCCCAAATCCGCTTGGCGTTCAGTATGCCCACCATGCCTTGTGCGGCGGGCGAAAGCTCCGGCGCCGCCTTCTCGGTGTATACGTCTATCCGGGATACGAATATGCTGTATACGCTCTTGAAGCCGTCGAGATTGTTGCGTCGCTGCGCGCCGCGCCATACGGCCTCCCGCGCCTGTTGGTACTGACGCGAGGTGAAGATCAACGTCACGTTGACCGTCACGCCGGCGGCGACCAATTCTTCCAGGGCGTCCAATCCGGCGGGCGTGGCCGGCACCTTGATCATCCGGTTCCGATGGCCCGCCGACCACTGCCGCCCCAGCCGCACGTACTCGCCGACTCGTTTGGCATGCGACAGATCCAACTCCGGGTCTTCCAGCAGCGGATCAAGCTCGAAGCTGACGTAGCCGTCGTCGCCGCCGGTTTCCTCCCAGACGGGTAAAAACACCTCCTCGGCGTCGCGGACCATCGCATCGGTCATCTGCCAGGCGATCTGGGCGTCGTCGAGCCGCTGTCGGATGAGCTGCTCGATCTGGGCGTCGAATCGTCCGGTCGCCAACAGATCGGCCACGATGATCGGATTGGACGTGGCGCCGGTGGCGCCGGTGGCCCGGTTGGAACGGACCAGATCAGGGTCGATCGAGTCGAGCCAAAGTATTGTGCCGCTGGACAATAAAGATTTGATAGGATTTGACATTATGAGTATCAGCAAAATAGGGTGAGTGATGAATCAACAGCCGCCATTGCCGTCGCGTCCACGCGGTGTGCCACATACAAAGTTTAGCCGCCGCGTCCACGCGGCGTTGAGCGGAGTTTTCCCGGCGAGGGAACCGAGTAAACCGAGACAACAACAAGATGCAACCATTTTCACTCTGTTTTCGTGAAAATCAATCCCAGTAAGCAATATCCCCTACTCTATCCATATATCGCTACCGCATCCATCCTTCCTGGACATAAAACAGGGACTTGAACCCAGCGAAATGCGCGAAGACAGGGCATCTCGGGAAACACTGACTGTCGCCGAGCCTGCGGTGTTTTTTGCGCATCTACCGATTATTCCTGTTCTCCGGGGCGTCGTTGGTCGATTCTCCTGTTGTGTGTTTTCGTAGTCATCCGCTGCTGATGCGCACGGGCTACGAGCGCTGGAAGATTAGGCAAGGAGGACATTCTGGTGAAAACGGCATTGACGCCTCTCTTGATGGCTATTGCTGGGATCGTTTTGTGCGTCGGCTCTCAGGCCGTGGCCCAGGACGTTTATAAGCAGCAACCGACCGGCCCCTACGCCGAGCAACTCATACCCGTGTCGCCACAATACGACAATGGCGTTGCCGACGGCGATCAGCCGACCGACGGCATGATTGAACCTGGACAGAGTTATCTCCAGGCGCCGGATGGCGGCATGATGGACGATGGCTTCATGATCGACAACGGCCTTTGGGACGGCGCTCTGGTGGGACCATGCTGCGCGAACTGCGGCGGCGGCAGCGGATGCCCGCCCGACTGGTACACCAAACAAGGCGTCCGAATATTGACCCGCAGCCGGCCCCGAAACCAAGTGATAGGATCAACATGGGATAATAACGTTGGTTGGACGGCGGTATTGAGCAGCAAGTCGGCCGCACCCGACGTCTCGGCCGCCTACGCCATGACGATCGGCCACTACTTCGCCCGCGACACTCTCAATCGCGATCACTTCGTGGAGTTCACATATTGGGGCGCTAATGGGTGGAAAGACAAGGTCGAGCACCTCGGCAACGGAGATTTGTTCAGCGAGTTCATGGTTCAAGGATATTCCCTCACAGGCTTCGACTATGCCGACTTGCAGTCCACTTACTATGCGTCCTACACCAACAACTTCGAGCTAAACGGCCGCATCGTTCCGCGCGGCCAGCAGGACCGTCTGGTGCTGCACCCGAACGGCAAGTGGCGGCGCGAATGTCAGCCGGGAACCTACATGTCATACATTTACGGCTTGCGATTTTTTCAGGATAACGAGACGTTCCGCTTCCATAGCGAGAGCACCACGGGTGGGACGACATACACGGGCGACTACGACATCGTATCCCACAACAACCTGCTGGGGTTTCAGTTCGGCGCCGACATGACCTTCCGCAAATGTCGGTGGGATTGGGGCATCCGCGTCAGGCTCGGCCCGTACATCAACTTCTCCGACCAAGCCAGCACGATCAACTCGGGCGTTGCAAATGCCCCCACGTTCAGCCGCCGCTTGGCCGCCGCCAAACACGAGGCTTCGTTGATCGGCGAGGTGGGTTTCTTCGCAACCCACAAGTTCCGGCCGAATCTGGTCGGCCACGTGGGCTACGACTTCATGTGGGTTTCCGGCATGACCCTGGCCGTCGAGCAACTTCAGTTCAACCCCCACACGCTCAACCAGATCAACACCAACGGCAATATCTTCTACCACGGCCTCTCGCTCAGCCTGGAATGGCTGTGGTAAACGCCGCGTTCATCGGACAACCACCGGCCTAATCTCGCGGATCGGCGGGGCATCTCTAGTGGTCCACCAAGTGGAAACTGATAGGTTGGCTCGTTGGGTGCCACTGGCTTTGCCAGTGTTGCATCGAAGCAAGCACTGGCAGAGCCAGTGGCACCCAACCTGTCAAACCCAGCTTGGTGGACCACTAGACGCTCACTCTACGGGCGGAATGACCTTACGGGTTGTTCCGGCATAGTGTTCCCAATGCCACCAGCGAAGGATACCCAGTGTTACCGTGGGAGCCTTGGGGCGTATGGGCGGTATTGCGGGTGATATACCCCCCCGTTTTTACTTTGCGTTAGGGATATCAATGTCTTCTTCCGAAAGAAATAAGTAGATGGAACCTTTGCCCCGTCTTGCGCCAAATTGTTGCAATTTTAGCAGCTTTAGCTAGAATGAGGATTAGGAAAGTTACAGGGAATTTTTCGCGTACACATAATAACGCGGAGGCAGTGTTCGTGACAACTCAACATCGGCGGTTGGTTCCGGCATGCGCGCCGCATGTTTGGCGTGTCTGTCTCTGTATGGGAATAACTCTTTTGCTGGCCTCTAATGCGCCGGCCGAGATGATCGGCGCCGCCAGTTACGACACGTGGCAGTGGGGCGGCTTCTCGCGTTCCACCACGTCTTACGTGCCGACCAACGACACGTTTGACCCGCCGCCTTCTTCGTCCATGATGCTCCTAGCGGCCGAGGTGTCGGACGAGGGTGTTGCGGCCAACAGCCTTTCAGGCTACGTGTATTTCGACGAGAACGGCAACGGCATTATGGAAACCACGGATTGGGCAATCATCGACGCCGAACTCTCGCTTACCAAGGAAGGCGGCGATCCGCCGCTTATTACGTACACCGATTCAAACGGAACTTACACTTTCGATGATTTGACCCCGGGCACCTATTCGATCGCATTGCTCACTCCTTGCCCTGATCCGGGAATAGTCATCCTGGGCCAACTCTACGACGCCGACGGAAATATCGTTCCCGATGCCGGCAAGATCATGGACGACGGCTTCTACGACATCGTGATGGAGGACGGCTATCTGGGCATAAACTACCTTTTTTGTGAGTCTACGTATCCGGCCGACGCCGTCTCTAAACGGCTGCTGATCGAAGGCGGCCCCGAGCACACGACCCCCGAACCGTCCACGCTGGTGTTGCTGGCGATTGCCGGACTGGTCTTTGGAGGATACGCGCGGCGTAGAGCGTAAGGATCGGACGCCAACGTCGATTCTCCATGAGTTTTCACGACGACAACCTCGCCCCGTTTTCTCCTAATCTTTCCGCTTATGCCTAGCACTGGATTGCCGGGACTGGATCGCGTTTTTCGGGGACTGATGCCGGGCGACAACGTCGTCTGGCAAGTCGACTCACTGAGCGACTTCTCGCCCTTCATGCTCCCCTATTGCCGATCGGCGACGGCCGGCGGCGGCCGGCTGGTCTACTTCCGCTTCGCTCGGCACGATCCTTTAGTGCCCGAATCGCTCGGGGCGACCATCCATCAACTCGACACCGGCGACGGGTTCGAGCGGTTCATCGCGGCGATCCATCAAAAGATTCACGAAGCGGGGCCGGAAGCCTCTTTTGTCTTTGACTGTCTCTCCAGTCTGGCCGAGGACTGGTGCAGCGACCGGATGCTGGGCAACTTCTTCAGGCTGATATGTCCGCTGATTTTTCGGCAGCAATCGACGGCCTATTTCCCCGTCTTCCGCCAATGCCATTCGTTCCACGCCACCGCGGCGGTGGAGCGGACCACGCAGATTCTCGCCGACGTATACCGACACAAGGGACAACTCTACGTCCATCCGTTGAAGGTCGAGGGGCGCTACTCGGCCACGATGCACGTCCTGCATCGTTGGGAAAAAGACTTGTTCCGGCCGGTGATGGAAAGCTCGACCACCGCCGAAATCCTCGCCGCGCAGCCGTGGGCCGGCCTGGAGACCATACGCCTGCGGCTGGGTAAGTGGACCCGCACGTTTCTCCACGCCGAGGAATGTTGGGAAGGCGTCCGCCGCGGCACGCGACCGGTCGAGGAAGCCGACCGGCTGGTCCCCGAACTGTTGCGGATGGCCGTCTCGCGCGACGAGCGGCTCTCGCAACTGATCGGCGGCTATCTCACTTTACCCGACGTGCTGGACATCTGGCGTCGGATGATCGGCACGGGCCTGATCGGGGGCAAGTCGGTCGGCATGATCCTCGCCCGCGCCATCCTCAAAAAATCCGATCCCCGCTGGCACGACTTGCTCGAGGCCCATGACTCGTTCTTCATCGGCTCGGACGTGTTCTGCTCGTTCTTGGTGGAGAACGATTGCTGGTGGCTGCGCGAGAAGCAGCGCGAGCTGGCCCACTTTCTCGATCAAATCGACGAGGCCCGCGCGCGGATACTCGCCGGAAAGTTCCCCGAATATCTGGTCAAGGGATTGTCCGAGATGCTCGACTATTTCGGCCAGGCGCCGATCATCGTCCGCTCGAGCAGTCTGTTGGAGGATGGCTACGGCAACGCCTTCGCGGGTAAATACGAGAGTGTTTTCTGTCCCAACCAAGGGCCGCACCACCGGCGGCTGCAAGATTTTCTTTCGGCCATCAAGACGGTATACGCCAGCACGATGAGCGAGGCGGCACTGCGCTATCGCGCCCAGCGCGGACTGCTCGACCGGGACGAACAGATGTCGCTGCTGGTGCAGCGCGTCTCGGGTATCGGCTACGGCAGCATGTTTTATCCGCAAGTGGCCGGCGTGGCGCTGTCGCGCAACCCGTACGTCTGGCACGAAAGCATCGACCCGGACGCCGGCGTGATGCGGCTGGTGTTCGGCCTGGGTACCCGCGCGGTCGACCGGTCGGACGACGACTACACGCGGATCGTGGCGCTGAACGCCCCCGAACGACGCCCGGAAAGCGATCTGGCCGAGGTGCGGCAGTATTCCCAACGAAAGGTGGACGTGATCGACCTGGAGGCCAATCAGTTCGTTTCCCGCGATTTCGCCCGCGTGGCGTCGCGGAGTTTTCGGCTGCCGGTCGAGATATTCGCTTCCCGCGACGAGCGGTCGCCGCACATGCCGGGCCGGGACGAGACGGCCGACCGCGAAAACCTGGTGCTCACCTTCGACGATCTGCTGACCCGAACACCCTTCGTCGCCGACATGCGCGAGATGCTCCAAACTCTGCAGAAGGCATACGACTATCCGGTCGATCTGGAGTTTACCGCGAACTTCCTCGACCGCGACCGCTACAAAATAAATCTGGTGCAGTGCCGGCCGTTGCAAATTCTCTCGGACAGTCCCGCCGTCGCGCTGCCCGAGACGATTGAACCCGATGACCGCGTGCTGGAGGCCCGCGGCGCGGTGATCGGCCGCAGCAGGGTAAACCATATCGACCGGCTGGTCTACGTCTCGCCCTCGGCCTACGGGCAGCTCCCGCTCGGCGAACGCTATTCGATCGCGCGGCTGATCGGCCGGCTGCTGCACGTCGACCGGCCGTCGCCGCGGCAGGTGATGCTAGTCGGGCCGGGCCGCTGGGGAACCACCACGCCCTCGCTCGGTGTGCCGGTCAGCTTCGCCGAAATCGACACCGCGCGAATCCTCTGCGAAATCGTCGCCATGCGCGAGGATCTCGTACCGGACGTCTCGTTGGGCACGCACTTTTTCAACGATCTGGTGGAAATGGACATGCTCTACATGGCGCTGTTCCCGGGGCGCGAGGGGAACTCCTGGAACCGGGCGTTTTTCGAGCAGACGCCAAACCGGCTGGCGGAGATTATGCCCGGCGAGGCGAAATGGTCGCACGTGGTCCACGTGTTGGACATGCCGCTGGCCTCCCGCGGCGGCGCCGTCCTGACGCTGAACGCCAACGCGATGACGCAGCAGGTCGTCTGCTATCTGGAACGGGAGTGAGGCGATGCCGATTTCCGGTTAGGAATGAATCAGCCGACGGAATCCGGCTTGTTCAAAATGGCGATCCAAGGAAAAAGCCCCTTCAATGCCAAGCTGATTCATAACTACGAAGCTGACACAGTCCGTCACTCCCCACGTCTTGTCCGGTCGGTCGCGGAAAAGCTCCCAAGCCGCTGCCGCTTGTTCGGACGAGACGAAGACAATTTGCACCCGCGGCGAACGCCGCAAACGATCATAGAGTTCAATAGCCAACGGGCGCAGATCGATTCTTGCCAACCCATCTCCCAATTCAAACAACACCAGGGAGGTGGTTGTCATCGAGGCGTTCTGGTCAAGCAAATCGCGCCAAACCGCCTCGGCTTGATCGTGCCATTGGTCATCCGTGTTGGCCACCGCAATCAATCCCGAGGCATCCAAGAATACAGGTTTCATTTGCTGCGGAGGCCGAGGCGATAATCGTCGAAATGTTCCGCAAGATCGGCAATGCCCGTGGCACAACGGACGCCCTCGAGCGGATCGACGGGTTCAGCCTGCTGATTGGAGTTGGCTGGTGCATCCGCTTGGATGACAATCTGCACCTGTTGATGCTCGCCGAGATCAAGTTTACCCAGCGGCTTCAACACGCCGTTTTCGTATATGGCTTGAACAATGTGTTCCATAGGTCCGCTCCCGTCGATTATCCCTTAAATATATCAGAGAGCCTCTTGAAAAGCAAGTCAGCACCTTCAGCAGCTTCCTTCGCGTTGACTAACGACAATTGTCATGCCGATGGCTGGGTGGTTTGACAGTCGTCACCAAGATCGGCAAAATAATGGACGATGGCCGTTGTTTGTGGTGACCACGGCAGCCACTGTCGGGATTATGGGCGGATGTGGAGAAATCTTCCCCTTTCTCACGCACCGCATTTCCTGGAGCCCCGTCCTATCGCGAACGATTGAGGTAAGACATGTTCAGCAGAAATCTTGAAGACATCGCCGAACAAGAAGTGATCTCGCTCGAGCAGAACGAGGTTCCGGAGTCGATAAAACTGGAGTTCAAACGGAAGCTAAATTTGGCAGACCGACAACACAAGGCTGAAGCGGCAAAAGACGTCTCGGCAATGGCCAACACCGTAGGTGGTAGAATCTTCTACGGAGTTGATGAAAAGCAGCTTTCCGATGGCTCCTTGGTTGCAGGTTCAATCACCCCGCTGACTGATGGAACCATCGACTCGCGATTGGAAGACGTTCTGTTGTCGAGCATTCATCCCCGCCCTCGCTGTAACATGCGCAAGGTTCCCGTCCAGAACAACGCAGGATTTGTGTTGGTTGTGGAGGTATATCCGGCGTACGCGAGCGACTTGCACATGGTTACCGGTTTCAAGGAAAATCGCTTCTACCGGCGGGGCGAAAAGCGGACGATCTTGATGACGGAGCCGGAAATTCGTGAGTGTTACCTGCGCATTGCAACCAGCCGGCTAGCCCTGGACGCGGACCTGGAGAAAGTATGCGCCGAGGAGTTGGCGCTTGTGCCGAAAACGCAAGAGTCCGTGTTGGTGATTCCGTGGTTCGGCCACCGAGACTTGGTGAACCCACAGTACTTCGGCCAGAATTTCGGCACGGAACTTGCCAACGGTCCCCTTAATGACACACAATGGATTTCTATGGTTGAGAGTCTCAAAGTGGTTTCCAATGGATACCGCCACTATGGCGGCGGCAAACAACTTCACGACTGTCTAATTTATGCTTGCGTTCGACGAACCGGCCTGGTCCATTTTGCTTGGGCGCCACTCGCCACGAAAACCCAGAATCCGATCGTCCCCATACACAAGTGTCTTGAAACGTTGGTTGCCGCTCTCGTTACTTCGCGCTACGTTCTCGACAAATGCGCGTACTGGGGGCCTGTGCGGGTGATCCATCGGTTGAAAATTGATTTGCCGTTTCGCTTGACGGATGTTACAAAGGGCGACCGGGATATCTATGTTTGTGCAAATCTTATAGCACCAGGGGTGTACGTCCATACGATTCCCGAAGTTAACCTCAGAGAGCAAGGTAACAGCATCAAACTTATTCTCAAAGAACTCCTGCATAAGATCTTTCAGACTCGTGGCGAGGCGGCTTGCCCGTGGTTCGCCGAGTCGGACGACATCGATCCCAAAATGAAATTATTTCTACCACCGGAGCTATTCAAGCATTTGAGCGGTTAGGTGGTTGGTACGCTTCGATGAGTTGCCCCACTCCCCACCCCGGCGGGCTGAGTGGTCAAAGTCCATTGTGACCGAATAGAAATAAGCCTGCGGCCGGGGGTTTGACAGCCGCCCCCCGAAAAGACAAGATAACAAGGTAGTGGGACGGGAATGAGAGGTCGTTTGCATTACCCCCTCGTTGGTGGCAATTATCGGCGATCTCCGCCCACTTGCACCGGCCGGGAACTTATGGGCACCCGACGCGCGTCCTAAACTCCAGAGAGACCGCAGTGAGCGACGACGCCCAACTGATAGACCAGACGCTGGCGGGCCGGTCGGAGGCCTTTGGGGAACTGGTCCTGAAATACCAGGACCGGCTCTTCAACACGGTCTTCCACGTGGTCGGCCACGCCGAGGACGCCCGAGACATCGTCCAAGAGGCGTTGGTCCAGGCGTTCATCAAGTTGGAGACGTTCCGCCGCCAAAGCGCGTTTTACACTTGGCTGTACCGGATCGCCTTTAACGCGGCCATCAGCCACCAACGGCGACGCCGGCCGATGGCCTCGATGGACCGCGCAAGGGAATACGCAAATTTGGAACCGCCGGACGAAGAAGACGACCCGGCCGAAAGCCTCGAACGAAAGGAACGTTGCCGCCGGGTGCGCGGCGCAATCGCACAACTCGCGGAAGATTATCGGGCCGTGATCGTATTGCGCGAAATCGACGGCTGTTGCTACGAAACAATCGCCGAAGTGCTCGATCTGCCGATCGGCACCGTCCGCAGCCGCCTGCACCGAGCACGACTGCAACTGAAAGAACGCTTAAGCGAAATGTTGGCCGCCGAAAAGGCGGAGGATAGGGATTAGAAAAACGAGGGCTGGCCGGTTTACCGGCCAGTAACACCGCTGTAACCAACGACTTTGGCGCCATGAACGATCCGACGCAAAACGAACTGCTCAGCGCTTACCTCGACGGCGAACTCGACGCCGCCGAACGGGCGGACGTGGAACGGCTGTTGGCCGCCGACCCGGCCGCGCGGCAACTGCTCGACGATCTCCGCGCGCTCAGCGTCACGCTTCAAGCCCTGCCGCAAGAAAAGATCGGCGAAGACCTGAGCGGGGCGGTTCTGCGCACCGCCGCGCGGCGCGTGCTACTCGAAGGCGCGCCCGGAGAGACGGAGGACTCGACGCCGGAGAGCGTACCCCTGGGCAGATCGGTCTTTCACAGATTTTTCAACGCTCGAGGATTGGCCTGGGCGGGTATCGTCGTTGCTTTTGCCGTCGTGATTACGGTCTTCGAGCAGCATCAGGATGATCCGGCGGCGGACAAAGACGCCAGGCAAGTGGCCCTGGCGACGCCTAAGCCCGAGAAACCGGTCGAAGAGCATGAGGGTTTGCCGCCCACGATCCAAGCCGCCCGCGACTCGGTCGTCGAATCGGCGAAGCCGGCCGAGAAAATTGCCGACACGGCCGAGGAATCTTCGGGCGATCGGTTCGTGACGAAATTGGCGAAAAGGGCCGCGCCGGCGCCGAAAGCGCCCCCTGCCCCCTCCGCCGCGCTCCGCGCCAACAATGCCATGAGTGGTTGGCCGGCCGCAGCCGACAAAAAGGCCCGGGCCGGCAAAGAGGTGCTCGTGGTCCATTGCGACGTCACGCCCGAGGCGGTCGCGCGGAAAACCTTCGATAAACTGCTGGCCGCCAACGGCATCACCCGGCGCAGGCAACTCAATCTGAGAGACTTGGACGACGACAATAAGGCCAACGACGATGGAGCAGTGCAAAAAGGCGTGGACAAGGAGAAGCGGTGGAAGGATGCCGAGATCGCTCCGCCGCCGGAATCGGGCGAAGTGAACTTGATCTACGTCGAGGCCACCCCGGAGCAGATCGAGGCCACGTTGGCCGCGCTCGTCGCGCAACCAAAAGCTTTCTCGAACGTTTCCGTGAATCCGCCGCGAGGAGCGACTCTGTCGCGCTTGGCACTCGGCCGGCTCGAGGCGCGGCCCAAAGCCGGCGCCGGCGAAGGTTTCCGGGAGAAGTCAACCGCCCGCGCGACGGGAAAGGCGGCCAAGTCCGAAGCCGCTTTGCGCGGCGGCGCGGGCACGTTCGGCGCCGCACCGCCGGCAAACAACCTTGCGAAATCGCGACAAACCCCGGCGCGCGGTCCCGACCCACTGGGAGAAGCGATCGGGCGGGGTAAACTGGACGCGGACGAGCATGACGCGGACCGGTTGCGGCAAGAGGCCGAAAAAGAAGAAAAACGGAAAACGCGGTCGCCGGCCCGGTCCGTTCCTCGTCAACGGGTATTGTTCGTGTTGCGCAACGTCGGCGGCGATCAGCCACCCGTCGCGGCCGCCAGGATTCAAGCGGCGGATCAGCCCGAAGCGGCCAAGTCGGAAGAACAAGGGTCCGAGCCGTCCGAGGACTGAATCGCCGCCCTCCGCGCCGTCAACATTTTTTCCACGCCGAGCGGCGACCGCATCGCCCGGCACTCTCGGGGGGATCGGCCCGTTTCGCCCGCGTTTTACGGGGGTTGTCGTTGATATTTTCGTGCCTTTGGCCAACCGCTGGAGCAGCCGACGCCCCCGCGCGGTAAAATGATCGGCGGTCACTCACGTCCAGGTTCGTAGGCTGGGGATTGCGTCCCGACTTCTCCACAGCCGAGAGAAGGCGGGACACCCGGCCTACGAGCTTTTTTAGTGGTCAGATATGCAACTGAAAACTGATAACTGAAAACTGAAAACTAACAACTGAAAACTTCTCACGGAGTAAATCTTCATGGAAGAGCAAGCGACGCTCGTCGCCGAGGCCTCGACCGAGTACGTCGGCCGTTGGAACCAATTGGTAAGCACCACGAACTGGCAAAAGGGACAGATCATCCGCCAGTGGCGCGAGGCGCTCGAAGAGGCCGGCACGCCGCCGGAAGAATACACCGACGAGGCCTGGAGCCGGCGGGTCGGCGGGGTCAGCTCGCAACACGTCGGCCGCCTGCGGCGCGTGAATGAGCGGTTCGGCGACGTTTTCGAGCAGTACTCCGGCTTGTACTGGAGCCATTTCCATGCGGCGCTCGACTGGCCCGACGCCGAGATGTATCTCGAAGGGGCCGTGCAAAACGGCTGGTCGGTCCCCAAGATGCGCGATCAGCGGCGGGAGGCCGCCGGCGCCGTCGAAGCCGATCTGGAGCAGGGCAATTCAGCCCTCGTCGTTTCCGAGCCGGAAGTGGACGTCTCCGACGGCGACGATGAACAACTGCCGAAGACGATCTCCGAGACGGTGGGCGAGGTCCGCGGCGCGGGCCAATCCGAGGACGATGAGTCGGAGTTCGCTCCGCACGGAGCCGGACTGCCCGAGGCGTCCTGCGCCGCGGCCGAAGCGCCGCCGGTGCGTCCGTTCGAGTCGTTGCCCCCCTTGCCGCCGGACGTGAATGAGGCGTTCGAGTTGATGAAGCTGGCGATACTCGCGCACAAGGTGTCCGGCTGGCGGGACATTGCCCGCGACGACGTGTTGTCCGTTCTCGACGCACTGCGTCAATTGGCCCTGGCCCCGGCGGAATAGATATGTAGGGTGGGTCAAGCGAAGCGCAGCCCCACCAAGGACGAGAAAAACGTGGTGGGGCTACGCTTCGCTTGACCCACCCTACTTGCTCGCGAGTCGTTTGTGCAACAGCACGGCGCCGGTGACGGCCGTGGTTAGAAATACGGCGTTGATGATGGGCACGAAGGCGAGGACCGCCACGGAAGTGCCCAGCCCGAGCGTGTATGGGCGGCGGCGACGGGCGAAAGCCAGCTTTTCAGATCGTCGCAGCCCGCGCAACGATAGCGGATAGTCGAAAAACTCGAAACCGAGCGTCGAGCAGGTGAAGTAATAGCTGCCGCAAAGACCCAGCACTGAGCCGACCACTGGTATCAGTTGCACGACGATGCAGCCCGCGTTGGCCAGCAACAGGAACCCCACCACCCGCAACGTATCGACCGCCTGGATCACAAACGGCGCGTCTTTCAACTCGTCGGGATTCGTACCCAGCCGCAGTTCGACCTGCCGGGCGAGTCGGTCGTAGAACCAGCCGCAGAGGACCGCTTGCAGCACGATCCAGGCCACGATCAGCAGCACGAGGGCCGTCATCACGGCCGCCACCGCGACAAACGCCTCGACGATCCGCCACATCCAGCCCTCCTCGAAATATGAATGAATCGCCGGAAAGAAATATGCGCCGCCGACGATCAGCAGCACCAGCAGCAGGCCGGTAATCAGCAGGTTCACGGCGACCGGCAGAATGCCGTAACGCCAGAGCTTGGGATTGTCGGACATGTAGCGGAGTCCGACCCAGGGCGCCGCCAGACCTTCGAGAAAGGCGCGTGGAAACGACGCCCGCGCGGCCGAACCGCAATGCCGCACGATCTCGTCGCCGGTGTCCGGTTCCGGGGCTTGCATGGTGCTACTGTTGACGGGGTTGCTCGTCCGATTCAGCAACGGCGTCCGGCGGCGGGTCGGACGGAGACGATTCGGCCTTTTCCGCCGCCGGCGCTTCTTGCTCGACGGCCGGCGGCGTCGCCTCTTTTTCAACTGTCGGCGCTTCTTGCTCGACGGCCGGAGAGTCAACCTTTTCCGCGGCGGGTTGCTCGACGGCCGGAGGAGATTTGTCCTCCACGGCTTTCGCCGCCGGCGCGTCTTCCTTGGCCGGCGGTTGTCCGTCGTCGGCCGGTTTCTGCTGATAGAATTGCATCAGGTCGCCGAACGTGCGCATCGGCGTCTTGCCCGATTTCATCTCTTCGGTAATGGGGTCCAGCGGCTTTGGCGCCGGCCGCGGGCGATACTGGGGATGACGCTGCCCGGGTCTCTGTTGGCCTCGACCGTGCGGGGCGCGACCGCCGGTCGCGGTTTTATGTTGTGGGGCGCGACCGCCGGTCGCGGCTTTATGCCGTGGGGGGCGATCGCCAGAGGCGGTTCGCTGCGGCGGCCGACGTGGGCCGCGGCCCCTGTCGCGCGCGGGAGTCTCGTCGCCCGACGGCTTGTCGCCGCGGCGCGGGTGCTTGGGCCGCTCCGTGCCGGGCTGGACCAGCGTCAGCGACACCCGTTGCCGCTCCTTGTCGATCCCCAACACCCAAACCTTGATAATGTCGCCGACGGCCACCACGTCGTGCGGATCGCGGATGAACTTGTCGGCCAGCCGGCTGACGTGGACCAGGCCGCTGTGGTGCATGCCGATGTCGACAAAGCAGCCGAAATCGACGACGTTCAGCACGGTGCCGGTCAGTTCCATGTCCGGCGCAAGGTCTTCGAGCTTGAGCACGCCGCGCTTGAAGATCGGGGCGGGCAGGTTCTCGCGCGGATCGCGGCCGGGCCGGACCAGTTGCGCCAGAATATCCTTCAGCGTCAGCACGCCGACCTCCAACTCCTTGGCCAGCGATTCGAGGTCTACCTCGGCGATCGGCTCGGCCAGGGCGGCGACGGTTTCCTTGTTGCCCAGGTCGGCTTCGGCGCCGAACAGCCGCTGCAAGGCCCGATTGGCCCTCTCGTAGCTTTCCGGATGGATCCAGGTAGCGTCCAGGGGGTTTTCGCCGCGGGAAATTTTCAGGAACCCCGCCGCCTGAACAAAAGTTGCCTCACCCAGTCCGGGCACTTCGCGCAACTGCTGCCGGGAGCGGAACGGTCCGTGCTCGCGGCGGTATTCGCAGAGCCGGCGGGCGGTAAGCTGGTTCAGGCCGGAGACGTATCGCAGCAGCGCCGGGCTGGCCGTGTTGGCGTCCACACCCACGTAGTTCACGCACGATTCGACCACCTCGTCCAGCGAGGTCCGCAGGTGCTTGGCCTTCACGTCGTGCTGATACAGCCCGACGCCGATGTTGGCCGGGTCGATCTTGACCAGTTCGCTCAACGGATCCTGCAAGCGGCGGCCGATGGAGATGGCGCCGCGCAGCACGGCGTCGCAGTCGGGGAACTCTTCGCGACCGACGCGGCTGGTCGAATAGACGCTGGCGCCCGCCTCGTTGACGATGACGTAGGCCACGCCCTTGTCATTCAACTCGTTCTCGATCAACTCGGCGAAAAAATCCTCGGTCTGGCGGCAAGCTGTTCCGTTGCCGATGACCACCACGGTGAGTTGATGCCGCTGGATCAGATCGAGCACCATTTTTTTTGCTTCGTCGCGTCGGTCGGGCTTGCTCACCAGATGGATCACGCCGTGGTCCAGCAGATTGCCGAATTGGTCGAGCACGGCCAGCTTGCAGCCGCTGCGGAACCCGGGATCGACGGCCAGTACGCGGTGGTCGTGGATCGGCGGCTGCAAGAGGAGGTTGCGGAGATTTTTGGCGAAGACGCTTACCGCGTGCGTCTCGGCACGATCGGTCAGTTCGCGGCGGATCTCCCGTTCGAGGCTGGGCAGGATCAGGCGGCTGAGTGCGTCGCGGGCGCAGCCCCGGAGGTAATCGGCGTGCGGATGACCGGGCGGCACGACCGCTTCTTCCACGATGTTCATCATGGTTTGCAGGTCGGACTCGATCCGTACCCGCAACACCCTCGCCCGTTCGCCACGGTTGATGGCCAGCACGCGGTGCGGCGGCATTCTGCGAATGCTCTCGCGGTAGTCGAAGTAATCGCTGAAGGCCTTGATCCGTTTTTCTTCCTGCTTCTTCTTGAACTGCTCCCGCTTCTTCTTTGCCGCTTCCTTGGCCTGTTTCCTGGCGAGATTGCGTTGTGCGGCCGTGGGGGGCCGTGGTGCTTCGCCCTGCGAAGCCGCAAGCGGCACGCCGTCGGCTTGCGGCTCGGCGGCCAAGTCGCTCGGCGGTGTTTGTTCCACCGGTTGCTCGGTCGATGGCGGCGATTCTTCGACGGCCGGCTTCGCCTCTTCCTCGGCGGCCGGTTTTCCCTCGACCGGTATTCCGCTGCTCACGAGCACGCCGGATCGCTGCAAAACTTCGCGGAGTTTTTGCCGCAACTCGGCCCGTTCGCTGATCTGTTCGGAGAGGACGTGTCCGGCTCCCAACAGCGCGTCGGCGGCGGTGGGCACCTGGCGGTCGATGCTGACGAAGTCGGCGGCCCGTGCATCCAAATCGGCGCAGGTCGGGGCGGCCTCGAAGATTTCACCGGCCAACTCTTCCAGGCCGCGGGAACGAGCCAACGTGGCCAGCGACATCTTCTTCGGCTTGTAGGGCAGATACAGGTCTTCGAGCCGCTTGGGAGTGGTGGCCGCCAGAATTCGCTTGGCCAGCTCTTCGGTCAGTTTGCCTTGCGACTCGATCGAACGGAGGATGGTTTGCTTGCGGTCGGCCAGCAGGCGCATCTTGGTCAACCGCCCCTGAATTTCCCGGATTTGCTCCTCGTCGAGGCCGCCGGTTTGGTCCTTGCGGTAGCGCGTGATGAAAGGGACGGTGTTCCCCTCATCGAGTAGTTCGACGGTGGCCTGGATTTGGCGCAGGGGGGTGTCCAAGCCGCGCCCGACTTGACGCAGGTCGATCGTTACGGCAGTGTCCAAAATATCCATGAATGACCCATATTACCCGAAGAAGCCACATTTTCCTCGAAAAACATCAAACCCGCAAGTCACCCGTAGCCGATACAATAAGAGACAGAACGGACAGGGTGGGCGCATCAAGGAAGGAAGCCCCCATGCAGGCCAACCATTTGCGGGTATATTACGGACCTCAAGACGAATCCGCCGGTGTTGGCGTCGTCGAAAACCAGCGCGAGACGGTAACCGTTCCGCTGATGGAGATTATGCCCTTGCTGGCCGACGCGGTCCAATCGCAACGGACGTGGCTGCGTGACTTTGCCGACGACGAAGTTACCATCTCGATGGACCTTTACGAAGTCATCCTGGCTTACCAACATTACCGTCGCCCCTCGGCTTAAACCGGCCAACCGGTGGCGGTAATCTCCGGCCAATTTCACTAGCCCGGCTCCCAGCGCCCGGGCTGGTGTTGTTTCTTGTATCGACGTATGCCGCTTCATAAAGCCGCGACCGGCGGTCGCGGCTTTATGGATCGAAAACATTATTGCAAATCTTCCCCGCTGTCGGCAGGGAGGACGAAAATCTTGCCGTCTCCCATCCGTCCGGAGCGGGCAATCTCGACAATCGTCCGCACCACTTCTTCCTCCACGCTCGGCTCATCGACCCAGAGGGTGATCTCCACCTTGGGCAGATAGGCCATCGAGTACTCGCTTCCCCGATACTGGTCGAGATAGCTTTTCTGCCGGCCGTAGCCCTTCACTTCGCAAACGCCGCAGGCCTCGACCGGCACGCGCTTCAAGGCGTCCAGCACTTTATCGGCCAGATACGGCTTAACGACGGCGATGATCTGTTTCAAGGAACCCTCCGGAGAGAAGGATGAAGGATGAGGGATGAAGGATGAGACAACGTTTGCTGCCGCTCCTTCATCCCTCATCCTTCATCCTTCATCCTTTCCCCCTAAGCAACATACCCAATTCTCGGCCGCCGAGCAACCGGTAGATCAAGCAATATACGGCTCCACCCAGTGTGATCGGTACGAATACTCTAATCAACTGACTGGAAAATTCGATGTCGGTTGGCGTCCATTGGAGCGAATAAAGGACGACGCCGGTCATCACGGCGCTGGCGACGCTGGTTCGCGCGGCCACCAGGGCCAGGGACCGCCATCCCAGGCTTGCCCGACGGCGGGAGAAGATCGCCGCCAGAATGAACACCTGAACCGTGGCGGCAATCGCGGTAGACGTCGCCAATCCGCCCTCGCCCATCGGCCAGATGAGCGTGAAGTTTAGCAGCAGATTCAGCCCCACCATCCAGGCGGCCACCCGGACCGGCGTGGCGGCGTCGTTCATGGCAAAGAATCCGCGGACCACCACCTGCGTCGCACAATATGCCCAAATTCCAGTGGCGTAGCAAGTGATCGTCCCTGCCGCCCGAAGTGTATCGGCCGGCAAAAAATTCCCGCGCTCGAACAACAGCCTGGCCACCGGGTGGGCCATCAGCATCAGCCCGATGCCGGCCGGCACACTCAAGCAGAGCACCAATCGCAGGCCGAGCGTCATGTCTTCGCCCAATCGGCGGCGGTCTCCGCGAGCGGCATGTCGGCTCAGCAGCGGAAAGATGGCCACCGCCACGGCCGTTCCCACGATGCCGACGGGAAACTCGGCGAGCCGCTCGCCGTAGTAGAGCGCCGCCACGGCCCCTTGCTCCAACGGATAGCGGATTGCGCCACCCAGCCAAGGAATCAGTCCCGACCCGCCGGACGGCGCCGCCAATCCCCAGGCGATCAGGCTGTCGTTGAAGGTGTTGATCTGCGTGACGGCCAAACCGACGAGCATGGGGGCCAGATTGCGGCCGATTCGCCTCAAACCCGCCTGGGCGGCCGACCAGTTGTAGTCGAAATGGAACCCCAAGCTGCGCAACATCGGCAGTTGCACAACGACTTGCAGGATTCCGGCCACGACCACACCGACCGCCAACACGTACGCCTGGCCGACTTGATTCGGCGCGAACCAGGGGGCCACTCCCCAAGCCGCCGCCAGCCACACGATGTTCAACACCATGGGAGTCAGCGCGGGGATGGTGAAGTGCCCCGCCGCGTGATACATGGTGGTCAACTGGGCGGCGACGCAGATAAACAGCATGTAGGGGAGCATCACGGCCGAAAGCCCCATCAGCAACCCCACGCCCGGCACGTCACCCCAAAAGAACCAGATCAGGCCGATTATCAATTCCCCCACCGCCACCAGCCCGGTCAGCAAGACGATCAACAGGGTGACCACCACGCTGGCGAGCTGTCGGGCCGCTTGCCGGTCGGTTTCCAGATGCGAGGACAACACGGGCAGATAACTGGCCGTCAGCGCCCCTTCGCCAAAGAGCCGGCGGAAGAGGTTGGGGATGCGAAAGGCGATCACGAAGGCGTCCATCACGCCCCTGCCGGCCCCTACGCCGGCCAGCCCGAGCAACGAGGCAGTAGCGCTTTCGCGGAGCAAGCCCAGCACCCGGGAGGCCAAGGTTCCCAGGCTGGTAATCCTTGCCCCCGAAATTAGTGGGTGTCGCGCGGCGCGTTTCATGGGGGCAATGGTAAGGGGGAATAGGAAAAGATGGAAGAGGCCGTTTAGCCCCGGCACTTGTGCCGGGTGCGACAATCCATGCGCTACCTGTCCGTTGAAAAAGTCGGATTTCGGGAGTTTGGGTGCCACTGCTGGCTTGTCCAGCAGTGTTTTTCCGGGTGTTATCTCCCCGCACTGCTGGACAAGCCAGCAGTGGCGCCCTTTTTCAACGGACTGCTACGCCCCCCTGGCACGCAACGTCGGGAACACCAATAATGCCATACATTCACATCCCGGCGTGGACGCCGGGGCTAAACTATGCCATCTGCGATACACTCCAAAATGCCCAAACGATCCTCATACCAAGACCGCACGATTCGCAACTACTACCAGAACCGCGACGAGATCATGCTCCAACGGCTCGGTGAACTGGTGACCGATCTGTATCTGGCCGAAGGCCAAGCCAAGTCGCGGCTCTGGAAGCGGGTGGCCGAAACGCTGGAGAAGCTGAAAGTCCCCAAAAGCCGAATTCAGCATCTCGTCGCCAGCGACAACCCCGTGCTGGTGGCGAACACGTTGAAGAAGCTATTGGAGGAGTCGTAGCAATAGCGTAAAACTCGGTCGGTCGTCACATGTTTAGCAGCCGCCGGTACGGCGGCTTGCGACCGAACCAGGACCGCCGTGCCGGCGGCCGCTAAACGAATATGACCTCAACCCACGCCGCTGCGCCATGCGATCCATCGCCATAATGAACCAGAAGGGTGGAGTGGGAAAGACCACCACGGCGGTCAATCTCAGCGCCGCACTGGCCGATATGGGGCATCGCGTTTGCCTGGTGGACCTCGACCCGCAGGCACACGCTACCCTGCACCTGGGCGTCGAACCGCGCAACGACGAACCGTCGATCTACCACCTGCTCACCCAGGACACCCGCGCCGGCGAAGCGTGCCGTCAGGTGGCCGAAAACCTCTGGCTCATCCCATCGAGCCTCGACTTGGCGGCGGCCGAGGTGGAATTGATCGAAGGGCGGAAAAAGGAAACGGACCAAGCGTGTGCAAGGCCGGGCACGTTGGACCCGTCCTCGTTCTTCATTCTCCGCGACAAGCTGCGCGCCGACCCGCCGCCGGTCGATTACTTGCTCGTCGATTGTCCTCCGTCGCTGGGCATCCTCACGCTCGGCGCGCTGGGCGCGGTCGGCGAGGTGCTGATCCCCTTGCAGCCGCACTTCTTCGCCCTGCATGGCCTAAGCAAGTTGCTGGAGACCATCCGTCTGGCGGCCTCGCGGCTGAACGTCAACCTGAAGCTCGGCGGAGTGGTCCTCTGCATGTACGACGGCGGCACGCGGCTGGCCGCCGAGGTGGGCCGCGACGTGGAAGAGTTCTTCCAAAACGCCCGTGGACAATCGACACCCTGGGCCGACGCTGAAATCTTCCGAACGCGTGTCCGACGCAACATCCGCCTGGCCGAGGCCCCTAGTTTCGGCCAGTCGATCTTGCAGTACGCCCCCGACTCGAACGGCGCGAAGGACTACAAAAGCCTGGCGGAGGAGGTCGCGCGGCAGGATCGAGCAACGGCAAGTGTGGCACGTCCCTGAGCGAAGCGAAGGGCGTGGTTTGGTCGTTCACCACGCCCTTGCCGGATTCTTCGGCAAACTTCTCCAGCCTTCCCCCGTTTGACCCGGTCGGCCGTTTGGCGGCGTTAAGCCTTGGCGATTGCGTCGAGATGACGCAATGCGGTCGGATACGCGCCTTGGGCGGTCGCGCCGATAGCGCCGATTGGTGCGTTGCGCAGAAACGAAAAGACGGATTCAACGTTAGTTTCCTCAAATCCGCGCCGCAAGCCGCGACGATTGTTGTAACGAGTGAGACGGATTAAGTGAATTGACCGGAAAGGACTCCTAACGTGAAGCTCTTTCAGATTGCACTTTATACGGGTCTAGCGCTTTGCAGCGCTTCGGCGGCCTTTGCCCAATACGGACTGTATGGTTCTCCCGAAGTGTTGCGGATGCCGCGACAAAACGCGGCCGTCCAATATGCAACGCCGGCCGGCTATCCGGCCACGGCGACCCCGGTGGCCGGACAAATACCCAGCCCGGCGTATTATCATCCGCCGGCGGCCGCCTATCGGCCGTACCAGCCTGGGGCACAGTACCAGTCTCCGCAACCTTACCTTCGGCGACCGACGCGGTTGACCGTCGCCAGGCAACCGGGTCCGGTGCAACCGATTCCGGCCCCGCCGATGGCCCCCGCGGCAAGCGCGCCCAGGCCCGCGCCGGTTTACTCAAATCAACCGGTCCATCAAGGTCAGGCGACCATCGTACAGGACAACTACGACAACGGGCCGTATCGCGGAGTCCTGGGGCGTTTCGAGCAGGCCGCCTGCGGCGAATACCCCAACGATTACGGCTGCGAAGACTATTGCGGCGACGGGTACTATAGTCCGTGGTATGCCTCCCTCTCGGCGTTGGTCATGGGCCGCAGTAATGGACGCCGCCTCTGGACCAGCTACGTCGACGGCTCCGTGACGGACCAGTTGACCAACACCCAATTTGGGATGCAGTGGAAGTGGGGTGGCGAAGTGCGTTTCGGCCGCCGGTTCTGCGGCTGCGGATGCGTGCCTTATGCCCTGGAGGCGACCTACTGGACCACCGAGGCCTTCTCCGGCCACCGGTACACGACGAATCCGGGCGGCTACGTGAGCACGCCCCTGATCGTCGACCCGATGACCTTCGGCGGAGTGGCCGCCCAGGACTGGTTCGACGGCGCCGAAGAGCATCGTCTATGGCGACGCAACGAGTTCCACAACCTCGAGATCAACCTGATCCGCGAGCAGTTGGCCTGGGCCGACGAGTCGTATTGGGATATCGGCTGGTCGGTGGGAATCCGCTACTTCCGCTTCGAGGAACAACTGACGTTCGGCTCGTTGCGACAAGGTGGCAGTTGGGGCCAAAGCGGCGCCGAGGCGTATTTCAGCGAGCGCATCTCCAACAACTTGCTGGGAGTCCAGTTCGGCTTCGACGCCGCGTACAACGTCTACAACGGTGTGCGGCTGTTCGTCACGCCCAAGGTCGGTCTGTACAACAACTACATGGACCAAACGTTCCGGGCGTACACCAACGACGGGCGAGTCGGCGCCGGCCCCTACGGCAGCTTCCCGGTCAACTCGACCAAGAACTGCATTTCCTTCCTCACGCAGATCGACATCGGCGCGGATTGGCAGTTCTCGCGGAACTGGAGCGCCCGGGTGGGATACCGCGTGGTGGCCGTCACCGGCATGGGATTGGCCGACGAGCAATTCCCGCAGTACATGGTCGACACGCCCGAGATCGCCAACATCCAGCACTACAGCAGCCTGGTGTTGCACGGCGCGTTTGTCGGCGTGACATATAATTTCTAAATGGGGCGGAATCAGGGATCGGGGAACAGCGGTCTCGTTGGGGCGGCAGCTCTACTGCCGCCCCAACGAGAGAAGGCGGACGGGGGACTGGTCCATTTTTCGGCCGAAAAACGCATTTCGCGGGCAAACGGTTGGCCGAAAATATGGACCTGTCCCCTTCCCGCGGCGCAAGGGGGACAGTCCCATTTTCGCGGCGATCAAGCGATTTTCCAAGGCAACGTCCCTCACGCCGCGAAAATTGGGACAGTCCCCTGTGAACGGTTACTTGCGACGCGGCGTTACTTTCCGCCCAAGGCGTTCTTTTCACTGGCCCGACGCATGACGTCTTCGATCTTCACCGGCGCGCCGTCGAGGCGTTTGCTCTCGTCGGCCGCTTCCATGAAGGCCATGATTTCCAACGTCTCCTCGGCGCTGACGGGCGGTTTGCCGGTCTTAAAGAATTTTACCATCTCGACGACCAACGGCGCGTAACCCTCGTACTTGCCGGTCTCTCCGCTTCCTTTGTCGCCTTCCACGGCGGCGCCGTAACCTTTCTTGGCGACGAACGTGCCTCGTCGGCCGTCCTTCCATACGCCCGCCACCCGCTCCGGCGCGACGCGCGTGACCTCTTCGCACCCCGGTCCCATGATCGTGAACAGGATTTCCACGCCGTGGATGCCGTACCAGAAGAGGTCCGGGTGGTGCGGCTCGATGTGCATGGGACTCCAGGCGGTGCAACTGCGGACCTTGCCGAACGTCTTGCCGGCGCGGGCCGCCTGAACTTCCGAGCCGAACCGCAACGACGATGACGAAAAACAGGGGACGCCCTTTTCCTTCGCCAGCCGGAAGATTTCCATTGCGTCGGCCAGCGAGGCGGCCATAGGCTTGTCGATGAACAACGGCTTGCCCGCGGCAATAACCGGCCGGGCCTGGGCCAGGTGCGGCCGGCCGTCGACGCTCATCAACAACACCACGTCAACCCGATCGAGCAACTCGTCGATGGAATCGACGATCTCGACCCCCATCCCGCGCAGCTTCTCGGTGAACCCCTTTACGCGGTCCCAACTTACCGGCAGATCGGGGCTGCCGCCGGGATATGCCGCCACGACCGATATGTCGGCCAGATCGCCGGTGGCCTTTGGATCGTTCAACATCTTCGTGAACGCCGTGACGTGTGAAGTGTCCAGGCCGATCATGCCCGCCCTGATCTTCTTGGCGGGGGCGGCGGCAGCGCACACGCTGACTACGGAGGCATGGATCAAGCAAGTAATAAGCAACGGCAGAAGCGTTTTGGTCTTCATCTGGCGTACTCTCCGAGAAAATGGAATAAGGAAACGGATTGGTTCTCGTTCCCACGATCCTCCGTGGGAACCAGGAGCTTGTTTCGGTTTTTATTCGCCCGCGATGATCAAATCGAGTCGTTTGCCGTGTTCATCGGGTGAAAGATTGCCGCCCTCGATAGTCATCCAACCGTTGTAGTCTATTTCTTCGAGGGCCTTTCGCACGGCGGGCCAATCGACGCTCCCATCGCGGATGTTGCAGAACTTGCCGCTGTTGCGGTCGGCCGACAGCTTGAAGCCCTTCACGTGGCACTTGACGATCAGCTTGTCCAGCGAGCGGATCCAATCTTGCGGCGGGGCGTATTTCACATGGTTGCCAATGTCGAAATACGCTTTTACCCAAGGGCTGTCGAACGAGGCGACGAAGTTCGTAAACAACGCGGGCGTTACCCAGAGATTGTTCCAGACGTTTTCCAGGGCGACGACCACGCCCGTCTTTTCCGCCGTTGGTATCAGCCGTTCGACGCCCTCGCGGGAGGCGTCGACGGCGTGATTGTGGGCCTCGATGTATTTTTCGTATCTCGAATTGTCGCCGGCGACGACCTGCTCGAGGTGGCCCGAGTCTTCGTCGAAACGGATGTCAAAATCGCGCGGCCGGGGGATCGGCATGCCGCCGATCTTGCAAGGGACGAAGAGCACGGCGTCCGCGTCGTAGTCTTGCGCCGCGCGGAGGGCGATTTCCATTTTCGTCACGTCTTCCGACAGCGCCGCCTCGCCGCCGTTGAGCTTTCCCCAACCGAACAACACGGAATGGATCCGCATGCCGAACGATTCGGCCGTTTTGCGCGCGGCGGCCGCCTCGCGTGGCAAGGCCTGCCATTTCGTGGTTTCCATGCCCTCGAACCCGGCCTCCTTCCAACGGGCGAACACTTCCTCGTTCGGCACTCCGATCAGCGCCTTGTGCAAGGTGGTCTTCCAGGGCGCGGCCTTCAACCGCCCGGCGATTGAAAACCCGATGCCCGCCGCGGCGGATGCGGCTAGAAATTTGCGGCGATTCATGGCAATATCCTCGGAGATCGAGTTTGGCGGGATGCAATGGGGGAGAAACCACTTGTATCATATACAAACGAACGGTGCGGTGCAAGCATCGGCTGCTCGTTTAGCAGCCGTCGGGACGACGGCTTGAGGGCCGACCGGGGCCGCCGTACCGGCGGCCGCTAAACGGATGTCACGTCGCCGTTTCAAGCCGCGCCCAATCATTCCACGCTGAACTTATGGACCGTCGTCTGCCGATATTTCTCGCCCGGGGTGAGCAACGTCGAGGGAAACTCCGGCCGGTTGGGCGAATCGGGATAGTGCTGGGTCTCCAGGCAGAAACCGTAATGCCGTTTGAAGGGCTTTCCTCCGCCGGTCAACGTGCCGTCGAGAAAGTTGCCGGTGTAAAACTGTACGCCCGGCTGAGTGGAGAAAATCTCCATTACCCGACCGCTGCCCGGCTCCGTTATCTTGGCCACGAACGTCGGCTCGGTATCGCCGTCGGTCTTGTTCAACACGTAGCAGTGATCGTAGCCCCCCTCGACCTGCTCGATGCACGAACCGATGGTCATCGGATGAGTGAAATCCATGGGCGTGTCCTTAACCGGCTTCAACTCACCCAAGGGGATCAGGCCGTCATCGGTCGGCAGAAAACGATCGGCGTTGAGCGTCAGCAGATGATCGAGGACGTCGCCGGCGCCGCCGCCGGCCAGGTTCCAATATGTGTGGTTGACCAGATTGACCACCGTCGGCTTGTCTGTCGTGGCCGTGAATTCCATCCGCAACTCGTTGGCGTTGGTCAGGCTGTAGGTCGCCTTGGCGGATAGCTGGCCGGGATAGCCTTCCTCGCCGTCGGGACTATCGTAGGAAAACACCACGCCCACGAAATCTTTTCCCTCGATCGGCTCGGCCTTCCAGACGACCTTGTCGAAGCCCTTTTCGCCGCCGTGTAGATGATTGGGTCCGTTGTTCACGGCCAGGGTATATTCCTTGCCGCCGATGCTGAACTTGCCCTTGGCGATGCGGTTTGCGTATCGGCCCACGGTCGAGCCGAAATAGGGATGGCCCTTCAGATAGTCGTCGAGCGAATCGAGTGAGAGGGTTACGTTGGCCGGCCGGCCGTCGCGGTCGGGCACCTCGACCGAGGTGATCGTGGCCCCGTAGGTTATGATTTTCACCCGCAGCCCGTTGGCGTTGGTCAGCGTGTAAAGATCGACTTCGGCGCCCTCGGGCGTCTTTCCAAACGGCTCTTTCGTATTGCTCATTTTCCCCTCGCTTGTTCCTGTTTGGCCGGTGTCTGGTATTGTCTGATTCTGAGCCGGGCAGCCAATCGCGGTCGCCACGACAACGCCCAGCACAAGCGTCGCCACACGCTCCCATGCAGATTTCATAACCATTCTCCCCGGGAAAAAAGCAACGTAGGGTGCGTCCGCGACGCACCGATATTCTATAGTTTATGGTGCGTCTCGGACGCACCCTACGGTTTATTTTTCCGACTGCCGGCGCGCATCTTGAGAATCACCTCGCGGCTTTTCCGCGCGTCGGCGTTTTTCGGATCGAGTTCGAGAATCCGCTCGAAATCGGCGATTGCCAAGTCCAGCTCGCCTAGTTTGTAGTAGGCGAAACCCCGGTTGGCATAAGCGGGAACGTAGCCCGGGTCCAAGCGGATCGCCCGCGAGTAGTCGGTGATCGCGGCCGGGACGTCGTCCAGCTTGCGGCGTGCCAGGCCGCGATTGTAATAAACTTCCGTGTAGCGCGGATATAGGACCAACGCCTTGCCGTACTCCTCGACGGCCTTTTCCAGTTCACCCGCCTTGTGCAGCGCGACTGCTCGCCGCGAATGTTTTTCCGCGTCGGTCTTCGCCTGTTCGAGCGTCTTTTCGAGCCGATCGACCGCTTTGCCGCGTTTTTCCTGGTCTTCGCGCCGGCCCCAACTCTTGTATTCATCGGACTTGCGTAGATCGAGTCGGACGAGCGTTCTGTAGTCGGCCGCCGCTTCGGTCAAGTCGTTGCCGGCGAGATGGGCCAAGGCGCGATGGAAATACGCCTCGGCAAAAGCCGCATCGAGCTTGATAGCCTCGTCGAAATCGGCGATTGCCCTCTTCAGGTTCCCCTTCCAGGCGTGGACTTCGCCGCGGCGGAGGAGTGCCTCGTAATCGTCCGTGTATATCTCGATCGCCTTGTCGAGATCGGCCAACGCCTTGTCCAGCTTGCCCTTGGCGGCCAGCACGCAGCCGCGCTCGCGATATGCCTCGCCGAACTCCGGATCGACGCGCAGCACCTCGTTGAAATCGGCCGCCGCCTTGTCCAGCTCGCCCTTCTTCCGATAGGCGTAGCCGCGGGTGAAGCGAACGGTCGGATCGTCGGGGGCGAGCGTCACCGCCCGTTCCAGGTCGGCCAGCGCGCCGTCGTAGTCGCCTTTCATCGCCAGAGCGTTGCCGCGTTCGCACCAGGCGTCGGCGTCCCGAGGGGCCAACTTGACGGCCCGACCGAAGTCGGCGATGGCGCGGTCCCACTCGCCCAACTCGAGGTACGCCTTGCCGCGGCTGATGTACGCGGCTGCATCGTCCGGCGCCAACCGGACGGCGAAGTTCAAGTCGTCCAAGGCGCGGTCCATATCGCCCAACAGCGTACGCACGAAGCCTCGATCGCGGTACGCGTCGGCGTAGCTGGGGTGCAAGCGGATGGCGTTGGTGTAGTCGGCCACCGCCTTCTCGTACTGGTCCTTGTGAAAATAGGCGAAACCGCGGTTGAAATAAGATCGGGCACCGTCGGGCTCGAGCCGGATCGCGGTCGTCAGGTCGGCGATGGCCTTGTCCGCTTCCCCCTTCATCACCAGGGCCAACCCCCGGTCGCAATATGCCGGCGCGTACTTCGGATCGAGCTTGATCGCCCGGCTCAACCATTTGACGGCTTCGTCCACGTTGGCCTTTTCGAGGGCCGCAACCCCTTTGGCATACGATTCGGCCGCCGGCGAGTTCTCTTCGGCGTTCTCTTGTTTATCCCTATCGGCGCCGCGGAGGATAGGCCCCAGCCGGCCCTGGGCAACGGCGGCGGACGCAAACGTCAGGGCAAGCACAATTGTCCCAATCGAGACGACAACGCCGGAACGGAAAATCTTGCGTTTGTTCATATAATACTCTCGTTCCCATGCTCCGCTAATACTCTCGTTCCCATGCTCCGCGTGGGAACGCATGGCTCGGACGCTCTGCGTCCCCCCACGCTACTGCCGGGTATGAGTATATCACGTTTTCAGCCCCAGCGGACGCGGAGCGTCCTGTTCGGTGTGTTCCCACGCGAAGCGTGGGAACAAGGTGTTTAATTCTCGTCCCCAGTTTACCTCCGCCGGCGGGAACCACAAGCACGTTGGCAAACCGGGCAGAAAAACGTCGAGCGCTGCGTCTGAACGATCCGCTCAATCCGGGCCTCGCCACATTGAAGGCACGGCTCGCCCTTCCTTTGGTAAACGCGGTGATAGCGTTGATAGCCGCCGGGGTCGTCTCGGGCAATCCGGTACGTGCCGTCGCGGAGCGTCGAGCCTTGGTGGCGGATGGCCGCCTGCAACACGGCGCGCATGGCCGCGTGCAGCCTCGACCAGTCGGCCGCGCTGAGCCGGCGGCAGGGCGCGGCGGGGTGGATGCCGGCACGGTGCAATATCTCCGAGGCGTAAAGATTCCCCACGCCGGCCAACGCGCGTTGGTCCAGCAGCGCAACTTTGATCGCCCGACGGCCGCCGCCCAACCGTTCGCGCAGGGTATCCGGCGAGATTGACATGGCGTCCGGTCCCAAGCGGTTGGGACCATAGTGTTGGAGGAATTCCTCGTGCGAGAGGAGCCGGGCCACGCCCAGGCCGCGTTGGTCCCAGAAGAGGATGTTTTCGGCCCGGCCTCCTTCGAGTGAAAAGATCAGCCGCAGATGCTCCTCGTCCGGTGGATTGGCGAGCAAGACGAGTCCGGTCATGCGCGGCTCAAGGACGATCAAATCGTTGCCGGCACACTTGGTCCCCTCTCCCTTTGGGAGAGGGTCAGGGTGAGGGCTGCCGGCGCGAGCGGTTTCCAACTCCAACACCACCCGTTTTCCGACCCGCCGGACGGCCGCGATGCGTCGGCCCGCGACGCGGCGGCGAAAATGGTCGATCCTCGGCGAGATCAGAATGGATTTGAGCCGCGACTTCGGCCGCCGTAGGTCGCGGATGCGGCAACCGACCGCCGCCGCGACGCCGCGACACATGGTTTCAACCTCGGGCAGTTCCGGCATGTCGAAAGTTGCTCCGATTACTCGGCGTTCAGCATTTCCCGCGCGTGATAGCTCGAGCGCACCAGCGGGCCGCTGGCCACCTGCTCGAAACCCATTCGCCGGGCCATTTCGCCGAGCCGCTCGAACTCCTCCGGCGGCACGTAGCGGACCACCGGCATCTGAGCGAGCGACGGACGAAGGTATTGGCCAAGCGTCAACATCCGGCAACCGGCCTCGAGCAGATCGGTCCAGGTGTCGAGCAATTCGTCGGTCGTTTCGCCCAGGCCGAGCATCATGCCGGTCTTTAGCGCAATTGACGGGGCGGCACGGCGGATGCGGCGAAATATCTCCAGCGTCCAGCGATAGTCGGGGAAAACTCCGCGTAGGTTATGCTTCAGCATAACACCGGGGGAACTATTGGCGGAAAATAGTTCTGACACCTTTTTTTCGTTTACCCCGCGCACCGTGGGAAACAATCGTGGGACGGTTTCCGTGTTGTAGTTGTAGACTTCCGGGGCCGCTTCAATCAGCCGATCGACCGCGGCCGCGTTGCCGGCGAAATCCGAGGGGAGCACTTCGATCGTCGGCGTCTCAAGTGGCCGCTGAAGCGGCCACCCCTCGGAATCCAAAACACAACCCCCTTTTTCCCCTCGTATCTCCGCGATGGTCCGGGCAAAATACTCCGCGCCGCCGTCGGGCAGGTCGTCGCGGGTAACGCAGGTGATGACCACGTGCTTCAGCCCGAGCCGGCCGACGGCCTCGGCCACCCGGCGCGGCTCGTCCACGTCGGGCGGCAACGGCTTGCCCTTCTTCACGCCGCAAAACCGGCAGCCGCGGGTGCAAACGTCGCCCAGGATCATGAACGTGGCCGTCTTCCGCGAGTAACATTCCATCCGGTTCGGACATTTCGCATGGTCGCAGACGGTCTGCAAGCCGAGCTGTCCGATCAGTTTGGCCGTAAAGTGCCCGGCGTTCCCTTTCGGCACGTTCCGTTTCAGCCAACGGGGGAGGGATTGGAGGGGCGAAGTTGACATGATATGGGATTATCGGCCGGTTCATGCGACAATTCAACCGCCCCCGAGATGGGATTGGGAATTGGTGCAACTTGAGTTTGCGGGGGGGATAGTGTAAAAAGAGGGGTATATTTTCCGTGGGAACCAGAGATCAGAAGCGAGGAAAACGCTCACGAGTAAACCGTCAAAGAAGAAAAAGGCCGCTGCGGCGGCCAATCCGAACGAGCGGGTGATTACCCACAACCGCAAGGCTCGGCACAACTACACCGTCTTCGATACGCTCGAATGCGGCATCATGCTGGTCGGCAGCGAAGTGAAGAGTCTGCGCAATGGGCGGGTATCGTTGGAGGAGTCCTATGCGCGGGTCCGCGACGGCGACGTCTGGCTGATCGGCTGCGACATTGCCGAATACGTCGAGGCGAACCGGCTCAACCACAATCCCCGCCGCCCGCGCAAGCTGCTCCTGCACCGCCGCGAGTTGAAGCGATTTGCCCAGCGTGCCCACGAAAAGGGTCTGACGCTGGTCCCGTTGCAGATGCACTTCAAGCGTGGCCTGGCCAAGGTCGTCTTGGGCATCTGCCGCGGCAAGCAGCGGCACGACAAGCGGGAGGTAATGAAGAAGGCCCAGGCCACACGCGACATCCAGCGGCAGATGACGCAGCGGAAATAACCCGACGGGGTGGGACTATGCCGGATGTTTGTGCGGGGTGATTTCGGTTTCTTCGACTTTCCGAACCAATTTTCAAGCGGCCACGTAGTGTAGAAGTTGGATTGTATACTTAGGGAAAACCTCTCGTTCCCACGCTCTGCGTGGGAACGGGCGACGAGCGACGTCCTGCGTCGCCCCCCTGCCACCGACGCGGAGCGTCGGGACGAGTGGGTTCCCACGCGGAGCATGGGAACCAGGAGTAGGGCGGAGCATGGGAACCAGGAGTAGGGCGGAGCGTCGGAACCAGAAGAATAATTCATACCAATGCTGTTCCTGAAAGACTTAGTAAAAACCTTCACTCAGCCGGACGGCAGCGTATTGCCGGTGCTGGATATTCCGGAGTTCCGCGTGGCCGCCGGCGAGCAGATGGTGCTGGTCGGGCGAAGCGGTTGCGGAAAGACGACCCTGCTGCACGTGATCGCCGGGATCGGGCGGCCCGACTCGGGCAAGGTGCGGATCGACGACTGGGACATAACCCTGATGCCCGAGGCCGAGTGCGACCGCTTCCGAGCGGATCGGATCGGCTACGTCTTTCAGACGTTCAATCTTCTGGCCGGCTTCACGGCGTTGGAGAACGTGCTTCTTTCGATGCGTTTCGCCCGCGGTCGGGCGGACAAGGCCAGAGCCAGGCATCTGTTGGATCGGGTCGGCCTGAGCCACCGCATGACGCATCGGCCCGCGCAGCTCTCGGTCGGCGAGAAGCAGCGGGTAGCCGTTGCCCGGGCGCTGGCCAATAAGCCCCAACTGCTGCTGGCCGACGAGCCGACGGCGAACGTCGATGCCGGCCACCAGCAACAGATACTCGATCTGATCCATGAAACTTGTCGGGAGGAAAACGTCGCCCTGGTGTTGGTGACACACTCCGACGAGGTGGCCGAGCAGTTCCCGCGGGTCGATCATTTGGAAGAGATCAACCGCTCGGTCGTGGGCTACGTGCAAAAGGATGAAGACAATTGATCGCCGCGAAACCGCAAGCGGCTGACCTCTGACCTCTGACCTCTGACCTCTGACCTCTGACCTCTGACCTCTGATTAACAATGAGTCTCTGGAAGGTTGCCTGGCGAAGTATTCAACAACGCTTTTTGGTCTCGGCGCTGACGGTGGTGTCGATGGGCCTGGGCGTGGCGCTGGTGGTGGTCGTGTTGGTGGTCTACGGCGTGGTCTACCAGTCGTTCCACCGCGGCGGCGAGGGATACGACTTGATCGTCGGGGCCAAGGGAGGCCGGGAACAACTCGTCCTGAACACCGTCTTTTACCTCAGCCAGCCGGTGGGCAACATCCCCTACGATTTCTTCGAGGAGTTGACCATCGGAAAATTCGCCTCCACCGTGGAACTGGCCGTACCGGTCTGCATGGGGCACAACTACCAGGGCTTCCGCGTGGTGGGCACCGTGCCCGAGATGTTCGGTGAGTTGAAATACCGCGGCGACAAGTCTTACGAGTTTGCCCAAGGCGAGAACTTCAAGGCGGAGAACCATTTCGACGGCGTTTTGGGAGCCACGGCCGCCGCACGGACCAAATTGCTGGTCGGCGAGACGTTTCAGGCCGTTCACGGCTCGGGTATCGGCGGCCGCACCCACAAACAGTCGTTCACGGTGGTCGGCATCCTGGCGCCCACCGGCACGCCGGTCGACCGCGCCGTGTTTGTGAACATGTACGGTTTCCACGACATCCACCACGCGGAATCGCTGACCTCGGGCGAAGAAAGTGAACATCACGATGGTCACGAAGGGGACGCTCACCACGAGCACTTCGACCAGATAAAGGAAATCACCGCCGCGTTGGTCTGCATTCAGCAGTATCCTCCGGGTCGGACCGACGTGGTTGCCCGAGCGATCAACAAGAGTCAGGTGGCGCAAGCGGTGGTCCCCGCGCGGGTGATCGCCGACCTGTTCGAGAGCGTGGTGGGAAAGTTGCAATGGATTCTGTTGGGAATGGCCGTGCTGACCACCGTCGTAGCGGGCATCGGGATCATGGTCAGCATCTACAACTCGATGAGCGACCGGCGGCACGAAATCGCCGTCATGCGCGCCCTTGGCGCCAGTCGGACGACCGTGATGCTCATTATCATGATGGAGTCGATCCTACTGGCCCTGATGGGCGGGGCGCTCGGTCTGCTGCTCGGACACGGCGCGATCTGGGCCTGCTCGTCGTTGATTGCCGAGTGGACTGGCGTGGCCGTCGGACTGTTGCAGTTCCAGCGGGTCGAGTTGATACTGATTCCCGGCCTGATTGCGTTGGCGGCGGCAGTCGGTTACTTGCCCGCCATGGCGGCATATCGCACTGACGTGTCGAAATCGCTGATAACAACGCCGTAATGTTGTTTAGCCCCGGCGTCCACGCCGGGAGAAATCAAAAAATGCCGCTGTTCCAGGAATCCAGTTCGATTAGTCCGACTCCGCCGCCGCGTTATCGCGCGGTCGACCCGCTGGCGGTAGCCGGCGTCGTGATGGGCGGGCTGTCGATTCTGACGTTCCTCGATTGGTGGCTGGCGGCGATTCCGCTGGTCGGCATTGGGCTGGGCTTGCGATCGCGGCGGCGGATACTCGATGCCCCGGACGTGTTGACCGGACTGTGGCTGGCGAAGCTGGGGATATGGCTCTCGGCGGCGTTGTGGCTGGCCGGCTACGGATGGCTGACGTTCGCCGAGGTTAGTGAAGTTCCTTTCGGCTATCAGCACATCGAATACGAAACGCTCCAGCCCGATCCGGCGCATCCGACCCAGCCGATACCACAAACGGCGCTGGAAATGGACGACAAAAAGGTCTTCGTTCAAGGCTACATGCAGTCGCGTCGTCAACAGACGCACATCAAGGAGTTCATCCTTTGCCCGTCGAGCGGCAGTTGCCCGTTTTGCACACCCGACCCGAAACCCACCGAGATGATCCGGGTGATACTAGGCGGCGACATGGAGACCAACTATACTACTCATCTGATCGGCGTGGCGGGCCGGTTGAAGGTCAACCCGGACGATCCCAGCGGGATTCCTTACGCCATCGAAGCGGATATCCTTCGCTAGGGGCGGCTAATCGTTCTTGCCTGCAAGTATCTTCGTCTTTTCAGTGCGTTCCGCCTTGCGTGTTGCCGTTCCATAAATGAACGTGCCGGCCAGTCCCGCGAGGGAGGTTGTAATAATCGCGGCACCGGCCCAATCATGCCCCTGCAAGACGCAGATAATTCCACCTACTATACAGCACAGAGATAAGACAAAACCACAAACCAAACCCGCCCACGATTTGGAGATATCCGATTGGACGACTTTGGATTCCATCTGAATTCTGTGTTCGGTCTGCCGCTCAGCTTGCGCCACAATCCGGCCTGCCAGTCCCGGCACAATCTCGTTGTACTGCCGCAAAACCTGTGGTGGCGGAAGAGGCCCGGAAAAGCTCTCTGTGACTTGCCGCTGGCTCGAAATCTGAAGCAACTTGCGCGATTCTTCGCCTGGAGGGGGATTATTCACCAACGGCCGATTTGCTGGAGACGTCAAACTGTTGTCCGAAGACGAGTTTTGCCGTTGATTCTTCCCTGACTTCCTGCTCATGCCCTAATCCGTGTGGTTGGCTGTCAGGAGTTCCCGTTCACCGTCGATGGCGCGGGCGAAATCCATTCCGATCATTTGCCAATCGGCGCGCAAAGCCAAGTAGTCGGCCTGTTCCGGCGTCAGGGACTTGTTGAACTCTTCCAGCGTACCGCCAAAGTCAAGGATTCGAGACATCCCTTCGATGAATGACGGTCGCGCACACAAAAACAGGCTATCACTCATGCATACCTCCAGGGGGCTTCCACAAAAAGGCCCGACATTTGCGTTCCCACCCTCACCCCTGCATATTATCGGTGGATGTCAAGGGATCACGCCTCTTTTCCAGCTTACTATGCCGATCACTCCATGTACAGCGGGCAATCAACTGATCCCGGTTTCAGTGATTCGGCTTTGATATACCACACCATATATACAGCAAGTGGGGGGTGCATGGAAGGTCGGTTTCTGGGCCAACTTCCATAAAGTTGTTCCGATGATTTTGCCCGCAAAACCTCACCGTTGACCTAATATGCGGCTCCCGACCATAATGAGGAGTCCCCCGCAGGGCTACCGGCATATTTTGTGTTCTGACAATCCAAACCCATAAGCGTACACCCGTGATAACAAAAATCACCGGCCAACTGGCCGCACTGCGCGACAACACCTTGACGCTCGGGATCGACGCCTTCGAGCACGAGGTGCTAATTCCCGAGTTCACCCGGCGGCAGTTGCAAGGGGAACTGAACCAGACGATCAGCCTGCACACGATCGAGTACCTCGAAGGCAACCCGATGCAGGGCCGCATGACGCCACGGCTGATCGGTTTCCTCAGCGAAGCGGAACGGGAGTTTTTCGAGTTGTTCTGCGAGGTCGACGGAGTGGGCGTGAAAAAGGCGCTCCGCGCGATGGTCAGGCCGGTCAAGGAGGTGGCCACGGCCATTGAGGAGAAAGACGCCAAAACGCTCTCCAGCCTGCCGGGGATCGGCCCGGCGATGTCCGAGCGGATCATCGCCAAACTGCGGCGCAAGGTGCCCAAGTTCGCCCTGATGGTCGATCGACGGCAGCAGCGCGAGGCGGAAGTCGAGCCGGACGTGATCTCCGAAACCTTCCAGTTACTCCGCGGCCTAGGCCATTCGGAGAGCGACGCCAGGCGGCTGCTCGATGCGGCCCTCGGCTCGAAGAAAAAGTTCAAGGACGTGCAGAGTCTGATCGAGGCGATCTATCAGCAGAAAAGGATGAAGGATGAAGGATGAAGGATGAAGGATGAAGGATGAGGGATGAAGGATGAGGGAGGGTCACAATCGTTTTTTTGCCGTCTTGATAGCGGCAATAGTCATTCGCAATAGTTCGTCGGCCTCTTGACGCAAATCAGCCATTTTGGATTCGGATGCGATTGATGATTCAACGAGTAACTCTAACCAAAGAAGCGTCTCATCCAACTCTTGAGCAACAATACCTAATTTGGCAATGAGTTCCGCGTCTGATCGCGCGCGAGATGCCTCCCGATAATTGGCGGCAACGCTGGTTCCGGCACGAAGGACTTGTTTTCCTAATACTTGCGCCTCCGTTGATTCCGGAAGCCGGCAATACATGCGGATAATTCGCAGCGCGAACGCTTTTGTTCTATCGCGCAATTCATAATCTTTCACGTCATAAATCCTCCGCCCTCCGCCTTACTGGCCGCTGAAGCGGCCAGCCCTCCGCCTTACTCCTTCATCCTTCATCCCTCATCCTTCATCCTTCATCCTTCATCCCTCATCCCTCATCCTTCCTCCCTCACTCCATCTCCTTGCTCAGGGTGAATCCCTTCAGGAACCAGCCGTCCTTTTCGCTGGAGATCTGCATTCCGGCCGGTCCGAGATAGCGGCGGACGACCTGATACTCGGGCAGTTGGCTGCCGTCGATCTTCTGCGCCCGGGGCATCCCCTTCTTTCCCTCGCCGAACAGGACGTTCAACATCCGGGCCAGCATGGTCTCGCCCTGGGGCATCTTGTTCTGGCGAATCAACTCGTAGGTTGGACGATACTCCTCGTCGGTCCGCGAGAAGAAGCGGAAACACTTCTCTTTCGGCTCGAACTTTTCGATCTCCGCCGTGACCAATTGATAATCCACGTCGTCCCTGAGCAAGTCCGGCTCCTTCTCCGGAGCGATTATCTTCAGGAGGAAGTCGATGTGCGAGGCGACGAACAGGTGCCCCTTGCAGACGGTCACGGCGGCGTTGGGGAGCAAGGGTTTCCGCTCTTCTTCCTCCTCGTCTTCCCAGGGATCGTCCTTCTTCTTCGGCGGACGGGCGGGCGCGACGGGAGGTACGCCGCCGAACTCAAATTCCATTTTCGGCGTTTGCACCTCTTCGCCGACGATCTCCCAAATAACGTGTCCGGCCTTCTCACGCCGCTTGACCGTGGGGTCGTCCTTCAGCAGTTTTCCGAGGGCCTTCGCCACCGCCTTGGCGTCGGTTACTTCGATGGCGAACAGCAGCCGCTCGCTGGTGGTGGTGATCGGCAACTGGTAGTCGGTCAACATGCTCACCCGCTGGCCGAGGTGAACCATCAGGTCTTCGCGTAGATCGATTTGCGGCCCGTTGGGGTCCAGCTTGAGACTCTCTTTCGTCTCTTCCCAGATGCCCTGCGCGCCCTGGCCAAACAACTCGTTGAACAACGGCCCGAAGTTGTCGAAGGCGTTGAGTATGTCGAAGTACAAGGTGGTGTACGTGGCGATGTCGCGCGGCACCCAGTCCTGGGGCGTGAATTCGCTCCGGTTAGGCAAGACCAGCATCTTCATCGACTTCTCGTACGGCTTGGGCGCGTAAACCACCGTGCGGTGGATTAACTCATAACCCTCGGAGGAGAAGTCGGCCAATCCGCCCAGCCCTTGAATGGCCCCGATGCCCTGGTTCCGCATTACCTCGAGGATGCTCTTCCCCTTGCGGCGGCGGTCTGCGGGCGTGGCGGCGCGGGCGGCCTCGGCGTATCCCAACGGACTGAGAAACCAACGCATCTGCGGCGTGGTCTCGCCGTAATCCATCGCGCAGCGCTCCATCACGATTTGGAACGGCTTCAGATCGGCCAGGCTGTCGTCGGCATCCCCCGTCTTCCGGCCCAAAATGCCCTTTAGAACCTCCAGATCGTCGGCCACGACCAGCAGGTTGCCGGTCAGACAGTAGAACGCCTGCCGGGCCGAGGATTTTTCCACGACGAGACCGGCGTCGGCGTCGGCTTCCTCCGTGTCGCTATTCTCGACCGCCGCCGGCTCGTCCGCGGCCGCGTCTTCGGTCATTATTTCGCTGGTGGTCTCGGTCGAATCGTCGTCGCCAGCCTTGTCGTTTGCCGGTCCACCGCTAGCAGCCCGTTGAAAAAGTTGGTCTCCGGGAGTTTGGGTGCCACTGCTGGCTTGTCCAGCAGTGTTTTTCCGGGAGTTTTCCCCTGCACTGCTGGACAAGCCAGCAGTGGCACCCTTTTCCAACGGGCCGCTGGCCGACTCGACCGGCGCTGGAGCTTCGCTTACGTCCTCGTCTAAATCGGCCTCGTCTGAATCTTTCTCGACCGGCGGTTTGTCCGCGTCGTCACGCAAGCTGCTCTTTTTCGCCTCTTTTTCCTCCTCCGGCTCGGGCAGATCGAACTGGATCACCACGTCCGGGCAGCCCTCGATTTTCAACTCGCTCCGCTTGGCTCCTCGCTTCAATTGAGTCTTCGTGACTCTTTCGAGCAGTTCATTTGCCTCCGTGAGCTTTCCGGTAACGTCCATGACGATAGCCAAGGCGGCTTTTCCCGACTCGGGGGCAATCAGGCCGATCCCCACGTCCCCGCCCGGCACCCCCGTCATGTCCTTCAGCGTAAGCCCCAACCGCTCGTGAACGCCCGACCATCGATCCTCGAACTGACGCCGCACGTCCTTGGTGAACGGCTCCATCACCGGATCGGCCATCAAGTGGCCGAGTTGGGTCTTATTCCAGTGTTCATTCAACTTCTCGACGCTGGAGATGGCGAAAAAACCCTGCGTGGTATTGGGCAGCAGCCTCTCGCTGGGGCGGATTTCCTCGGCAAACAGCCCGCCCACGCCCACACACAGCAACACACATCCAATCCAACAACAAGCGAAGGTCCGAAAACGGGGCACAGTACGGCTCCTTGTGTTCTTATCAATAACTAAGCGCGCGGCTACACAATCTCCCTAATCGGAAAAGTCGAGCGCGAACATCAGAGTTTAGTCGCGGCGGCCAATTTTCGCTAGTGCGGTTGATAAAACTGGTAAGATAAGACCGGCCAGTTAAGGAACAAACCGACGGAAGCCGCACCAAGGGCCGGCCATCACCCCAAGCAGCCCATTCCGCCTCGTTTGTTGACTTGGGGTTCAAGGTTCAGGACTTGGAGCCTGAGTTCGTCGTTATTCACCCACAAATTCCGGCGAAGACCCATAATCCGGGAGTCGATAAACTTCGTACCCACCACGTCCCGATGGGAACGGAACCGCAAGCCTGGGAGCCGGGGAACGGGAATTTCTGGCAAGGCTCGAAGAATGGGGTATTTATTGTATGTAACAAGACGGGGTTCCGAGGGGGGCGAAGTAACGGTTGCAAGGATTCTGACTGTTGCGTCGGGGCCAGATCGGCAATAATCAATCCGCACCAAAACGACGAAGGGGATGGCACTTATTCTGTCGCCCCGGCAAAGGAAGCTGATAAATGGACATTTTGTTTGCCAGCAGCGAGGCGGTGCCATTTTCCAAGACGGGCGGATTGGCCGACGTCTGCGGCGCGCTGCCGGTTGAGTTGGCCCGGCTGGGGCACCACCCGACGGTAATCCTGCCCGCCTACCGCCAGACCCGCTATTGCGGCCAGCCGATCGAGCCGCTGGGTATCGACTTCATCGTTCCGGTCGGCAGCAAGATGGTCGCCGGCCACCTGTTGAAAAGCATCATGCCCGGCGCGGAGGTGCCCGTTTACCTGGTCGAGCAGGACCAGTATTTTGATCGCGACGAGCTTTACGGCGCCGACGGCAAGGACTACGTGGACAACTGCGAGCGGTTCGTCTTTTTCAGCCGGGCGGTGCTGGAGGCGATCCGGCTGCTGGACCTGAAAGTGGACGTGCTGCACGCCAACGATTGGCAAACCGGACTGACGCCCGCCTACTTGAAAATCGAGTATCGCAAATTGGCCCGCTACCGGCGGATCGCCAGCCTGTTGACCATCCACAACATGGCCTATCAAGGCCAGTTCTGGCACTGGGACATGCTCTTAACGGGCTTGGACTGGAAGTATTTCAACTGGCGTCAGATGGAGTTCCACGGCCATCTGAACTTGTTGAAGACCGGCATGGTCTTCGCCGACTCGATCAGCACGGTCAGCCCCCGTTATGCGCAAGAGGTGCAAAGCAGCCCCCTCGGTTGCGGACTGGAGGGCGTGTTGCAGCACCGCCGCGCCACCCTGTCCGGGATCCTCAACGGCATCGACGTGCATGAGTGGGATCCACGGAGCGATCCGAACCTGGCGGCGAACTACAACGCGGACACGGTGGATCAGGCCAAGCCGATCTGCAAGGCCGCGCTGCAAAAGGAACTGGGATTGCCGTTGGAATCGTCCGCGCCGCTGGTGGGAATCGTCGGACGGCTGGCCGACCAAAAGGGGTTTGAACTGGTCATCGACGTGATGCAGCGCTGGGTGCAGACGAGCGACGTGCAGTGGGCCGTTTTGGGTATCGGCGAGCCAAAGTATCACAAAGCCCTGAAGAAGCTGGCCGAACGTTTCCCGAAGAAGGTGGCCGTGCGGTTGGAGTTTTCCGCCCCCTTGGCCCATCGCATCGAGGCCGGCGCAGACGTGTTCCTGATGCCGAGCCGCTTCGAGCCTTGCGGGCTGAACCAGCTTTACAGCCTGCGCTACGGGACCGTGCCGGTGGTCCGCGCCACCGGCGGGCTGGCCGATACAATCGTCGGCTACGATCCGCAGTTGCCCAACGCGGCCGCCAACGGTTTCGCGTTTCAGGAATACAGTGCGCCGGCGCTCGAAGAGGCGTTGCGCCAGGCCTGCGACGCCTATCGCCGGCCGGAAGTTTGGCGGCAGTTGATCGCCGTCGGCATGCGTCAAGACTGGTCGTGGACCCGTAGCGCCAAGGAGTATGTGGAGTTGTATCAGAAGACGATGGAACGAGGGGG
>JAUWPQ010000334.1 GCA_030611515.1 Planctomycetota bacterium | reverse complement strand
CAAGCGTTATGAATTGCACCGAAAACGCGGTCATTCACGCGAGGATATTTCTGACAAGGAATTGGAGTACGTCGAAAACGCTGACAGTGAGATAGAACACCTGTTCTTGTACGCAATCCGATACTTGCAGCAAGTGGCGGCGATTCTCCGCGCCAAACTGCGCGGGAAGGAAATCGGAAAGGCGGACATACCGAAGGATGAAAAATATCTCCTCTCGTCCGAAGTCCAGAAGATGTTTAGTATTAAGCACAAGGCCGTGATGGGATTTTGTGATCGCAACAAAATCCCGACGAAGCGGATAGGCCGACGATTTTGGGTTTCCATTTTACCTTTCGTCACGACCTACGCTCAAGATACCAACGTCCGCACCGACAACGCTCTACGACAACGGGCAGCCGTAGCGATTCAGCAACACGAAATCGCGGCGCAACTCGACTCTGCTACAAGCCAATTCTTCGGAGTGTAGCCGATTCCTACTCGCCCTCTACTCGCCCCTCAATTCACGAAAACCCCTGGAAACAAGGGGTTTCCCTGCCTTTTCTACTTTTGCGGATTCGCCGTTTTGTAAAATGCGGCTGACGTTGACGAAAACTATTTTCTTTACGTGAGGGTTTTTCGATGCCCGCTACACTTGATTACCCGACTCTATTGAGCCGTGAGGAAGCAGCCGCCTACTTAGGGCTTCGGCCGCAAACTTTGGCGTGCTGGGCGATAACTGGCCGATATTCGTTGCCTTTTATCAAATGCGGCCGGTTGTGCAAATATCGTCGGACGGACCTGGACAAGTTCCTCGAGCGCCGCACCGTCGGCGGCGGAGAGTAGGAGCCGACGATGAACTCCGAACTTTTAGACCGGCCGCCACCGCATGACCTCGATGCCGAACGTGGCGCCGAAATTGCTGAATTGCTGGCAGAAATTGTGCCGCATATTCGTCGGGTGGAAGCGGTTGCCCGACGGACCAATGGCCCGGCGAGGGTGGCCCTCGATTGCTACACGGCCGCCGGGCTGGACGTGGTGCTGGCACTCAAACGCGAACGGCTGGGGGTGCCACGTGGCTAAACGGCCAGACAACACCATCGTCGGACAAATTCGGAACGGTTTCCTTGGCCGGATGATGCACTATTCCCCACCGGCCATCGTGATGTGGTTGGCGCTGGCGAACCGAGCAGACGAGGACGGCCGATGTTATCCGTCTATCAGAACGCTACAAGGCGACACGGGGCTGGCACGGGCGACGGTCTATCGTGCGATTAGCCAGCTTTCAGAGAAGGGCGAAATTACTGTTGTTCCCGGCGGCGGCAAGGGCAATCCGTCAAACGAATACACAATCAAAGGTGGTCTCAGAGATGAACTAGTACAGGATATGAACCAGTGCAATCCTGAGACAAAGGTAGTTCATCTAAGAGACAAAGGTGGTCTCAGAGATGAACACAAACCAAACAAAGGAACCAGACTAAAGAACCAGACGGTGCGCACGTCCAAAAAAAGGTTTGTGGAACCGACTTCGGAAGAGGTCCGGGCGTACTGTCTCGATCGCAAGAACACGGTCGATCCACAACGGTTTTTGGACCACTACGAATCGAATGGCTGGCGGGTCGGCCGCAACGCCATGAAGGACTGGAAGGCGGCAGTGCGTACTTGGGAGAAAAATGGTTTTTCTGATAGCAACGGCGAAGCGAAAAAACAGGAACCACTTGTATACCGAGCGTGATTATGAGCAAACCAACTTCCGAGATTCTTGAACAGCGGCCACCGGCCGACCCCGAAGCCGAGCAATGGGTAGTCGGCTCGGTCATTCTAAGGCCGTCCGTGTTGGACGAACCGGGTTTGCCTGCCCCGGCCGACTTCTGCGATGAAACTCTGGCGGCAGTTTTCGGGGCGCTGGTCGATATGCACCGGAAAGGTGAGCCGATAAACGTAGCGATGTTAGGGCGGCACTTCCCTGGTGACGATTGGGCGGCGCGAATCGCGGGGATCGTCCATGCTGCACCTCACTCACGAGACGTGGTTTATTACGGCCGGATCGTCAAGCGGGTTGCAAAGTTCCGACACCTCCGCGAGATCGGCCTGACGCTGGCAGGAAACGCCCACCGAGCAGAAGGGGAACCGGAAGAGACATTAGAGCGCGTCGAGTCGGAGCTTGCCGGGATCAAACTATCCGCCGGCGACGGGGAGCCGGTCACGTTGGCTAACGCGGCGGCGGAAGCGATTGTCCGAATCGACGAAATCCAACAGCGAGGCAAGAGTGCGGGCTTGCTGACTGGACTCCCGACCTTCGACCAGGACCAAGGCGGGCTGTTTCCGGGGGAACTGACGATCCTTGCGGCGCGGACCGGCCTTGGGAAAACATCCCTGGCATTACAGATTGCAGCACACAACGCGCAGCGCGGGCGGCTGGTCTACTTCGCCAGTTTGGAAATGAGTGCGTCAGAGCTATCGCTACGGCTTGCTTGCGGCGAATCTAAAGTGAGCAACCGACAAGTTCGGACCGGCCGGCTGACCCCGGAAGAATCCACGCGCCTTGCCAAGGCGCTAAACCGGCAATCGGGGATGCCATTGGACATTCACGACCGAGCGGCACTGACCGTGGCGTCGATCCGCCGTGAGATTCGCAAGCGGAAGAAACGCGGTCTAGCCCTAGCGGTGGTCGATTACCTACAACTGGTCCAACCTGAGGATCGGCGGTTGCACCGTGAGCAACAGGTGGCCGGGATCGTCCGGGCGCTGAAAGAAACCGCCCGCGAATATGACGTTCCGATCCTTTGTCTTTGTCAACTAAACCGCCTAGCCGACAATGACGACGTTCCACGTCTATCGCAATTGCGCGAATCGGGCGCTATTGAACAAGATGCCGACGTGGTGCTGTTGTTGAGCCAACACAAGCCGACCGTCGCCGAACCGCACAATACCACACTAACAATCGCAAAGAATCGGAATGGCGAAACCGGGCCGCTGCGGCTGGAGTGGGATGGACCGACAACGCGGTTTTCCTGCCCCGAC
>JAUWPQ010000208.1 GCA_030611515.1 Planctomycetota bacterium | reverse complement strand
CGTCGTGCGACTCGCTCAACCCGTGCGAACAACTCCATCTTGCAGTGGTAGCAACGGTCGGCCTGATTCTCGCAATAAGCCGGGATGGAGAGTTCGCCGGTCGGGACGGTTTCGTGCCGGATACCGATGTGCCGGGCGAATTGATCGGCCTCGTCCTGTTCGCCGGCGGCCATGCTCGCGCTTACGCCGGTGACGGCCACGGCCCGATCTCCGAGCGCCAGACGCGCCGCCTGGGCGAGCACCGTACTGTCCAATCCGCCGGAGAACGCCACCGCGCAACTGCCGTAGCTCCGCAGCAGATCAATCAATCGGTCGCGTTTGGCGATCAGTTCGGCGGGAAGTTCGAGCATGATGGATTGAGCAGTCAGTGGTCAGTTATCAGTTGTCAGTTATCAGTGAGGGTGTCCGGGAATAGTACCATTTAGCCCGCCGTGAATACACGGCGGGTAGCGGTGGTTGGGCGCACCAGACCGTGCCCCGGGTGTATTCACCCGGGGCTAAATAGCTGTTTTTGCGTACCACCCAATTGACCAGATTGTTCTGTTACGAATCCCTATTATCGATATAATCGAAACGAGACATTCAATTTGTGTTGGACAATTGTCCCCCGCTGATAGAGGGGATAGTTGTTCGGTTTTGTGGCGGCGAAAAAGTCGAAGTAGAATAAAGAGATAATGCGTCTCTGACGGAACGTTGAGTATTGGAGGTTCTCATGCGTCGCGGGATATTACGAAGCTGGTCGGTCGCGGTTCTATGCTCGCTGGTGCTGTCGATGACCGCGCCGCTGGCCTTCTCGGCGCCTGACGTTGAAGGCGCACCGCCCGCCCTGGACGCCGACGAAGGCGAATTGGAGGTGACTCCGCCCGAGGACAGCGAGTGGGAAGAAAGCACCGCCAGCCGTCTCGACGACGAGATCGCCGACATGGCGGCCGATGAGGTCAAGGAACCGGAAGGTTCGCGGGCGAGTTTTCTGGTGTGGCTGTATCAGTCGCTGAAGTTCCGCTACGTGGTGATCTTTTTGATTCTCACCTTCAATTCGGTGGCCCTGATTGTGATGATCGTGCTGGGTATGCGGCGAAACAGCGTCTGCCCCGACGATTTGGCGGCGGCTTTCGAGGCCAAACTCAACCAGAAGCAGTACCAGGACGCTCTTGAACTTGCCAAGGACGAGAAATCGTTCTTGGGAAAGGTTCTGGCGGCTGGCATGTCGAAAATCACCGATGGCCACGAAGCCGTCCACGACGCCATGCAGGAAGTCGGCGAAGAACAGGTCATGAAGATGGAGCAGCGCAACGGATACATCGCCCTGATCGCACAGATCGGTCCGATGTTCGGCCTGCTGGGAACGGTCGACGGCATGGTGATGGCGTTCGACGTGATTGCCAACACGCCTACCACTCCCAAACCGTCCGAGTTGGCCGTGGGGATCGGCACTGCGCTGGTGACGACTATCGTCGGACTGTGGATCGCCATTCCGCTGATGGTTTTCTATCATATTGTCCGCAACCGGCTGGCGCGGCTGGTGATCGAAGTCGGCGTGGTCAGCAGCAACTTGATGAAGCGCTTCGAGGCGCCGCCGGCTTCGGACAAGAAGAGTTGATCCGCCGACCGTTCCTCCCTTGCTCATGGATATGACATGCGTTTCAAAAGCCGCATATCGTTCAGTTCCAATCCCGATCTGACGCCGCTGATCGACTGCGTGTTCCAGTTGGTCATTTTCTTTCTATTGACGTTGAACTTTTCCTCGGACGAACAGAGCGAGTTGATCCGGCTCCCCAGCAGCGAGCTTGCCAAACCGGCCGAAGGCGTTCTGGAAACGCCCATCACCATCCAGATTCTCTCCTCGGGAATAGTGCTCTTCGGCGGCGACCGGATGACCCCCGGGGCGCTGAAGGAGCCTTTGCGGCGCGAGCGGGACGCGATCCGGAACGTCCTCGGACGAAACGTGAAAAACGCCACGATCATCATCCGGGCGGACCAGGACGTGTCCACCGGAATAGTGCAGGAGGTCATCCGCTTGTGTCAGGAAACCGATTTTGAAAGATTCGTCCTCCGCGCGAAGTGGGAGCGGCCATGAAAATTGAAAAAGGCGGCGGCGAATTCAAGAAAGTCGAAGTCAACCTGACGCCGATGATCGACGCTTGCTTCCTGTTGATCATCTTCTTCATATTGACGCTGAAGCTCTTTTCGCCGGAAGGCGATTTCGGCATTACCATGCCCCTCGCCTCGCCGCGCCAGGGACTACGCCCCACCCCCGAGTTGCCTCCGGTGAAGATCCGCCTCACTGCCCACCCCGACGGTAAACTGGCCGGCATTCAGATGGGCAAACGGAAGACGTCCACCTTCGCGGAACTGCACAAACAAGTTCACGAACTCGCCGGGCTGGATCGCGGACCGGCCGGCTCCAGCAATACGGAGGTCGAGCTCGACTGCGACTACAACCTCAAGTTCAAGTACGTCATCGACGCCCTAAACGCCATCTCCGGTTACGTCGCCAACGACAAGCAAACCATCATCCGCATGATCGAAAAAATCAGGTTCGCACCCCCGAGGAAGCCGAAGGTGGAAGAGGGAGGAGAGAAGAAGGAAGGGGGAGGAGAGAAGAGAGAAGAGGGAGGAGAGAAGAGAGAAGAGGGAAGTGAGACGAAGGGCAATGTTTAGCAGCCGCGCACAGGCGGCGTTGTCCTCGTGTTTAGCAGCCGCCGGTACGGCGGCTTACGGCAAAACAATGCAAAGAGGGGAGAGGGGAGAGAAGCGGTGGAAGCAAAGCAGTAAAGCGGCGGCCAGATTGATACGGCAGTTCAACTGCCTTCTCTCCTCTCTCTTCTCTCCTCTCTCCTCTCTTTTCTCCCCTCTCCCTTCTCCCCTCTCCCTTCTCCCCTCCTTCACGCCCTCGGATGAAACTTCCGATGCACCGCCTTCAGCCGCGTCAGGTCCACGTGCGTGTAGATCTGCGTGGTGGCGATGCTGGCGTGGCCGAGCATCTCTTGCACGTGGCGTAGATCGGCCCCGCCGGCCAACAGATGGGTGGCGAAACTGTGCCGCAACGTGTGCGGACTGACTTCCGGCGGAACTCCCACGCGACGCGCATACTCCTTCAACAATTCCCAAATCCGCTCGCGGCGCAGCCTTTTTCCCCGCTGCGACAACAGCGCCCAATCGGGCGGCGTGGAAACTCGCGCGGCCAGCTTCGGACGCTCGGCCTGAAGATACGCGCGAAACGCCTCAATCGCCTGGGAGTTCAGCGGAACCATGCGTTCCTTGTCCCCCTTGCCGCAACAGATGCAATAGCTTTCGTCGAGATGCACGTCTCTGAGCTTCAGATGCGAAATCTCCGAGGCCCGGCAACCGGTGGCGTAGAGCAACTCCAGCAAGGCCCTGTCGCGCCGCCACCACGGATCGCTTCGCACCGGAGCGGTGAACAGCCGTTCGATCTGCTCGACGCTGAGCACTTTTGGTACCCGCTCCCAGAGCTTTCGGCTGCCGAGCAACTCAGCCAGATTGTCGCGGAGCACGCCCTCGAGCTGCAAGTAGCGAAAAAACACCTTCAGCGAGACGATGTGCCGGGCGATCGAGGCGGCCGCCAGTTTTCGGGTGTCCAGCCAGCCCACGTAGTCGGCCAACTCGCGGATCGAAAGAGCCGGAATGCTCCGCCCGCCGAGCCACTGGACGAACCGTTCCAGATCGCGCCGATACGCCGCCACCGTGTTCTCGGCCAGATGACATTCACCCGCCGCGTAGGCCGCGAAGCCCTCGAGGTGCGTCCTCGCCGCCCGGTTGGAATCCGGCGGTCGGCGTTGCAGCAATCGGCGTCGGGTAGCGGTCATGTGACTCACCCCTCGTTCCCACGCTCTGCGTGGGAACGTGCGAAGGAAAACGTAGATTCCCACGCAGAGCATGGGAACCAGGAGAATCGCTTGCGGTTTCGCAATGGCTACTTCTGAATTCGGGTGGCAGAATGGGCAAACTCCAACGGATTTGCCGACACCCGACCAGCTTGCCCAGCCACTCCCCGGAACCGGCCCGCTCCGCTACAATCCACGTTGTATGGCTCCTCGTTTCTAATCCCGAACCCCGAACCCCCTCATTACCAATGCCTATCGCCCCGCTTGCCGAGATGTCGCACGGCCGGGAGGCCGATCTATTCCTGTTGCTGACGGACAAGGAGGAATTGAAGACCAAGACGGGCAAGCCCTATTTCCGCGTCGGATTCCGCGACGGCGGCCGGCAGGTAAGCTTTCCAATCTGGGGCGATTCGCCCTGGGCAATCGAGTGCCGCGACCACTGGAAACCGGGTGTATTCTACAAAGTCCGCGCGGTCTATCAGGAAACCAGCTTCGGGCCGCAGTTGGATATCCGAAAAATCCGCGAGACCGTCGAATCGGACGCGGCCGACGGATTCGATCCGGCCCTCTGCCTGCCCAGATCGCGGTTCGATCCGCAAACGATGTTCGACGAACTGTTGGACCTCGCTCGGCAACACGTTGAAAACGCCGCTCTGCACAAGTTGGTCGAGTCGCTGTTGCATACTCACCGCGAGCAGTTGCTCGGCCATCCGGCAGCGCGGCGGAACCATCACGCCTACGCCGGCGGGCTGTTGGAACATTCGTTGAGCGTTGCCCGCACGTGCGTCTTTCTGGCCGAAAAATACGCCGAGTATTATCCCGAAATGGAGCCTCCCCTGGACAAGGGCATGGTCGTGGCCGGGGGGATTTTGCACGACATCGGCAAACTCCGCGAACTGTGCCGGCGGCCCGAGGGCGCGGAGCGGACGGCCGAGGGGGCGCTGATCGGCCACATACTACTCGGCCGCGACATGGTCCGCGAGGCCGCCAAGGAATGCGAACCACCGCTCGACCCCGACACGTTGCTGCGGCTCGAACACCTAATCATCGCCCATCAGCGTTTGCCGGAGTGGGGATCGCCGCAGCCGCCGATGACGCCCGAGGCCCTGCTGGTCCACTACGCCGACGACATCGACGCCAAGTATCAGATGATGGTCACGGTACTGCGGGAGGACGCGACCCCCGGCCCGGTCACCTCGAGGAAGAACGCGCTGATGCAACACGTGTATAGAGGGGCGAAGGGCGATAATGTTTAGCCCCGGCGTCCACGCCGGACGCGGATCGGAGCGTTTGTTTAGCCCCGGCACTCGTGCCGGGGGCGATTCGGTACGTTTAGCAGCCGCCGGCACGGCGGCTCGTGACGGATGGTACCCTTGACAAAGATGATAAATGGATATAGACTAGTCTTAGACCAGTCTAATTGGAGCGTTGCCATGGAAACAGTCGGTTCTTACCAAGCCAAGACACATCTGCCGGCCCTATTGGATCGGGTCGTTAAGGGCGAGCAGTTTACGATCACCCGCCACGGCGTCCCCGTGGCAAAGCTCGTTCCGGCGTCTGAAACCCCAAAGTCGGATGTGCGAAAGACTATTGAAGCCATCCTAGAGTCTCGCAAGGGTTGCCGACTGGACGGACTATCAATTCGAGAGATGATCGATGAAGGTCGTCCATGACACGCTTTGTTCTCGATTGTTCGATGACGATGCCATGGTGTCTGGAGGATGAAGCCAATCCTCGCTCCGATGCCGTGCTTGAGTGTCTGGAAACTCAAGAAGCCGTTGTACCGAATCACTGGTCGCTCGAAGTGGCAAACGTTTTGACGATTTGCGAGCGGAGAAAACGCGTTACCGCTGCAAGAATCTCACAGTTTTTGGGATTTCTCAGTGGCCTCCCCATTGTCTTCGACGAACAAACGTCCAAGAAGGCGCTTGGAGAAGTGTTGACGCTCGCGCGCGCGTGGCGGCTATCGGCCTACGACGCCGCCTATCTGGAGCTTGCCATGCGGGAAGCGTGCCCGCTGGCCAGTCTCGACGCCTCGCTGAACGAGGCCGCGACCGGCTTGGGAATCGTGCTGTTCCAGGGCTGATTTTCCACCCGTTCGATCCGCGCGCCGAGTTGCCGGAGCTTGTCGTCGAGCCGCTGATAGCCGCGGTCGATGTGATGGATGCAATCGACCGTGGTGCGGCCTTCCGCCGCCAGACCGGCCAGCAGCAGCGCGGCCCCGGCGCGGAGGTCGTGGGCTGCTACCCGCGCGCCGCTCAATCGCCGGACGCCGCCGACCTTCGCCGCTCCATTGCCGCAAGTGATGTTGGCCCCCAAGCGGTTCAGTTCGGCGACGTGCATGAATCGGCCGGGAAACACGCGGTCCTCGACACGGCTTGTCCCTTCCGACACGGCGGCCAGCGCCGCCCATTGGGCCTGAAGGTCGGTGGGAAAGCCCGGATAAGATCGGGCGACGATATCGACGGCGCGTAGCCGCCCCGCCGGGGGACTGGTGCATTTTTCGGCGGGAAGATGTTTTTCGCCGATAAACTCCCGGCCGAAAACATGTACCTGTCCCCTTTTGTGTTCGCCGATCGACACCCAATCCTTACCCACCTCGATCTCGGCCCCCGTCTGGCGGAGTTTTTCCAACACCGCGTCGAGATGCGCCGGCACTACGCCCGTGACGGTGGCCGAACCGCCGGTGACTGCCGCCGCGATGAGCAACGTGGCCGCCTCGATCCGGTCGGGAATCAGCCGGTGCGTCGCGCCGCCGAGTTGCTCCACGCCCTCAATCCGCAACGTCGAAGTTCCAACGCCCTCGATCCTCGCCCCCAAGGCCGCGAGGAATCTTTCCAGATCGACGATCTCCGGCTCGACGGCCGCGTTGCGGATGATCGTTGCTCCCCGGGCAAGCACGGCGGCGCTCAGCACGTTGGCCGTGCCGGTCACGGTCGGGCCGTTGGGGCCGCGGAGGTCGATCGTCGCCCCGGTAAGCCGCCGTGCCGTGGCGACGACGTAGCCGTGCTGCAACCGCAGATCGGCCCCCAGCGCCGCCAGACCTTTCAGGTGCAGATCGACGGGCCTGTGTCCAATGTTGCAACCGCCGGGCAACGGGACCACGGCCTTGCCGCGCCGTGCAAGCAGAGGGCCAAGCACACAGAACCCCGCCCTCATCCGACGGACCAGCCGCTGCGGCGCTCGAACCGGCGTGGGATCGACCGTCTCGAAAATCATTCCCTCATTATTGAGCGAAACATTTATTCCCAAACGGCCGAGCAGGCGTGATAGTGTCCGCACGTCGGCCAACCGCGGCACGCCTTCCAGCCGCACCGGTTCGGAGGCGAGGATCGAGGCGGCCATGATCGGCAGCGCCGCGTTCTTCGACCCGCTGCAACGGACCTCCCCGCGAAGCGGAACACCGCCGGTGATCTGAAAATGGGACATAAACGTAGGCCGGGTTGCAACCCGGCGATCATTCTTTGCTTCAACGAAACATGTATCCGACGAACGTCGAGAACGCTCCGATCCCGACGGCAAAGACCATGATTATCCACGGCGGCGTTATTGGCCCAACGACGTACTCGCATGGACGATCTGGTTTGTAATGGATGGGTACGTGATCGGAAGCGATTTCCATATCTTTTCCTTCGGCATGGTACGTCTCGCGGCTGACGACGTAATCGTACTGTGGTTTGTATGCGTAGATAAGTTTATGCGGTTTGCGGATGGGGAGACCATCGCTGCCGAGATTCGATATATGTTTTGCACCGACGAACCTGTCGCCAATCCATTGGCCGCTGGTCGTCGCCGAATACTCGGAGAGGATAATCCCGTTCTGGCACGCCCAATATGTACCAAGCAGAATGCAAATCAACCCGATGATGTAGAATCCCTGGCTGAGGAATCTGAATCGCTCGTCCGACGGCAGTGCGTCTTCTTCCGGCTCAGCGGTCTCCTCCATTCCGGCTGCGTGTCGCTTTGGGGCCAGTCGGCCGGGTTTGTTTCCTGGTCGTCGAGC
>JAUWPQ010000163.1 GCA_030611515.1 Planctomycetota bacterium | reverse complement strand
ATTGTTGGGGACATTCCCACTGACATTTCGAATTTGCCATCCTTGGCTCCTCCGTTGTGCGGTTTGTTTTGCAACGATAGCATGACGGAAGAGCCTTTTTTAGTGGATACCAATTATCACCGTTTTTCAGAAAGTGCAGAAAGGGAGAGAGGAGTTCTTATTACCGCCGCTTCCTCCATGCGTAAGCCAACAGGCCGATCAGCCCAGTGGCCAATAAAACCAGCGTTCCCGGCTCGGGAATCTGGTTTATCCTTTTTCTACGGGCTGCAACCTGTGAGCCTGTTTCGACTCCGGTCTGCTCTCATCCTTGTCGCCATCGACAAACTCGAACCCGTAGAGGAACGCTCGCTTCAGATAGAAACGGGCTTTTACGGCCGCGGTCGGCGCCCTATCGACATCGTTCCAACGGACGCAAACGCCGCGGCTATCTCCGTCTCCAGTGAGCAATGGGCAATCTTTGCGGGTGAAGCCTGGAATCGGCCGATCCTGGTCGTCGAGCAGTTCTACTTGCAGATAGCCCTCATCCATACCCGCTGGGCCACCTTTTTTCGCCGGCCGGGCGGTAAAATTAACCAACAATTTTCTGCCGGACAAGTCCCGCGCCGTGGTGGTCGCCACGCCGATCGTCGGGCCGCCGGCCGCCGGCGCCAAGGCGTACAACCGATCCAGCCGCCACGAGGCGCGACACAATGCCGTGTTGAAGGGACATGTGCAGAAGCCGGAAAACACACTCGCGATCACCTTCTCATAATGGCCCACGTTCACCAGTCGTTTGGCCCGCGTGTCGTTGATCGGCTTATGAAGTCCCTCGCTGGCAGCGTAGTACACGAAGACTCGCTGGCCGTCTACCAACAGGTTTTTGCACTGCCAGATCATGCCCCCACCGTAGTCGCCCAAGGGAGCATTGGCTAGACAAGGCCGACGGTCCGGCATCCACCAGTGCCGACCGTCGCGCGACGCCGCCAGACGCAAATCGAGCGTCTGGGATATCGGATGGAACACGCTTATCAGCCCCAGCATACCTCCCGGCACCCGCAACGGCACGAGTTCCAGATACTGCGTATCCGTATGGTCCCGCTCGTCGCGAGTCAAAACGACTTCTCCCTCCGAAAAATGATTCCCGTCGATGCTGGTCGCCCGATATATCGTGCGACCACCGCTGCTGTACGAAGGCACATAACTTGGTATCGTCGCTTCCAACTTGGGGTTCTTGTAGCGCAAGCGATAATAGGCCACGTAGCTCCCGTCCGGTTCTCGGTACACGTAACACACGTCGGTGTCGAAGGGACCGGAGACTTGCCCCACCTGTTCCCAGCGTTTTCCGTCTACCGAACGGTATCGCACCAATTCCATTTGCTTGCTGGTATCCTCTTGATACGTCTGAGGGAAGACAAACATCTCGTAAGGCCATTCCGTGTCGCGCGTATCCACCAGCACCGATGCATACTGGACTGCATACTGGCCCCCTTCCGACCCGCCCATAAGGATATTCGTCTCCTTGTGCGCGCCGAAACCGTGAAAGGGGAGCTTCGGACGCAGCCACGATACGCCATCGGCGCTTTCAAAGTAGCACAATCTCCGATGCTTATGGTTTCGGCTTCCCACTACACTACGTTCTTCGGCCGGCGTGCAGACGATCCAGGCCTTCCAGCGATCGTCCCGGGGATCGTGCAATACGGTGCCATGGGCCATTACCCCGCCGGAGTCCCACGGCATGGTTCCTTCCAGCAACGGGTTGGCCTGATCGGGCACCGCCTGCTCCACTCGCCACCAGACGCTGTGAAGCTCGGTGAAATCGTCCGGCATCAGCAAGGGCAGCCGCGACGAAACGTCCGAGTCAACGCCGGCGGCGATCGCTGCCATTTGGCCGGGTATGGTGAGCAACACCAGCAGCAACCCAACGCAAGAAAGATGGGAAAGCATGCGGACAGAACTATTCTTTGTCATTGTCATTCTCGATCTCCATTTTCAATTCAACGTAACTCGTTTGTATTCCAAACCTTTAACCAACGATTTGACTCCCGTGGCTTCAGACGGCTGAAGTGTTGCAAATATCCGCATTTAGCCCCGTGTGAATACACCCGGGGCAAGCGGTTTTTCACGGTCAATCCAGCCTGACGTGTATTCACGGCGGGCTAAATGAATGATTTCCAAACACATTCCAAGGGTGAGGGCAGTACCGCCACCCTCACCCCCGACCCCTCTCCCAAAGGGAGAGGGGGGTTGTTGTTTGGGTGGCAGTTTAACTGCCACCCAAACGGTTGTTTACCGGCCACTGGCCACTAAACTCTACTTCCGCTTCCTCCATGCGTAGCAGAGCAAACCGATCAGCCCCGTGGCCAGCAGCGCCAACGTCGACGGCTCGGGAACCATTACGACCGTAAACCAGTAATTATTTCCGGACGCGAAGGTACTCCAGGTCGAGTCGCCCAGATCATACTTCTGGATCCCGCCATTGCGGGCAGACACATAGAGAGCCCCGTCCCAATAGTCAACGTCACAGGCACTGCTACCAGGCATAGTGCCGATCACCGTTGGGTTTCCCCACGAGGAGTCGTACTTAGTGACCGTTCCGCCAGGTTGGACGTATTGGTTCCAGCCATCCCCGTTGGTCGTATACCATGAGCCGTCTGATCCTTGGGCGATCCCGTCGATTCTGCCGGCTGACAATACCTGCGTCAGAGTGCCCGTGCTCAAGTCGTACCTCACGACGCCCGGATTACCAAAAGCCACGGCACCGTACAGATAGTTCCCAATAATCTCGATGTCGCCGATGTTGTCGCCCGCCCGACCAGCCCAGTCCACAGTATGCGTGAGACCGTCTGGCGTGATCTTGTCGACATAACCGGTGCACTTTCCAACATAGATATTCCCGCTGGAATCGACGGCCAGCCCGCGGACGCTGCCGAAGCCCGAAGCAAGACTGGGGTTGATCTCCGCGCCCGTCGTGGTGTTGTGAGACCGAAGGGTAGAGCCCCCCAAGACATACAAAATGGCGAGATCTGGCGAGAGGGCAACCCCTACAGCACTACTGCCGCTGCTGAAGGTGAAGCTTGGCGGGGTGAGTTTGGTACCGGCCATGTCAAACGCGTTGACCCCTGGGATACCACCACTCCCCCAGATCGTATCTCCTTGTGCGACGGCCGCAAGGCCCGCCGTCATACCCACCGCTACCAAAACAATCATCATAGTGTAAGAAAACGACTTCATGACAAGCACTCCTCAATCAGAAGGACAAAACTGTTTCCGGGCGGAACACCCACCCGAACATAAAACGCTCCATACTGAACTCACTCACTCCTGTTGGGGCGGCAGTTGAACTGTCGCCCCCGGAGCGGCGGTACAACTGCCACTCCAGCCTCCATGCACCTCCAGTGTGGCAGGCATTCTTGCCTGCCCTGGACAGACGGGAATGTCCGCCCCACTTGCGAATCACGCCACCTCCTTTCTCGGTTGTTCTTACGGCCGCAAGCTCCCGTGAATGATTGTCACCTTTATGTTGGACGAACGTTTATCTCAGAACTCCTTTCCGTCGATCGTAAAACCGTCCTTGCGGTTGCCCAGGCGGCAATGCGTTTCCAGATCGATCGAGTAGTTTATGAACTGCACCGAGCCATCGCAAAAGGCCATGTGGAGGCCGATGGCGTGGGCGCTGCCGAAAGTCAATCCACTTGCGTAGCCGGATTGGTCCTGCCTCGGCAGATACGCCGCGTTGTTAATGGTCCATCGCAACGTGTCGCAGTCCCGGCCGCAATTCCAACCCTGGTCGTCGCAACCGCCCAGTCCGTTGTCATAGTAGTCTGGAGCGAGGTACTTTTCCCCCGCCAAGTAGGTATTGCTGGTGCCATCGGTAATTGAGGCCATGTCTGTTTCGCTGCGAGCGTGGAAGATGCCACCAACGTCAGCCGTTCCGCGAACGGCCGCCCACTCGCTGGCGCTCATGGCGTCGCCGGCCGCAACGGAAGTCGGACCAGCCACCCCGCCTATTGGTAGTGTCCTAATTCAGTGTTGCTGGCGGTAAAACGGCATCGAACAACTCATCGAACCCCCATAGATGGTCGGTCAGCTTGGCCATCATGGCGGCTGTTGGCCGCTTCTGTCCGCTCTTGCCTGGTTTTCGCGTCCGCCAGCAGTAATTGTAGTAAGCTGCGAACATGGCGAAAGCCGCCTCCAGGTTGCACAGTTTTTTGCTGAAGCACAAGGTTAGGCGGTTCAGACGCTTCAGAAAGAGGCGTTGCGTCCCGTTCAGACGTTCAACGTGGCTGGTGCATATCGACCACTCTTGGCCCTTGCCTATCCCGCGTATGCCATTCCGTTGCGTTCCAACCATCTCAGAGGGCGTGTAGACCATCGTGGCGTTGCGATAGCCTTTGACGATGGTGCCATACTTCGCATACGGTCCGAAGGCCAGATCGACGGCCTCGGGATATGCTGGGAACCCATCCGTCGAAATATGGATAATGGGAGTATAGCCGCCAGGATGATAGGTGTGCGGATCGGACGCATGGGCCGTCGGAAAAACAAGACGGCTGGCAACATCCATCATAAACCGCCGGGCGTTGTTAGCCGACCGCTTGCCGATCAAGAAGCTAGGCATGAGTTTCGTTTTTCGATCAATCGCAGTCCAAAGGTAAATATCCCCGACATCGCAGCACGTTTCGCGTTCGGTTGTCGTCAGCCGGGATTGCTTTTTGGCGACGTAGGTCCACTGCTCGTCGAATTGCAGGTGTGTCAATGTCAGCCCCCGCATTTTTTCATCAAGGAAATCACGGCAGGCATCGCCAAACCGGACAATCAGGCGGCAAATTGTGTCCCGGTGGACGCGGGTAATCCGTTCCGTGGATCGGATAGAGCTACCTTCCAGCAACAATCGCAGAACGAGCTTCGCGGTACTGACGGGAATCCGCATAGGCCCGAGTTGCCCTTGCGGCTTTTCGTCAGTCCATGTTATTCCGCACAATATGCACCGATACCGCTGGTTTCCGCGTCGGTCGTGGCCGTGTTTCTTTTTTTGGTTGTGTTGGCAGGCAGGGGCTATCATCTAACCGACCTTTGCTTTTGCGGCCAGTTCGCGGTAGAATTCGGTTGCTGACGGAATTCTGGGCGAACCAGCCTGGATTCTGGACCCGTAGCCGGTTACAGCCGACTGCGGGTTTTTTGTAAGTGGCGTTCATTTTCAACCTCTGTATTTATTGTATTACATTAAACCGAAAAGTCAAGGGGCAAAAGCGGCTTGACAAGATGTTATTTTGTGATACAATTAAAGCGTGAGCAAAAAACGAGGTGCCCCAACAAAACCCCTCGGCCAGCGTAAGACAAAGATAGTTCCCTTGCGCATGACCTTGGACGAGTTCTCTGAGATCAAGGCCGTGGCTGGTCGCAAGTTTTCAGCTTGGGCACGCGAAACACTACTCAAGGCAGCAAGAAATAGCGGAAGGCGTGGGAATTGAACCCCATCGGCGAAAGCCAAGCCCTCTGGCGGGTTATAAATCCGCTGCACCGACCAAGATGCGGGACGCCTTCCACTATTTTCTGTTGCCAAGCCGGAGGTTTGGCGATAAGATGAAAGCCTGGGGCCTGAAAACGCAGACCCCAGACAGTTGATCCGTGCGACTAGCGCACGTTGGTTTGAGCACATCCAGTCATTTTGGCGTATTGCCTGCGCGACAGGGTGGCCCAAAACCAGGGGATGGTTCCGTCCATAACGGCACCTTCCTTGTAATGCGGCTGAGTGATGAAAGCCCTTCAAGACTGACTTCATCACCCGGCCTAGTGCGGGGCTTTGCTACGCAGCCCCATAACCCGCCCCTGTGGGTTATGGGGCTTTTTCATTTCTTGTCGTCCAAGTCGCTTCCTTTCTTGGATTTGAGCCAAAATGTAGTTTCCCGCTGCCCCCCCGGCTGGCCATGTCTCTCAAACTCGTCAACGGCTGTTTTGTAAAGCACTTGGCGTAGTGAGTGGATGTTGATCTTCGTAGCGGCCATGATTTCGCGCAATGTCGCCGGAGCATTGTCGTGGGAATCAAAGAACGCTTTTGTCTTTAGAAATATCTTTCCCTTCCTTTTGGGGGATTGGTGTAGTGTTCCTGAATCACCATTTGTGTGCTCCGCGAATAGCTCCGCAATATCGTCCGCGATTACTTTGTCATCCAGAGCCACCCGCACTGCCTTTAGCCGAGAGACCCTCTGTTCTAGGACACTAATCAACTTATCTAGTTTGGTTTTTGCTGCGGTATTCATTGGGTTTCCTCGCGTGTGTTGTAAGCCACTGAAACCATCATACAGGTTCGCGTGGGTGTTGGCAAGCATGAAAGTACACGCCACGGGAATTATTTTGGTGTGTGTGCCATTTTCCAGCCCAGCGACTCGGCATTGACGGCCCCCCGTATTGGTGCTTATACTTCCAAGCATGACAAAACGCCAATCCGCCCTGGTCGATACCCGCGTCATCTATTGCGGGGACAATCTCGACCAACTCCCCAAGCTACCGGACGGTTGTATCGACCTCATCTACATCGATCCGCCGTTCAACTCCAATCGCAACTACGAAGTGTTCTGGGGAGAGACGAAGGAGAAACGGTCGTTCGAGGACCGGCACGCTTCCACCGCCGCCTACATTGACTTCATGCGACCTCGCTGTGTCGAACTTGCCCGCGTCCTCAAGGAGACCGGCTCCTTCTACTACCACTGCGACTGGCACGCCTCCCATTACGTCAAGGTTATGCTTGACCAGATTTTCGGGGAGAATGGTTTTGTAAACGAAATTGTCTGGTGCTACTCCCACGGTGGAAAAAGTGGTCGTCGATTTGGGAGAAAACATGATATCATTTTTTTCTACGCCAAATCAGACAGATACACCTTTAATGGTGATTCTGTTCGCATCCCGATGAAGTCCGGCGATACCAGTTTTGGCGGTCGCCTGGAAACCGACGAAACGGGCAGAAAATATCGGTTGGTCTACGGCACAAAGGACAAACAAGGGAAGACGAAGTATTACAAATACTATCTTGATGAAGGCAAGATTCCCGAAGATTGGTGGACCGATATCAACAGCTTACAGGCCAGCGATCAAGAGCGACTCGGCTATCCCACCCAGAAGCCTCTCGCCCTCCTTGATCGGATCATCAAGGCCAGCAGCAACCCCAACGACATCATACTCGATGCCTTCTGCGGTTGTGGCACGGCCCTAGAAGCGGCGGAACACTTGGGTCGGCAGTGGATCGGCATTGATATATCTCCCACCGCCTGCCACGTTATGGCAATCCGCCTGAAAAAGTTTTGCCGACTGCGAGAGGGAGAAGAGCATTGGCGTACCGGCAAAGGATTTATTGTCCGGGACTTGCCGTGGACGGAAGCCCAACTTCGTAAGATTCCACCGTTCGAGTTCGAGAACTGGGCGGTTATCGCCATCGGCGGAATCCCCAACAAGACGAAAGTGGGGGATATGGGAATTGACGGCCGGATATTCCCCGTCCACACTTTGCCGGAGAAACCGGGAAAGAAAAAAGTCCACGATCATCTCGATTTTGAGTTCCTAGATGACTGGTATCCGATTCAAGTCAAGCAAAAGGATAAGGCGGGACGCCCCGACATCGACTCATTTGAGGCCGCCATGATGCGAGCCGATCGTGCAAAGGGTTTTTTCGTGTCCTTTGACTTCTCCCGCGATGCCATGCGGGAGATTGGGCAGTTTTTCAAGAGATCGGGCAAGATCATCATCCCGCTGACTGTCCGCGAGATTTTGGATGAGCAGATTGCCGCAAAACTTGCTTAGATTATCAGCACAACCTTTTTCTAACAGGATAGACACATGAACATCAATACCGATTACAGGGTAAGGGCCGCAATTGAGAATCTGGTTAAAATCGTCGAAGATGCAAACCACTACAAGACGCCAATAAGCACGCAAAGCATCCGGCAGGAATTAGAAAACTTTGCGGAAGCTATCCTGGACGTGACTATCGAGGAGGTGGTGAAGAAGCTGAAAACGCAAGAAATGTCAGAACAAGAGAAAAAATGACAAGATTCCCCTTGCGCGAGGGGATAGCGGATCAGCAACACACAATTAGGACACTACCCGCCTATTTCCACGATGGATCCTCCGGCCCCGGTGTAGTCGGTGCGACCCAGCACCGTGGGTTGGGGGGTAGGGAGGTTGTAGTAAGGACAAAAAGTGCTAGCGCTCGGAAACGGGTAGACGATTGCGGGGCGACGGCTGGGACAATGGAAAGTTGCCAGGGGCGTTGATACGCACACGCACATTTTCTGTCGATCCCCGTCGGCGCCCAGGTCGTGCAACGCGACCTGCTCCATGTAAGGGAGGATATTGTAGAGCCAACCGCCGGGTTGCCGTCTATCGAATCCGCGCGTCGGTTCGCCGGCGAAAAGAACAGGCCAACCGCCCGTCGGCAGAAACCCATGTATCTCCTCGTGATTGAGGCAGGCCAGACTGATCTGTTTCAGATGGTTGCTGCACTGCACCCGCCGGGCCGCCTCGCGGGCCGCTTGCACCGCCGGAAGCAACAGCGCTATCAGAATACCGATGATCGTAATCACGACCAAAAGTTCCACCAGCGTAAAACCACATGGGGCGGGGGGCGAGGGACGGGGGGTGGCACTGGCGTCTCGCCAGTGTCCGCGCGAACACGGGCAAGATGCCCGTGCCACCCGAGTGTTTAGCCGCCACGTCCACGCGGCGTCGGTGGATGGTGGATTTGGTTTCATGATTTTTTCCTTTTCCTTTAAATCACCGGACCGAAGGCCCCGCGTTCTCCCAGCCCAGGGTATCGCCTCTGGGGTTGTACTTCGATATTAATCGCCGCCTTTGTCCTTTGGTTCGTTCGCGTCGACCTGCATCATGTCCAGCCGTGGATCGCCGAACATGGTCCAATCACCATACATTTCACTATGCATTTCTTTGGTCCCGCCGTCGGTGGTTGCCAACGTCAGAAAACGATCGCTGTCGTTAATTGCAATCAAGACCGGAAACGCGCCGCTGTAGCCATTGATCTCGCGGCGCTCGAAGCGCACTTGACCGTCGACCAGCACCCAAAGGTCGGCGGCCACCTTCCAGCCGTTCGGGGAGTACATTACCTCGCTGCTGTTGCCCGCCACGGCGCGGAATCGAAGCAGCTTGCAGCCGGGGTTCGCCCGCCGGATCGCCTCCAAGTCGAAGGTGATTCCGTTGTTGGCGTGCATGAACAACAGGCAATGCGGAGGCGCGGCATAGTCGATGCCCCCCAAGGTCGCCCTGGACGACTGGTCGATGGGAAGCTTGCCGCCCGCCCATATCGGCTTCCACGTTTCACTGGTGGTATTGGGAAAACCGGCGAACGTATTACCGGCGGAATCGACCCGCACCGCGTCCTTGCCGCCGTCGGGAATGAACACGCCATCCACCAGCGGCAGTGCCTCGACACGATGATACTTTCCGTCGCCGACAAACCATGCTTTGGAGCCCATCTCCTTTAGCGTCGTCGCGTCTACTTGCCCGCTGGTCGGATCGATGCCGCGGTTGCGCCGGCCGGAAAAACCGTCGCCGCCGGCCACCACGTCGACCAGGTCCAGCGTCTTGTATGTCACCTTGGGAATCCTGCGCGTGAAATCGGCCGTCTTGGCCGACGCGCCAAGCACCGTGATGCGAGGCTCGTCGCCACCCTCGACCCGCGCCGATTCGTTCTCGCGCAAAATCACCTCGCGCCCACTGCTGGGCAAGCCAGCAGTGCCACCCGACACCAGCACCCTCACCGAGCCG
>JAUWPQ010000237.1 GCA_030611515.1 Planctomycetota bacterium | reverse complement strand
GGCCCCGGGGTCCCCCCGGCCCGGCCACCGCCCGGGTAGGGGAGCGGCCCGCACGGGGGGTGCGCCCAACGGGCCCAACGGTCCCTCCGCCGCCCACGGCGAAGGGTGGGCCGGTGGGGCCGGCACGGTGTTGGCCTTGCATCCGTTCACCGGGGCGTTGCCCCGGCCTGGGCGAACCGGAGGGCCTTCGGCCCAAATAATATTATTACACTTGCTTGCAATAGAAATGTACGAAATCATCGCTCGACAACCGCAAAGCACAACTTGCTCCCCGGGGCGCGGTGGCCCAAAAATCGGGCGTGATTTCAGGGGGCGGAGGAGGTAGAATGGACGGGTATGTTGCCGGAAATGTCGGGACTTCAGTTTTTGACGGTGGGATTGCTGTTCGACGGGCCGCGGAGCGGCGCGCAGTTGCGGCGGCGGATGAAAACGGCCGGCGCAAAGATCGGACCGTCATCGTTCTCGCGGCTGATGCAGCGAATGGCGGACGCAAACTACTTGTACGTGGAAACCGAAAAAGGACCGTCGGGATGCAGGCTGGTCCGCCCGAGACAATTTGAAGTCACGGATTTGGGCGTGAATGTTTGGCGGCGAGTACGCGAGTTTTATGCCGCGGCGGATGGGCCGGCGGCGGATTTGGTTCCGATCGACACCGATGAAGGGAAATTGTCGCATTTGCCCCGTAAGAAGCGACGCGAGTTGATCCGCAGACGTGTGCGCAGGCAAGTCAAACGGACTTTCGAGCGGTTGTTGGGGAAAGGATTAGGGATGAAGGATGAAGGATGAGGGATGAGGGATGAGGGATTGGGGATCAATCTGACCACTGAAAACTGAAAACTAACCACTGACAACTGACCACCGCCCTCACCCCCGGCCCCTCTCCCAAAGGGAGAGGGGAGACCGCCCGCATGACTTTGCCACAGTCCAACTCGACGATCGGCGTGCTTGCCAGCGGCGGGCTGGATAGTTGCATTCTGATCGCGCACCTGTTGCGTCAAGGCCATCGTGTCCGCCCGTTCCACGTCCGGTGCGAGCTGATTTGGGAAGAAGCGGAATTGTCGGGATTGATGGCGTTTTTGCGGGCGCTGGACTCGCCTAGCAGCCCGTTGAAAAAGGGCGGCACTGCTGGACAAGCCAGCAGTGGCACCCAAACTCCCGGGGAAAACTCCCGGAAAAACACTGCTGGACAAGCCAGCAGTGGCACCCAAACTCCCGGGGAAAACTCCCGGAAAAACACTGCTGGACAAGCCAGCAGTGGCACCCAAACTCCCGGAGACCAACTTTTTCAACAGGCTGCTAGGCTGGAAGAATTGGTCACGCTCGATTTGCCGCTGCGGGACCTCTACGGCCGACACTGGAGCGTGGACGGCCGGAACGCCCCCGACGCCCAAACCCCCGCCGGCGCGGTTTACCTGCCCGGCCGAAACGTCCTGCTGACGATCAAACCGGCGATTTGGTGCGGCATGAACGGCATCGGTCAACTGGCCCTGGCCGTGCTGGCCGGGAATCCGTTCGCCGACGCCACCGACGAGTTCTTTCGCGGATTGGAAACGACCCTGGAACAGGCCACGGGCAACCGGGTGAGCATCGTGCGTCCCTTCGCCAAGATGGAGAAACGGGAAGTCTTGCAGATGGGGCGGGGATTGCCGCTGGATTTGACGTTTTCCTGTCTTTCGCCCGACGCCGGCATCCACTGCGGCCGATGCAACAAATGCGCCGAACGCCAAGAGGCTTTCCGCGCGCTGGAAATGCACGATCCAACTGAATATGCAAGATGAATGTTCAATGTTCAATGTTCAATGTTCAATGTCCAATGTTCAATGTTCAATGATCAATGTTTAAGAACCATCGAAATTCTGAACCTTGATTCTTGGACATTGAACATTGGACATTGAACATTTGTTACCCCGTAAGACTATAACCCATTACCCCCTCCTCCCATGTTCACCGTCTCACGTGAAATCGACTTCTGCTACGGACACCGTCTGTTGGACTACGCGGGCAAGTGCCGCCACCTGCACGGACACAACGGCCGGGTAGTCGTCGCCTTCGAGGCCTCGCGGCTGGACGATCGCGGCATGGTGCTGGATTTCTCGGAGATCAAACGCGTCGTGAACCGTTGGATCGACGAGAACCTCGACCACCGCATGATTCTCCAGCGCACGGACCCCGCCGTGCCCGTGCTTCAGCAGTTGGGAGAGCCGCTGTATCTGATGGACGAAAGTCCGACTGCGGAGAACATCGCCAAGCTGATCTTCGACGTGGCCGCCGCGAGCGGATTTCCGGTCCGCGAGGTCCAGTTGTGGGAGACGCCACGCTGCTGCGCGGTGTATCGGCACAAAGGCGACGGCGACGGACGGGTTGAGTAAAGCCGCGACCAGTGAGTGGTCGGTTGGGTGCCACTGGCTCTGCCAGTGCCCGCCTCGATGCAACACTGGCAAAGCCAGTGGCACCCAACCGATGCAACACTGGCAAAGCCAGTGGCACCCAACCGATGCAACACTGGCAAAGCCAGTGGCACCCAACCAACGCAACACTGGCAAAGCCAGTGGCACCCAACCGATGCAACACTGGCAAAGCCAGTGGCACCCAACCGATGCAACACTGGCAAAGCCAGTGGCACCCAACCAACGTAACACTGGCAAAGCCAGTGGCACCCAACCAACGTAACACTGGCAAAGCCAGTGGCACCCAACCAACGCAACACTGGCAAAGCCAGTGGCACCCAACCGATGCAACACTGGCAAAGCCAGTGGCACCCAACTTGGTGGACCACCAGGCTACAGTCCCCCGCAATCGACGTACCTTGCCTATCTCGTGTTCCGCAAACAAACTGACGCACATTATGACGAGTTGGCGCGTAGAAGTAGGAGAGGCTCATACAAAACAAAACAAGACAGTGGTTCGAGGGGGGGCGTAAGTGTGGCAAGTAAGACTATGCGGAATTCCGCAATTGCGCAAAACTTGATGATCGGAACGGATATTTGCTGGACTAATGCCCCCAGAACGCGCATAATGACCGCAGGGTGTCCGCAGAGCATTTCCTTTTGCCTACTTTTCGGGGCAGCGGCCGACCGCGGCATGAATCGTTTTTGGCAATCCGGGCCGGAACGGCTCGTTCTCCGGCTTGCCGTGCCGGCAGTCTTGGTGACGGTCGCTTGGTACGTCATTGGGAAAATCCACCCCAAGTCGATACAGAAGGAACTGAAGACCAACGAATGGCTCTCAAAATTCAGAGAATCGCATTCCAAGGGTGAGCTAACCGATGAAGAATTCCGAACAATAAAAAACAACCTTGGCCGCGCAACTCCAAGATGAGTTAAGCGATAACGACGAAACGGGTTAAGACGGTCGTAGAGAGAAAATCAGCAGCGCGGATCGGAACGGACCTTTAGCGCGACGTGGAAAGGAACAGGCATGCCGTCAGGACGAGACTTCAATGGAGGCCGCCGGGGAACCGGCCCGACGAAGAAAAACGCCTTCTGCTCCTTTTGCCGCAAGAGCTACCGAGACGTTGGCCCGTTGGTTGAAGGGCCGGGCGACGTCTACATCTGCGGCGAGTGTATCGATCTCTGTCAGTCGATCCTCGAGCAAGAGCGTCGCCGTCGTGGGACCAGCAAACCGCTGTTCACCAAAATCTCCACGCCGCGGCAAACTGTCGCCCACCTCGACCAGTACGTAATCGGCCAGGATCACGCGAAAAAAGTGCTGTCCGTTGCGGTGCATAGCCACTACAAGCGGCTGATGATCGGCACGTCCGACTCCGAAGTCGAGATCGACAAGTCGAACATCCTCTTGATCGGTCCCACCGGCTCGGGCAAAACGCTGCTGGCCCAAACCTTGGCCCGCATCCTGAATGTGCCTTTCGCCATCGGCGACGCCACCACCTTGACCGAGGCGGGCTACGTGGGCGAGGACGTGGAAAACCTGCTGCTGAAGCTGCTCCACGCCGCCGACTTCGACGTCGAGACCGCACAGCGCGGCGTGCTGTATATCGACGAAATCGACAAAATCGGCAAAACCAGCCAGAACGTCTCCATTACCCGCGACGTCTCCGGCGAGGGCGTGCAACAGGCGTTGTTGAAAATGCTCGAGGGAACGATCGCCAACGTCCCGCCTCAGGGCGGTCGAAAACACCCCGAGCAACAATACATCCAGTTGGATACGAGCAACATCCTCTTCATTTGCGGCGGCACTTTCGTCGGACTCGACGACATTATCGGCCGCCGGCTGGGAAAACGCACCATCGGTTTTTCGCAAGAGGGCGTCGGCCACGATCTGCTCGAAACGGGAGACCTGCTCCAACAAGTTACCAGCGACGACATACTGGAGTTCGGCATGATTCCCGAGTTGATCGGCCGGCTGCCGGTCGTCGCGGCGCTCAGGCCGCTCGACGTCGAAGCAATGGTCCGCATCCTGACCGAGCCGAAGAGCGCCTTGATAAAGCAGTATCAAGCGCTGTTCGCCCTGGAGAACGCCGAACTAGGTTTTACCGAAGCCGCGTTGCAGTCGATCGCCGAGCAGGCGATGAAGAAGGAGACCGGCGCCCGAGGGCTACGGTCGATCATCGAGGAGGTGATGCTCGACATCATGTTCGACTTGCCGGACCAGGCCCCGGGCAGCCGCTACCTCGTGACCGACGAGATCGTCTCTGGCAACGAGCAACTCGTCCCCCTGCCGGCCGAACCGAAGTCCAAGACGGCTTAGAACCTGAGTTTCGGATAAGAAAACAAGAAGGAAATAGCCGGGATATCTTATCCAAAACTCAGGTTCCCAATAATGGTTCCCGACACCTTTTTCATCCAAACGGTCGGCTGCCAGATGAACGTGCTCGACAGCGAGTTGATCGCCGCCGAGTTGCGTCGGGCCGGATACGTGCCGGCCGACGGCGTCCGACGCGCGGACGTCGTGCTGCTGAATACATGCAGCGTTCGCGCACACGCCGAAGATAAAATCTACAGTGCGCTGGGGCGATTGAAACACGCCAAGCAGTACAATCCTCGGAAAATCATCGGCGTGCTCGGCTGCATGGCCCAAAAGGACCAACAGCTTATCTTCCGACGCGCGCCGCACGTCGATCTGGTGGTCGGGCCTGGCCGCTTGCACCGCCTGCCGGAACTGTTGCAACGGGTCGCGGACGGCGGGGGGCCTTGCCTGGACGTGAGCCTGGACCGAGCGGCCGAGGATCGTCGGTCAGTCCGGCAGAGCTTCGTCCCCTTCACGCCGCTAAGACCTGCCAAAACTCCGTCCGCCCCGCACCAGACGATGGTGCGGATCATGTCCGGTTGCGACAAGTTTTGTTCATATTGCATCGTACCTCGGGTGCGTGGGCCGGAGCAGAGCCGCCCGGCTGCGGAGATCGTCGATGAAGTCCGCCGGCTGGCCGACGCCGGCTGCCTTGAAGTGATCCTGCTGGGACAGACGGTCAACAGCTACAAGGATCGCACCGGGCCGCGGACCATCGCGCTGGCCGATCTGCTGGCGATGCTCGACCGGATCGAGGGCCTCCGCCGAATAAAGTTCGTCACCAACCATCCCCGGCACATTACCAAGAGTTTGTTGGAGGCGGTGCGCGATCTGCCTAAGGTCTCGCCCTATCTGCACGTGCCGGCCCAAAGCGGCTCCGACGCGGTTTTGCGGCGGATGAAACGGGGTTACGGCGCAGCGACCTACCGGGAAATGCTCGATCGCATCCGCGAGACGGTACCCAACGCCGCCGTCACGAGCGACTTCATCGTCGGCTTCTGCGGCGAGACGGAGGAGGATTTTCGGCAAACGGTCGAACTGGTCCGCAACGCCCGGTTTAAGAACAGCTTCATTTTCAAGTACAGCCCGCGGCCGGAAACCAAGGCGGCCAAACTGTATGCCGACGACGTGCCGGAGGCGGTCAAGCGGCGGCGGAACAACGAATTGCTGGCGATCCAGAATGTCATCAGCCTGGAGGACAACCAGCCGTATTTCGGCCGCGTGGTCGAGATTCTGGTCGAGGGGCCTAGCAAAGTCGCCCGCAAGCGGGCGGCGGTGATTACGAAACGTGCAACAGCCGGCAGCCCTCAACCTGGCCCTTTCTCGGAGGAAGAGGGGACGGTGCAACTGGTGGGCCGGACGGTTTGCGATCGGATCGTGGTCTTCGACGGCCCGCGGGAACTGACCGGCCGGATCATGCCGGTGCGGATCGACAAGGCGGATGCGTTCACGCTGTTCGGCTCGACGGTCGATCTCGGATAGGGGAGAGGAGAGAAGGGAGAGGAGAGAGGAGAGGGGAGAGGA
>JAUWPQ010000292.1 GCA_030611515.1 Planctomycetota bacterium | reverse complement strand
GCCGGCGGTTAATGACGCAACACAGGGGGGGAACGCCCGCCCGCTAAACATTGACGGTCAACCCACTAACCACTATGCCATCACTTTCGCCACTGCTCGCCTTCGGATGGGTAAACCTGCCAATGCTCGGCTGGTTGGCGGTGGCGGCTGCGCCGATTCTGATCCAACTCCTAAGTCGGCGGAAATACCGCGAAACCCCTTGGGCGGCGATGGAATTCCTCCGGGCGGCCGTCCAACGTCGGTCGCGGCGCATCCGGTTCGAGCAGTGGCTCTTGTTGGCCGTTCGCACGCTATTGATCGTGCTGGTGGTGTCGGCCGTGGCCGAGCCGTACGTCGATTCGTCGGGCATGGCCCTCTCGCCCGGCCAAGGCGTCCACCGCGTCCTGGTCTTCGACGGCTCGTTCTCGATGGCCTACAAGCCGGCCGACAAGACGCGGTTCGACCGAGCGAAAGAGTTGGCCCGGCGGATCGTCGAGGAGAGTTCCCAGAGCGACGCTTTTTCGCTGATGTTGATGTCCCGTCGTCCGCGGGCAATAGTAAATGCCGCTTTGGACCGCGCCGCGATTCTCCGCGAGATCGACGATCTGCGGCTCCCGCACGAGAGGGCCGAACTGCCGCCGGCCATCGCCCAACTCCGGCGGCTGGTCGCCGAAACGCGCGAACAAAGTCCCCGGCTCGACCGCCACGAAGTCTACTTCCTCACCGACCTGCAACGGACGACCTGGGCGCCGAAGCTGTCCGAAACTGCCCAGGCGGAGTTCCTGCGGCAAACGAGCGAGTTGGCCAATTCGGCGGCATTGATAGTGCTCGACGTGGGCCGGCCGCACGCCGACAATCTGGCCGTTGTCGATCTTCGACCGGTCGATCCACCGGTTCTGGCCGGCCGCGTCGCGTCATTGCGGGTCTCGCTGAAGAATTTCGGCCGCCGGGCCAGACCGCGACAGAACGTCGATCTGCTGGTCGACGGCCGGCGGATCGCACGGAAGGAAGTCGATGTTTCGCCGGGCGGATCGGCCGAGGTCGAGTTCTCGTATTTGTTCGACGCGCCGGGCGATCATTCGATCGAAGTCGTCGCGCCGGGCGACGCCTTGGATATCGACAACCATCGTTTTCTGGCCCTGCCGGTGCGGCGCGAGATTCGGGTGCTTTGCATCGACGGCCGTCCGTCCGGCGAGCGGTTCCAGGGGGCGGCGGATTATCTGGCCGTGGCTCTTGCGCCGCGAGAACAACTTTCGGGCAATGCCGGGTTCCGTGTGGAAACGGCCGCCGAGAGCGCGCTGTTGGAACGCAACTTGGCCGATTACGATTGCCTGTTCCTCTGCAACGTTGCCCGGTTTTCCGCCGGCGAGGCCCATGCGCTCAGCGCCTATCTGCAAGGCGGCGGAGGCGTGGTCTTCTTCCTCGGCGATCGGGTGCGGGCCGAAAGCTACAACCGCGAACTTGGCGTGGCGGGGCAGGGTAGGGCAGGGGGGGCGGAGATTTTGCCCGCCCGATTGGGCGAGGTGGTCTATCGACCGCAGTTCCGGCTCGATCCGCTCGGTTTCCGGCACCCGATCCTGCAAGCCTTTCGCGGCCGCGGCCAAAGCGGCCTGCTCACCACGCCGATATTCAATTACTTCAAACTCTCACCGCCGAACGATTCATCGGCCACGACGGTGCTGGCGCTGGCCGACGGCGATCCGCTGATCGTCGAACGGCGAGTGGGGCAGGGCAGGGTGGTGCTGGTGGCCACGTCCGCCGAGCCGGGGTGGTCGGCGTTGCCGTTGTGGCCGAGCTTCGTGCCGCTGGTTCAGGAGATTGCGGCCTTCTGCGCGGCCGATCGGCTTCAACAGTGCAACGTCATGGTCGGCGATCGCGCCGCGCTGAGTTTCGCCGACACCGCACAAAGCGGCATCCACGTCGTACGGCTCGATCCGCCGCCCGGCGACGAACGGATGTTTGCCGTCAACGTCGATCCGCTCGAAAGCGACCTGGCGCGGATCGAGCTGGAGGAGTTGCGTGCCGAAGTGTGGCCGGAGGTTCCATTCCAACATCAAACGGTTTGGCAAGACCTCGACACCGCGACGGTCGGCGGTACTGACCGCTCGGAAAGCGGCTTGCACGTTGTTTTGTTGTATTGTGTGCTGGGATTGCTGCTGGCGGATACTTTTTTTAGTTGGAAGTTCGGACATGCGTAGTTGCGAAGCCGCAAGCGGGATACAACATCTTGTAGCCAACATAACCTTTTGCCAATTATGTCGCAAACTCTGACCTTTGACCTCGAAAGCGCCTGGCCCTGGCCCCCTTGGGCGACTTTGCTGTTCGCCGCGGCAGCAGTGGTTTTCGTCGTCGTGCTATATCTGCGACAGGGACAACGCATTTCACGAACATACCGGCTGACGCTGGCGGCCATCCGTTTGGGGCTTATCGCTTTGGCGATGTCAATGATCGCCCAGGTTACACTGACGCTGAAGCGGACCGAACTGCCTGGCGCGGTCGTGTTGATCGACGATTCGCTGAGCATGACCGTCGTCGATCGGATGAAGCGCACGGACGCGGCCAACGCCGAATCGAGCCGCTGGAACCTGTTGCGGACGCTGTTGACCGAACGCGACGGCGCCTGGTTGCGGAACATGGCCGAGGACTACAAACTGCGGGTTTACTTCCTTACCGGCGTCCGTCCCAGCCGGCAACGCGACGTATCGGGCATCGTCGAGGAAATCCGCTCTTCCGCGCCCAGCGGAGAAAACACGCGGTTGGGCGAGGCGATTATCGCCGTACTCGACGACCCGCGTGGAACCTCGCCGGCGGCGATCATCGCCTTGACCGACGGCATAAACACCGATGGCCCCTCGCCGGCCGACGCGGCCGAAAAAGCCCGACGCCGCGGAGTGCCGCTCTGGTTCGTGGGCATCGGCAGCGAACAACCGATCCGCGACCTGAAACTCACTGACCTGATGGTCGACGACGTGGTGTTTCTCGACGACGTAGTCAATTTCGAGTGCAAACTGACGGCCGTCGGCTTCGAGGGGCGAAAGGTGTCGATCGTCTTGCGTGAAAAGGACCAGCCGGAACCGCTGGCCGAAGTCCAGGCAACCGCCGGCTCCGACGATCGCCCCGTGCTGGTCCGGCTCCCGTATCGTCCCGATCGGGTCGGACGGTTCGAGTACGTCGTCGAAGCGGTCCCGCAAGAAGGCGAAGCGCAAACGGAAAACAACAGGCAGAGCCGCGCCGTCGAGGTCCGCAAGGAGAAGATACGCGTTCTGCTGGCGTGGGCGTATCCCAGTTTCGAGTTCCGCTACCTGCGCAACATGCTTGAGCGGGACGAGACGATCTCCTTGCACACGGTCCTTCAAGACGCCGACCCGGAGTACGCCGAACAGGACGCCGCGGCGTTGCGCGGTTTTCCGTCCCGGCGCGAGGAGCTTTTCGCATACGACGTGGTGATCCTCGGCGACACGGACCCCGCGCTGCTTGGTCCCGGGGCGTTGCGAAACCTGGCCGAGTTCGTCGATCAACCGGCGAAGGGGGGCGCGTTGGTGTTGATCGCCGGAGGGAAGTTCATGCCGGTCGTCTACCGCGACTCGCCGTTGGAACGGCTGATGCCCTTCGACGCTCGAAACGTCAGGCCCCCGAACCCCGACAAAGTCATCACGGAAGGCTTCGTCGCCCGGCCGACCGATCTGGGACTAGCCAGTCCGGGCATGCAGTTGGGCGACACTCTCGATGAAACGAAGCAGATATGGGCTGGCCTGCCGCCGCTCTATTGGCTGCTGGAATTGCCCGGGACGAAACCGGGGGCGCGCGTTCTGCTCGAACATCCCACGCGGGTTGGACCCGACGGACGCCCGCTGCCGGTCGTCTTGTTCCAATACGTAGGGGCGGGCAAGGTCCTCTTCCACGCCACCGACGAGACGTGGCGTTGGCGCTATCGGGCCGGCGATCTGTATTTCGCCCGCTATTGGGCGCAGACCATCCGTTGGCTCTGCCGCTCGAAACTGGCCGAGGCTGGCGGTCCGGTCACCCTGAGCACCGACCGCCGCGAGTACGAGCAAGGCGAGCCCGTGCGGTTGCGGGTCCGCTTCGCCGACGAGCGTCTCGCCCCGGCCGAGGACGACGGCGTGACGGTGGTGGTCGAATCGCCGGGAGGCAAAACCAGACGTGTGGTTTTGCATCGCACGACGGCCGAGCGGGGCGTTTTTCAGGGCAAGCTCGATCGCCTCGTTGCGGGAGATTATCGCGCTTGGATCGCGGCGCCAGAGCTGAAAGATCGTCTGCCTTCGGTCGATTTTCTCGTCGCGCTTCCGGCAAACGAATTTGCCCGAACGCGGATGGACGCCGCCGAAATGCGTCGCGCGGCGGAAATCTCCGACGGTCGATATTTTTCCTTCGAGACGGCCGACCAATTGGTGCGAGAGTTGCCGCCCGGCCGCCGGACGCCCATCGAGTCGTTGCCGCCGGCGCCGTTGTGGAATCGTTGGCCCATTTTGGCGTTGTTCCTCGGTTTGCTGATCGCGGAATGGGTATTACGAAAACGGCGCGGAATGGT
>JAUWPQ010000218.1 GCA_030611515.1 Planctomycetota bacterium | reverse complement strand
TAGGCGCGAACATGGATTCTCCGCGAAACGCGTCTGCGTTGAATCGGACTTTCTGGAAATGGGCGTGGCGAATCGGCCGAGTGCCATTGGTTTGCTTTCTTGTTGTGGTGGTGATCGCCATGTTTATGGAAAACTCGCTGATCTTTTTCCCGAGCCGTTACCCGATCGGCGAATGGCAGCCGGCGGGGATTGAGTTCGAGGACGTCTGGTTCCAGTCGGAAGACGGCACTCGACTGCACGGCTGGTACGTGCCGCATCCGAATCCCCACGCAACGGTGCTCTTCTGTCACGGCAACGCCGGCAACATCACCCATCGCGCCATGATCCTCGAGGTCTTGCACGATTACATCGGCGCGTCGGTGTTGATTTTCGATTATCGGGGATACGGTCGAAGCGAGGGTAGGCCGAACGGGTCCGGCGTTCTGGCCGACGCCCGCGCGGCGCTCGCTTGGCTGGCCGCCCGCGAAAAGATCCCCGAGCGCGACGTGGTGCTGATGGGCGAGTCAATCGGTGGGGCCGTGGCGGTCGATCTGGCCGCCCGCGACGGCGCTCGCGGCCTGGTTCTGGAAAGCTCGTTCGACGCTTTGCCGGAAGTGGCCGCGTATCATTATCCGTGGCTTCCGGTCCGCTGGATGATGCGGACCCGTTTCGACTCGGCCGGTGCGATCGGTCGGTATCATGGTCCGCTGCTGCAAGCGCACGGCGACGCCGATACGATCGTTCCCTTGCGGTGTGGCCGCCGCTTGTTTGAAGCGGCCAACGAGCCGAAGCGGTTCATTCTCTTGCCCGGCCACGACCACAACGATCCAATGCCGCGGGAATACTACGACGCCTTGGCGTCATTCCTGGAGGGGCTCTGAGCCTGGATTATTGATAGAACCTTGAATTGGGTGTCATGGGTAAGCGCAGCTTACCCGTGGTACGAGATTGGAGCACACGGGTAAGCTGCGCTTACCCATAGCACCCCTTATGAATAATCCGGGTGAGCGGACTTTCCATCAAAGTGCGGCGGGCGCGTCGCCGTCGCCCCCGAACAAAGGGAGCCTCACGGAGATACGCGTTCCTTCGGTCGGGGCCGACTCGATGGTCACGCTTCCTTCCAGCAGACGGACCCGTTCGCGGATGCCCTGCAATCCGAACTGTTCTTCTTCCACGGCGTCGGAGTCAAAGCCGATTCCCCAATCGCGGACATCGATGTGAATATGGTCGTCGTGCTGAATCAGGGCAACGCGGATTTTGTCGCTACGGCTGTGCCGGCAGGCGTTTTGCAACGATTCCTGGACGATGCGGAAAACCGTGCTCTCCAACGACGGGGCAAGATGACGGTGGGGCAAGTCGTGCTCGAACTCGATTTCCGGCCCACCGTCCTTGCGATGTTCGTAGATGATGTATTGAACGGCGTCGACGATCCCCAATTCGTCGAGAACCGGAGGCCGAAGCCCGCTAATCAGACGCCGGGCTTCGTCGATGGCCCGGGTCAGCAGGTTCACGGCCGAATCGAAACCCTTCCAAGCCTCGGCGGCATCTCGGGCGAGCGTCTCGCGGAAGGCCTGGAGCCGGTAGAGCGCGCCGGTGAGTTGCTGGGCGAAACCGTCGTGAATCTCGTAAGAGATCAACCGCCGCTCGCGCTCGTGCAATTCGAGCAGTTGCCGCAGCAGCCGTTGCTCTTTTTTAACCGCCTCGGCGGCCAAACGCCCTTGGGTAACGTCGGTGCTGATTACTATGATATTCTCGATGCCGTTTTCTCCGACGATCGGCACTATCCGACTCGACCACCAGTTGCCAAAGATGCACCGCAATTCCGTGGTTTGGGGCTGTCCGGTGGCGAGTGCCCGATCGAGAGCGCGTCGGCTCGATTCCCTATACTCCGGCGACGCGAAATTATAGATGTACTCGCCGATGTGTTCTTCACGGCTTATTCCCGATTGGGCGCGGTTGATAAATTGGATGTTGGCGTCCCGGTCAAGCATCATAACGAGGTCTGGGAGGTTCTCGAACAGTCCCCGCAGGGTGGCCTCCGATTCGCGCAATGCCCTTTCCGCCCGACGGCGCTCGGTAACGTCGCGGGTGATTCCCAGCAGACTGATTGGCACGCCCTCTTCGTCGCGCATGTACGTGCTGACGATTTCGCACCAGCGGTACGAGCCGTCCTTTGCACGGCATTCCACCTCCAGAAAACGTTTTTGATAAGCGTCCGCGGGCTGGGAAGCGTCCCAGGAAAAGTCCTCGATCAAAGCATTACGGGCGAGGGCGATGGCCTCCGGCGCGACGAGGTCGTGGAGCAAGATGGTCTTGCTTTCCTCCGGCGTATAGCCGAATACCCGCTCCGCGGCCGGGTTGACGTAAGAGAACCGCCAGTGGTTCAATACGGCGTCGGCCAGTTCCGCCGGCGCCGCTTTCCCCCAAAGCTGCTTGAGAATCTCCGTCGGAAACTCCACCGTCCAGATCACGTCGGCCACGTTGTCTGCAATGGCCCGATAACGGTCGTCGCTGGCCCGGAGCAATTCGATCGTTTGCTTCCGTTCCGTGATGTCGTGGAAGAAGCCGAGCAGGCACGCCCGGCCTTGATATGTGATGTGGGTGGCCGAAACGTCGGCATAAACCAGCACCCCGTCCTTCCGCAGGCAAGGGATGTCCCGAACGCACTTCAAGCGGCGCTCGCTCATCGCCTTGAATGCCGCCGACACATGCGGCAAGCTATCGGCGGGATGAATGTCCTCCACCGACAGCGACAGCATTTCTTCTCCCGTGTAGCCGAGCATCCGGCAGATAGCCCGGTTGACGCGGTGAAAACGCCTGCCTTGTAGATCGGCGATGATGATCCCCTCGGCCGATTCGTCGTAGAGCACCCGCAACTCTTCGTTTGTTTGCTGCAATGCCGACTTGTTCGCACCGCTCATGGTGTCGTCCCATCTTGCCCCGCTCTGTCACTCAAGTTTTGATCCCACGGCGCCGCTGGCACTTGCCGCCAACGAGGGTAATTGCGTACGGCCGCGGACAACTAGACGTTTTCCCTCATTTGCCAATTGTACATCATTGAAAAGAACAACGCACCGAGGGGATGCGGGAACGATTGTTTCTCGCTGAAAAATCGCTGAAGGAAAGGATATTTCATGGAAATTCCCCTCCGCCCGATACTTTCGATTTTACCGTGCAACCGAACATCCGAACAATTTATGCAGGTCGGGCTGGGCCGGACAATTACATGGATCGAGAATTGATTGGGCGCATACCGTCAAACGAGGCACCATTTACGGGGCAAGCCGATCGCCACCAATTGATGGTTGGAAGTTGCAGCAAAATAACTTGTTCAATTGGGTGTGCCACCCAGTTTTCAATTCGATCAAGTTATTCTTTTACAGCGCCTTAGAAGTCGATTTGGGCACGCATCTGGACGATGTTCAGGTCGCCGACGCCGGCGCCCTGGTTCTGATTGATGCCGGAATGGACGTATTCCAACATGAAGCGGGTGTAGGGCGTCAGATACCAGTTCACGCCGAGCGTGTGGTTGCCGACGTAATCGAATCCCAGCAGGCCGCCGTCGTAGGCGTCGAGCCACGAATATCGATACTTCAGCTCCCACGCGCCGCGGCCGGTGTAGACCGTGCAGTTCTCGTCGCGGACGCGGAAGAAGTTCTCGAACGGCTTGACCCGCGCGAAACAGCCCTTATGCCGGTCGTACACCCGGTTCTCGCCGGTCAGAAAGTAGCTCACGTAGGCGTAGGCCCCTTGCGTTTTGCAGTCGGCGTGGGCCGAGCGGGCGATGTAGTTGACGTAATACTCCGACTGAAAGGAGAGCGGCCCGTAGACGAAGGCCAACTCCGCTCCGATCAGGTCGCGGGCGGTCACGTCGTCCAGCAGCAGGCTGTTCCGGTGGGCCAGGTGACACTCGGGGCGATACTTGATAGTGAACTGGTCCCGGAAGGGGTCGCGGTGGCTGTAAGCCAGTCCGACGTGGATCAAGCCGCGTCCCGCGGTGGCCTCGTCGTACCAGGGGAGCCAGGTGCCGCGCATGGTGGCCGCGCCGCCCATGTTGTCGTTTTGGACGGCCCCGCCGTCGTCGTTGTGCTCGGCAAAGTATCCGACGGCGAAGGTGGCGCATTCGCTCTCGGCAACGCCATGGGCCATCACGCCGATGTGCCGCTTGGGCGCCATCACGTCGTTGGCGGTGGACCGCTCCATAAACGTGATGTAGTTCGCGCTGGTCAACTCGTCCAGACCATACGGCTCCTTGAAGTGGCCGATTTTGATACTCTGAAGCAGCGGCAGAGCGGTGATTTGAATATAGATGTCCTTCGCACGGGACTTGTCCTTGCCGGCAAAGTCCCACTCAATCTTGTACTTGATGACGTTGAATCCGCTTCCGCTCAAGCCAATTCTGGCGCGGCGCAACTCGACGCCGTTCTGTTCGTCGAAACGGGCCTTATCGACGGCGTCTTGGCTGAAGGCGGCCGTGTCGAGGTGAATTCGGCCAAAGGGTTTGATCGACATCTTGCCCGCCGCTTTCTTCTTCTCCGCCTTCGCCTTATCGTCGAGCTTTTTCAATGCCTTTTCAACCTCGGCCAATCGGGCGGACAGAGCGGCCTCGTTGTCGCCGGAGTTGCCGGAGATAAAATGATTTTTGCTCGCCGTCGAATTATATGTGTTGGGAAACAGCGAAGGCATGGGGCCTTCTTCGCCGTGGACCGGGACACTCACGCCCCAGGCGACCGCGACCGTCAGCATCCAAGCCGACAAGTGGAAAATACGTCCGTGCATCTTGGGTTTCCTCTACAAAGCCAGGCTCCGCTGAACGTGAGTTGGCGTGCGTACAATCGCACCATTTTCTCACTCTTAACACCTCCGGTGCATTCGGCACCGTTGGCATCCTAGTAATAATTTTCGGGGGCGACGGTCGAAGAATTGAGTTAGAGAAGTGTTAGCGGCCGTTGCGGGGCATGGAACCGAACGCGGCGACCGACGCAACCGGCACAGCCGTCAGCGTCCGCCAAGAACCTTCCGCAAAATCGCCCAAAGAATCAGCAGCGGAATTAACGTTATCACCAGACGAGGCCAACGCGCCGCTACAATCAGCACAACCGGCCCGGCAAGCAAAATCCATCCGGGCAACCGCTGAACGTCGTCGAAGGCCAGCCAGGCGGCCGCCATCAACGCCCCGGCACGCCAGCAAAACGCCAGCGCCCCTTTCGACTCCGGTCCCGGCCACCATAGCCAAATAGCCGCGGCGCTGAGAAGAAGCACGACGGCGGAGATTGCCAATATGCGTCGCTGCATGGCCCGGATTATTTATAAAGGGTGCCATGGGTAAGCGCAGCTTACCCGTGTGTCTCGATGTCGCACCACGGGTAAGCTGCGCTTACCCATGACACCCAATTATGCGTTGGGGTGGCAGTTGTACTGTCATCCCAACAATTGCCACCGCGCGACTTTATATCCTATCCAGCATGTCGATCCACCGCGCGAGTTGCGACAGCTCCTGGTCGTTGAGGTATCGGGGCGTCTCGCCGAGGTCCTTCAAAGTGACGGGGAATTTCAACTTTTTCAACGCGGCCGCGGACCGCTTGATCGGCTTGGCCAACCGCGATTTTTCGGCCCGTGCGATGTAGACGGCCAATCGGTGCGGCGGTTCGTTATGAGGCGGCCTGCCCCGCATGATCGCCTCCACCGCGGCCACGGCGCGGATCGAGTCTCGGTTGCGGAACGCCGTCAGGAAAGCCATCGTGCCGCCGCCTTCATATCCGTGCGCGACGATCCGTGTCGGATCCACCTGGTAAGTGGAACCGATTTGATCCAGCAACTGATCGACGAACTCCGTCTCGCCCGGCGTCCAGCGGGCGGGATTGGCCGATTTCGGCGCCAGCAGAATCAGATTGTACCGATCGCAGAGCGGTTTCCAGCGGGCCAGCAAGTCCTTCCACTCGAACCCGCCGGGCGCGTGCAGCCAGACCACCACGCCGCAGGGCGCCTCGGGCCGGTATCCTTCGGGTACGTAGGCCCACGCCTCGTTCGAGTATTCCGGGATTTTCAACCGCGTGGAGCCGACCTGGGGACCGTCGGACTCCGACGACTCAATGTTCGACGAGGCCGGCGGCAATTCTTCCGGCGGCAGATCGTTGGGAAGCTGGGCCAGCACCGCTTTAACTTGCCGCACGGCGCCGTTGCGGCGGACTTCAAGCCGGACCTCGGTTCCAGGCTCCAGCGAGCCGATCTTTTCGATCAATCCGATCCGGTCCTTGATCGGTTCTCCGTCGAGCGAGACAAGTACGTCGCCGGGTTCCATGCCCTTCTCGGCCGCGGGACTTTTCGGGTAAACGTAGCGGACGGCGACCCCGTCGCGGGCGTCGGAACGCATCGGCAGCACACCGAAGAAGCCGTGCTGGAAAGGCTCGAGCTTTGCCACTAATTGCATCTCGCGCTCGAGCCGCTGATCGCCGCGCAAGACGGTGATGGATACTTTATCGCCGGCGTAACGTCGGCCGATCTCGGTGTTGACCTCCGCCGCGCGTGTAATCGGCCGGCCGTTGATCTCGACTATCTCGTCTCCAGCCTTAAGCCCCGCCTCGGTGGCGGGGCATTTCGGCAGACAAGCGGCGATGATCGGCCGGCCGGTGTACAGGTTCGGCCCTTTGAGACTGATTCCGGCCAGGCCGCGATACAGGTCTTCGCCGTTGATTAAGCGGGGCAATGCCCGCTGAACGTCCTCGGCGGGAATGGCGAATCCGATTCCCGAATCGTACCACTCCATGCCTGCCATCCGGCCCGTGGCCTTTGGCGAAAGGGGCACGAGCACGCCCAGCACGCGGCCATGAATGTCGATCAACGGACCGCCGTAGTTGTTCGGCGAGACGGCGGCGTCGGTCTGGATGGCCTTGCCCCAGACGCGGTCCAACGCGCTGAGGATTCCGACCGCCATGTTGGGCCGGTCGAGCTGGAAAGTCCGACCGACGGCGATTGCCCATTGGCCGACGCGCATCTCGCCGCGCGGGGCGATCTCGCCGACCGGCAACGGCTTATCCACGTCGATTTTCAACAGCACGAGCATCCTCGCATGGTCCGTGGCGACCAGCTTGGCCGGCTTGCGCGTTCCGTCGGGCAACCGCACCAGGATCGAAGCCGGCTGGGCCGCGAAGTTGAAGGCGCTGGAGATAATATACCCCTGCGGGCCGACGACCAATCCGGTGGTCGGTCCAGTGCCGAACAGCTTCCCCTCGACCTGCTCCAGGCCGCCGAGAGTCTCGATCTGGACAACCGCCGGGGCGACTCGCTCGACCGCGGCCCTAAGCGCCGTCTGCAATTGCGACTCGACGTCGTCGGAAGCGATCAAGGGCGCCGTCAGAAAAAAGAACGCGAAAAACAGTGGGAGTAACTTATTGTGATGGATTGCGATTGCTGAACGTTTAGCGGCCGACGGCACGTCGGCCTGGCCTGTACGCTC
>JAUWPQ010000356.1 GCA_030611515.1 Planctomycetota bacterium | reverse complement strand
AAGCCCTACGCCGATGGATCTTGCGGAACGAATTATTGACGATTACCCACATCTGGTCGCTCCCACGAAAAATTATCAACTTGACCAAAAGCCTCGTGACAATGGCCACGTAGCAAAGCCCTTTTCTCAGAAAGTGCAGATCTTACCGTAACCCGTGTTTTTATACGATGATGCGCAACGATCGACGGCAAGAAGTTTTACCTAAAATCAACAACGATGAAAGAACGATTAACATGAGAAATGACGACAAATCGACGAATGGGACTTCTTGCGACCATGTCTGCTGCTGCCGCCGCGAGTTCCTCCAGACGGCGGGAGCGGCCGCCGGGGCAATGACCTTCCTGTCGGCCGGGACGGTCGTGGCGGGGGACGACGGCCCGACGCAGCCGCGCATCAAGAAAATGCCCAAGGTGCTCGGGGCCTTCATCTATACCCCCAGCGAGCAACTGAAAAAAGAGGGGTATTGGAGTTGGCCCGGCTCTAGTTTCGATCCGGAAGGCCAACAGCGAACGTACACGGCGAAGGTCGAACAAGCAGCCCGTCAATTGGACGTGCAAATCAAGCTGGAGCCGAGGCCGCTGGCCGACGCCGCCGCCGTCTCGCGTTTCATCGACCAAGTAAAACGTAGCCGGCCCGACGGCCTGCTGCTGTTTTTTTCCAAGAAATACTTGAGCGAGCACGTGGAGCGGATTCTCGACGAGACGAAAATCCCCGCCATTGTGTGCCTTCCGCTGGGAACCCTCTTGGTACAGACTATCCAGCAATGGCAGCCGAGAGACGCCCTCCATCTGGTCGACGCCGATCAGGATTTCGACGCGGTTTTGGACGGCTTGCAAATGATCCGCGCCGCCCGGTGGATGAAGGACGCCCGACTGATCAACATTAACGGGACGGAGACGCGGGAGGCCGTCGTGCCCCACTTGGGAACGCAGGTGCGAACGATCCCCCACGCTCAATTTTACGAGGCGTTCCGCGCCGTGGAGATTTCGCCCGAAGTCCAGAGTCTGGCTCATGCTTACCGTTCTCGAGCACGGGAGGTCGTCGAGCCAAGCCCGAACGACATCCGAGACGCCGCGAAGAGCTACTTCGCGCTGAAACGAATTCTAAAAGACGAGCATGGCGACGCGCTGATGATGGACTGTCTGCCGGGCCTTAAAAAGCCACACAAGCACGTGCCGCCCTGCATGGGGTTCATGAGTCTGCACGACGAGGGCATCGTGGCCGGCTGCCAGTCGGACTTGGACGCCTCGCTGACAATGATGCTGGGGTCGCAGTTACTTGGGGCGACTGGATTCATGCACAATCCCTCCTGGAACGTTGCCGAGAATCTCTATTTCGGCGCCCATTGCACCTGCCCGTCGAAGATGGGCGGACCGGAATCGGCGGCACGGCCTTACATCTTACGATCCCACAGCGAGGCCGGCTGGGGGTGCGTTCCGCAGGTTCTTTTCCCGGAAGATCAGCCGGTGACCATGGCTCTCTATTTCCCCAAGAAAGAGCCCGGGATGATCGTCTACACGGGGCGGGTGGTCCGTTGTTATCCGAAGCAGCCCGGCGGTTGCCGGACGAATTTTGAAATGAAGATCGACGGCGTGGAAGAAGTCACACAGTTCGCACATGGCGGACACCAAGTGCTCTTTTTCGGCGATCACGGCAAACAATTGAAGGCTTTCTGCAAACTCTACGGAATCGAGGTGATCTGTGCTTGACGCAAGCCAACAAGCTGGAACCGTGGAAGGATCGCGGGAACCGCATGCAAAGGCGCGAAGACGCGACGGTGACGGCGGAGGGCGGATTCGCTCGGCCCACCCTACGGTGAAGAACGTTTCCACTCCACCAACTCGGCGATGATCTCGTCCAATCCCCAACGGGCCTCCAGCCCGGTCAGACGGCGAAGTTTAGACAGGTCGGGCACCCGGCGGCGGCAGTCCTCGAAATCATCGCCGTACGCCTCCGCGTAGCTCTGGAACTCGATGTGTAGGGGCGAGGGGCGAGGGGCGAGGGGCGAGGGAATAGTGGATAGTGGATAGTGGATAGTGGATAGTTCTCCGCCTTCCGCCTTCCGCCCCGTGCCACTGGCTAAGCCAGTGCCACCCTCCGCCTTCTTCTCCACCTCGGCGATTACCCGTTGGGCCAGCTCCAAAATGCTCACCGGCCGGTCGCTGCCGATGTTGCACACGCCGCCGGTGGCCGCCGGATTGGCCATCAACGCCAGGATCATCCGCACCACGTCCGAAACATGGGCGAAGCTCCGCTGCTGACGCCCGTCGTCGTGAACGATCAGCGGGTCGCCGGCCAGCGCGGCGTCGACCAGCCGCGGCAGCACCATGCCGTAAGCGCCCGTCTGACGCGGCCCGACCACGTTGAACAGCCGGGCGATCACCGTCGGCAGCCCCCGTTCGCGCCAATAGGCCAACGTCAAAAATTCGTCGATCGCCTTCGACGCCCCGTAGGACCACCGCGGCCGGATGGTCGGGCCAAGCACGATGTCGTCCTCTTCGGTCCACTGCGGCTTCGGGTTCTTACCGTAGACTTCGCTCGTGCTGGCCATGAAAAATTTTACTTTTTTTCCGGCGTCGATCAGTTGACCCAGTTGCCGCAGGAGCAGTTCGGTGGTGTAGATGTTCGTTTCGATGGTGCGGATCGGGT
>JAUWPQ010000391.1 GCA_030611515.1 Planctomycetota bacterium | reverse complement strand
ACATAGCACTAGTGGTCCACCAAGTGGAAACTGATAGGTTGGCTCGTTGGGTGCCACTGGCTTTGCCAGTGTTGCATCGAAGCAAGCACTGGCAGAGCCAGTGGCACCCAACCTGTCAAACCCAGCTTGGTGGACCACTAGAGACGCCTCCAACAACAGGTGGTCAAAGTCCATCGCGGCAACCGCGATCCGCGGCACTGATTGACAAACCCCGTTTCCGCGGTTATTGTTGCAAAAGAGCGTGTAACGCCGTCGCAATGTGTTCGACCCTGGATTGTGGTATGCCGGCCGATTTTTCCAACACTTCCGATATCCAAGACTCCTTATTGGAAAAGTTGCAACGGCGGATCGGATACGAGTTCAAGGACAAGGCGTTGCTCCTCTCAGCGCTGACCCACGCCTCTGGGGCGGAACACCGCCTGGCGTCCAACGAGCGTATGGAGTTCCTCGGAGACGCCATTCTTGGGGCCGTGATCTGCGAAATTCTTTTTCGACAGTTCCCAGACGAACTCGAAGGAGAACTGACCCGGCTCAAATCCATCGTCGTCAGCCGGCAGACCTGCGCGAAGCTCAGCGAGGCTTTGGGGATGCAGGAGTTTTTGATCTTGGGTAAGGGAATGACGACGCACCCGAGCATCCCGCCGTCGTTGTTGGCCGACGTGTTCGAGTCGTTGGTCGCGGCAATTTACCTCGACGGAGGGAACCAGGCCGCACAGCGGTTCATCTCCGAATCAATGGGGCCGGAAATCGAATTGGCCGCCGAAGGGGAAATCGGCAACAACTACAAGTCGCTCTTGCAGCAGCTTGCCCAAAGGGAACACGGCACCACGCCCACCTACCAGTTGCTCGACGAGAAAGGCCCCGACCACAGCAAATGCTTTAAGGTGGCGGCGCAGATCGGCGCCCACCGTTACCAACCGGCCTGGGGGCGCAACAAGAAGGAGGCCGAGCAGCGTGCCGCCCGAAACGCCCTGAGCCAGTTGGACGGACAGACCCCGCCGTATCCCTCGGAGTAGCGGTGCCGCGGAAACGTAACCGGCTGCGGGAAGGGGACATATCCCGAGTTTTCGGCCAACGGTTCGTCGGCAAAAATGCGTTTTTTAGCCGAAAAACGAACCAGTCCCCGCCGGCTCTACGCCCGGGAGCCGCAAAGACCTCAGCGGTCGGGAAAAACTCCCCTGTTGACGAGGAGTTATGTACATCCCAACAGTGGCGCCGACTGCCGTCAGTACCAGAAGGCGGAGAGGACAGGATTCGAACCTGCGGACCAGTTTCCCGGTCACCGATTTAGCAAACCGGCGCTTTCGACCACTCAGCCACCTCTCCGAAGCCGTTTGTCGGAAACATCTTGCATTGTTCCCGGAAACCGGCTTCCACACACTATCCGATTATACCACTTTTCCAGCACGATTATCCCCCATCGGACCGGTCGGGGCCCTTCCCGTGGCGCCAGGGGGACAGTCTCCTGTGAACGGCTACAGTAAGTTTAATCAATAACGGCGTGGCAGTAAAGCGGCAACTGACCGGCCGTGCTGCATTCGTTCGGCCTACGGCGCCACTCCGGCAGCATGGTGGCAACCGTTCACGGGCCAGCCGGGGACTGGTCCATTTTCGCGGCGGAAAAACGCATTTTGCCGACAAACCGTTGGCCGAAAACATGGACCTGTTCCCTTCCCGTGGCGCCAGGGGGACAGTCCCATTTTTCGCGGCGGTCAAGTCAATTCGCTTGGCAACGTCCC
>JAUWPQ010000318.1 GCA_030611515.1 Planctomycetota bacterium | reverse complement strand
TCCATGAACGGTTCACACATCGTCGTTGCTGCGTAGTGCCGGTTGGCTTCGATAATCTCCAGACATTGCCGGATGGCCACGTACCCACCTTCCAAGCCGGCAGGCGAGATAACCGATAGGTCGTCGGCCGAGGTGTGGTACTCGGGGTAATCGCAGTAACGGGTACGCATGAGAGACACCACCGGAAGGTCGATCCCCGGCCAGCAGTATTGGCGCTCGTCGGAGCCGCGACGATTAAACCGATGGAACACCCGCTCGTGGCCCGGCGCATCTAGCTCGCAAAGCACATACTTTGCCGCCCGGTCCGCTTTGTCGTCGCCACCACGGGATCGGACCAGCGTATAGTCCGCGTTATCCCCGCAGCACGTCACGACGAAGCCGGCGATGGTTTTTTTCCGCATCTCTGCCCAGTGTTCCGACAAGTACGCAATCGCCCCGATGGTTTCCGGCATGAACAGAATCCGATACGTGTACCGTCGCGGCTGTTCGGCTATCCACTTTGCCAACGCCGTTGTGACGACGATCCCCGACAACCCGTCGTTGGCCTGCGACGGGTGGCAAACGTAAGTAGACAGCAGAACCTCTTCCGCTGTTTCGCCGGGGATTATCAATTCGCCATAGTGCATCGCGCCCGGCTCCAGTGTCGCGTCGATAACGACGCGGTAGTATCCGGGCTGCAACTTCTGTCGCTGCTTCTCCGTCAGGCAAAATCCCCAGTCCCGCTTGTAGTAGCTGGTCACGTAGGGAATCGCGTCGGGCATATCGTGGCGGCTGTGCAAGTGCGGCTGCAAGTCCTCCAGCGACAGGGTTACGTTGACAGGCATTGAGTAACCGACAAGGTGCAGGTTATGGTCGGCGAAGTCCACCACGCGCTTGCCGTCCGGCCCTTCGATGTATGCTTCGCGGACGCTCCACTCGTCGGGGACCGTCCAGTCGAAACACTTCGTCCCGCTGGGCACCAAATGGATTGCCGTACTCGGCAGTTCCCTCCTGATGATGTCCAGCGTCATGCGCGTACCCTCACCCATCAGACTCCGGTTTAGCGGGTAGAGTTCTTTCGCCATATCGTACATCTCTTGCCCGGTCATGCCTTTGCTTTCCTTTCGATTAGACTTTCCACGTTCTCACTCAGCAACTTCCGCGCCGCCTGGAACACATACCCGGTATCGACGACGCCAATCTTGCCCCCGTCCACTTCGACTTCGCTCAGGTAGTTCTCGTTTCGCAGCAATGTTTCAAGCGGCACGAAGTCAGCGACGACCGAACCGTCCGCCGGCCGTGCGTAGTGCGAACAACGCACTTCGCTTATCCGCCCATGCTCACAGACCTTTCCGGTAAAATATCGAGGTTCCCGATACGGCACACCCCAAAGTTGCTCGATAAAATGGACGAACGTGCAACACTTATAAAATGGCACGCCGATAAACAGAATCTTGCTGCGAATCCCGTTGAGTCGGCCGAACACTGAACTCAACCCGAACGCATCCATACCCGTTTCCAGGAAGGTGTTGGTACGCTTCCCGCGGACGATGTGTGAGAAAACAGGATGTTTTGTCCGTGCGTATTCCGGCCTCCTTCGCAGCGTTTCATTCAGACAGCCGGTATTGCATGGCGTTGTCGCCGGATCATACACTTTGCCGTGGTAAAAGTCCCAACAGAACGTCGGCAGGATCATGGTGGCCGTATCGGACGGCAACGCCTCTTCAAGCGCTTCCGCCCATGCGCCGATTATCTCTCGCTGCCTGTCCTTGCCGCGCATGAACGGCGTCATGTCGGCATGGCAGTAGCAACAATCGCCGGCCTGGATGCCAAGCGCCCGCAACGCGGCAACGTACTTTGCTTTGTCAGTCATCACATACACCTTTCGCTTGCAGTATCTTGACAATCGCCCTCACGCTTACGGCCTCCATGATTTCGTCTATCTCAAACATGACGCTGAACGCCTTTTCAATTTCGGTTATCAGGCTCATGTGTCCGAGCGAATCCCACTGCGGAATGTCGGTCGGCTCGGTTGCGTCCGACACCGAATCGACCGGCACGCCGAACGCTTCGGCCACAACTCCATAGACCCGGTTTTCAAGTGTCACTTACCCGTTCTCCTTTTCGTGTTCGTCAATTTGTTCCCGTTGCTTCGCCGTCAGATTGTCCGTCCGCTTGAAGTGCGGATCGTAAGGGTCGCGGACATCCGGCTCCGAAAGCGTAACATCCGCCGCAATATCTCTCGCCGCCATCTTGCCAACAATCTTCCCTGCCTCCGCATATCTGATTCCGTTGCCCGGTGACTTCAACACCACGGCGTCCCATCCGATTGTCTGGCCAGCCGGAATGAATCGAGCCGATACCAGCGACCTCCCCAGCTTCCGCCGCGTGGCTTCGATCGGCTCCCACTCGGCCAGCGACACACTAAGCCCGCGCATCTCTTCGACCAGCCGGATATTGCGAACCAGCCGAGCTATCCCGTCCGGCTCCAAACTGGCCGCGTGGTCCGTGCCCTTCATTGCCCGCGACAACGTGACGTGCTTCTCTATCACACAGGCTCCGAGCGTGGCCGCCGCCTGCGCCGCGACGATCCCGCTTGTGTGATCGCTCAGGCCAACCAGTACGCCGAACTTGTCGCGGTACAAAGCCAGCCGAGACAATCCTACGTGCAGCGGCGGCGTCGGGTATTCGCTCGTGCAAACCAGTAGCACCACGGGGCACCCAGCATCGCGGATAATCTCCAGCGCCGCCCGTATCTCGGAATCATCCCTCGCCATGCCGCTCGACAGAATGACTGGCTTACCAAGCCTCGCGATGTATCGCAGCAGCGGCAGGTTATCCAGGTCGCGGCTGGCAACTTTATACAAAGGCGGCCGGATGGTATCTTCGAGGACATCGACACTAATCTGGTCGCAAGCCGTGGCGAAGCATATCTCCGGCCACCCGTTGTAGCGCATCCGATCTTTGAGGTGCGTGTATTCCGCAGGCGACAACTCCAGCGCCTCTCGGTGTTCACCGTATGTCGCACCGTAGGACTGCGGCCCGTTGTATAGCTGCGCTCGTGCTGCGGCCGTCAGGTCGCTCGGTATGTCCCGCTTGCAGAACTTCACGGCGTCCACCTCGGCGTCGTGCGCAGCCTTCAATAGTCGCGTGGCGGTGTATGTGTCTCCATTGTGGTTCTGGCCGATCTCGGCGACGACGAAGCACGGCGCGTCCAGGCCGATGATTCGGCCGGTCGAAAGGGTAATCGGCGGTAGTCCTGAGTTGATGTTCATGGTTGCCTGTGTTTCCTTGCGTAGATTACACCCCGCGGTTTAAGGGCGTCTGGATTTCCTTCACACACAAGCCGCCAATACTTTTCGCGCTCCGCCCGCTCCTCTGAAAAGTCCGGCAGCGCCCCTTCTTGTATCATTGCAACTTCTATTTTGGCGTCTTTGCCAATCCGTACAGGAAGTGAAAGCGGCGAAACTCGACAACCATTTACAAGCAGCCCATATCCATCGGGAACAACAAAGCTGATTATCTTTGCGGAATCGCCAGCCTGGTACATCGTCGTTTCGCACTC
>JAUWPQ010000153.1 GCA_030611515.1 Planctomycetota bacterium | reverse complement strand
ATTCCTTCAAACAGCAGAGGTGAATCATGTCTCGATGGCACAGCAAGATGATCGTCTGGATTCTAATCGTGAGCATGACGTACTCTCCCTCGCTGGTTTTCGCCGTGCGGCAATCGCCGGCGGAAGGCCAGGAGAAAATCGATCTCGGCTACGTGACGCCGGGAGCGGTGGCGGCCGTGGCGGCCTTTCCGCGGCGCGTATTGACCGCGCCGGAAATGGAAATGATGCCGCTGGAAGTCATCACGGCGCTGGGTATGAAGGAGCTTGGCTTCGACCCGCTGGAAATCGAGTGGGTGTTGGTGTTCGTCGAGATGCCGGAGAACGGGGCTATGCAGGCCGGTCCGCCTTCGGTGGCAATCGTCCTGCGTTCGGCCAAGCCGTTCGGCGAGGGGAAGATTTTGGGTAAGCTGTGGGACCGCACCACCGAGGCCCAACTGGACGGCAAGACCTATCGCAAGGCCATGGGCCCGATGGACCCGAGCATCTATCGCCCCGACGAGTATACCCTAATCGTTGCCAGCGGCGACTTTTTGCCTCGGCTATTGAGCAACCACGCCAGCCCGGAGAAAGGTCGGGTGACGAAAGTTCTGGGTCGGATGAAGGAGTTGCCGGACGCCACGGTGCTTCTGTTTGTCGAGCCGCTTCGTCCGCTGCTGGCCATGCCGCTGGCGATGGCGCCCCTGCCGCCGCCGTTGGCCGACGTCAAGCGGATTCCAGAACTGCTGACATCGGTCGGGGCGAAGGTGAACCTACGGGGCGGGCCGTCTCTGACGTTGATATTGCGGGCCAACGACGAAGACGCCGCCGTGGAGTTGGAAAAAATCATCGACCAGGCGCTGGACATGGCGCGGCAGGCAATGGCGGCCGAAATAGCCAAACAGGAAAACAGCAGCGACCCGGTTGAGCAGGCGTTCGCCAAGTACTCCAAACGGATTGGCGAAAAGATGCTGGAATATTTTCGTCCGGTGCGAAAGGGAGAGAAGCTGACGCTGACCACCGACGCCGGCGACAATCCGCAGATGGCGTCGATGGCCGTGATCGGCATTTTGGTGGCGTTGTTGTTGCCGGCGGTTCAGGCCGCCCGCGAGGCCGCGCGGAGAATATCGTCAATAAACAACATAAAACATATCGGTTTGGCCATGCACAATTACGCGCAGGTCCACAAGACCTTTCCGCCGGCCTATTCCGTCGACAAGGACGGCAAACCGCTGTTGAGTTGGCGGGTGCTGATACTGCCCTATCTAGAAGGGGAAGGGAGCATATTATACAAGCAGTTTCACCTCGACGAGCCTTGGGACAGCGAACACAACAAGGCGTTGATCGGCCGAATGCCCGCAGTCTATCTCAGCCCCAACAGCGCGCTTGCGGGCCAATGGAAGGCGAATTACCTGACTCCCCGCAACGAGAGAAGCATTTTTCCCGGCAAGGAAGCCATTAGTTTCGCCAAAATCCGCGACGGCACCTCCAATACGATCCTCACGCTGGAAGTGCCCGACTCCAGCGCCGTCGTGTGGACCAAGCCGGACGATTTCCAATACGACGAGGACAATCCGCTGAAGGGCCTAACCGGCATGAGGGCCGGTGTTTTTCTGGCCGGTTTTGCCGACGGTTCGGTGCAAACCATCTCCTCGACGATCGACCTGACGTTGCTCAAGGCCCTGTTTACCCGCGACGGCAACGAAATGTACGATAGAGATGACCTCTTTTGAAGACGTCATGGGCCGTTAGAGCGTGTTTCGGAAAGTCTCCCCTCTCCGTTTGGGAAAGGGGAGACTTTGAGATGGTGTCTAATTGCAAATGCAGAGGGGCGGCGCCAAGCCATTGGCGCCGTCCCTCCCGAGAACCGCGGCGGGAACCGCGGAGGTTGGATCCTCATCGTTGTCAATCGTCGCTCTCCGGCGGCTGCTCGCGGTGGCCCTCCATCATCTCCTCCATCATCTTGAAGAGCTTCTCCATCCGGCGGTTCATTTCGTCGAAGCGCCGTTCCAGCCGCTGGTCCAACCGAGTAGACAGCGGTTTAACCTGCATTTTGCCCAGCGCGCCACGGCCGAGCATCCGCTCGACGAAGGGCCGAACGTTGGCCGGCAGCTTGCCGATATCCTTTTCGGTCAACTCCCACTTCTCGTCGCCGCGTCGGACCACAATCTTCGCCGGCTGGTTGCCTTTCTTGCTAATGGCCACGCTCATGTTCGCCGGCAACGGTTTCAGGGGGATCAGCACGTCTTTCACGATGACGCCCGGCTGGAAGACGCGCAACTGCAACGAATGGCGTTCGGCTTGGCCTTCCTTGTCCGGCCGCATCCCCTCCAGCCACTTCTGCACCTTCTCCCAATCGGCAGGCTCCGGCGGCTCTGGCGGTGGGCCAGGCTTGCGGCGGGCCTCTGCCGGCCGCTTGACCAACGTGGCCTCGACAGTCAGGCGCTTTCCGCCGCGGATCAACACGATCTTCAACTTGCCGTCCTTGGTCTCCTGGATGACCGCAATCAAATCGCGCGCCTCGCCGAGCAACTTATCGCCGACGCGCAACAGCACGTCGTGTTGTGCAAGCTTCGCCATCGCCGCGGGACTCTTCGGTATAACGGCCACCACCAGCAAACCCTGCTTCTCGGGCAGGCTCAACTGGGACCGCAACGCCGGCGTCACGGGGAAACACCTGATTCCCAGCCAGTAATCTCTCGGTTCGACGGGCCGGACCACCACCCGTACTTGAGCCTGCGCCTGGACGCGTTTCGCTTTGATCGGGCCTTTCGCTTTTTTGATCGGGCCTTTCACTTTTATGAGGATCCGGCCGCCCTGCGGACCGCCGGGCATGCCTTTGAGCATCTGACCCTGTACCTGAACGCCTTCCACTCTGAGTTGGACTTTCGCTTTTTTGATCGGGCCTTCCACTTTTTCGATCGGGCCTTTCACTTTTGCGGACAGGTCGCCCAGCGGACCGTCCGGCAGACCTTTAGACGGCTGGGCCATCGCCGCCGCGGCGCCGAGCATAACCAATGCCGCACCGCACATTAAAATACTCTTCAACATGACACGCTCCTTTGGAAGAAAAGGGGGGGAACAATTCGATCAATAAGCTTCGTTTCCTACGTAATGCACCTCGACCTGATCTACTGGCACGACCAGCCGCCGCCCGTCCTTCAACGGCGCCGAAACCAGTTCCCGCCGCTGTTGGATTTCGTGTCCGGTGCGGACGAGCGCTTGCCGAACCTTTTCGGGGATTGCCGGCGGCACGTCGCGCAGCCATTGTTCGTCGATGTTGTCTCGTTCCACCGCCGGCAAGTTAAACGAAGGGCCTGACTTTCCTCCCTGAACGGGCGCGGAGACTGTCACCGTTCGCCACGGGCTGCGCGGCGCGTCGACTCGGGGCGGAGATTCCGCCTGCGGAAGTTGCGGCCGAAGGCCGATGTTTTGGGCCAGTTCTCCGATCCCGCCTTTGTCGGTCAGTACGTCGTGCAACCCGATTCTCTCGCGCTGCACCCACCAACCAAGCCATATCGCCAGCATGAAGCTGGCCGCCATCGCCAGCACGGTACCCAATCGGCCGGGCCAGGCCGAACGTGGCGGGCGCGGCGCGGTGGCCGGCTCGACGGCGGGAAGGCTCTCTCGGGCAATCGCGCCGAGCGCCTGCTTCCAGCACTGCGATTCGAGGAAGGCCAGGGCGCAGCGCCGCCATCCGCCCTGCTCGTCGTCCAGCCCGGCCAACAAGTCATGCCGCTGTTGTTCGCTCAACTGGCCGTCCACCAGCCGGTCGAAACGCGTGTCGTCCGCCGGCGTATTGTCGATGTTCGCGTTCATGATTCACTTATAAATTTGTTCCAACTCCGGTCGGCGCAACGTCCATCGCGGTCAATTCCGCTCTGAACCGTTGTCTTGCCCGGTGCAACCGCGCCTCGACGGCGCTATGGCTGATGCCCAAATGTTCGACCAAATCGTGATAGCTCCAGTCTTCGTTGTATTTCAACATCAGTATTTCGGCGTCGCGCGGCGGGAGGCGCGACATTGCTTTGCGCACGTTCACGTGGCGCTCCTCGTTCAAGAGCCACCCGAGCGGGTCGATCTGGCGGTTGTCGGCCTCGCTGGGCCGGAAACGTTCGGCGTAGCGGTCGATCAGTTTTCTCCTCCGCCCTTGTTTGCGGCGATACAACAACGACTGCCTAACCGCCAATTGGTACAACCAGGGGGCCACCTTTTCGGGATCGTTAATAGGTGCCCGTTGCCGGACCGCCGCCAGCGACACCTCTTGCATAACCTCGTCGACGGCCTGAGGCTCGCCCAGCCGGGCACAAATCACGGTCCGCAGCCATCGCTCGTGTCGGACCAGTTCGCCCGACCAGTCAATCGCGGCAGCATCCGCTGGGGCCTCGGCCCGTCGGCGGGGATTTGGCTCCTTCTTCGCCATGAGATTGGTTTCCGCCAGTGCTGTAATCTTGCACAAATAGTTGCAAATGGCTACTATAACATTGGTTATGGTATGGATGATGTCCACCCCCCACATGATGGTGCATGGCGGTCCGTCATCCTCGTCTAACCACTATCCACTAATCACTATCCACTAATCACTATCCACTGCTTCACATGGACTACTGGATTTGGGCCTTATTACTGTTGGTGCTAGGAATCGGTTTGGCCCTTTTGGAGGTTTTTTTTCCTTCGGCGGGCATTTTGGGGTTCCTCGCGGCCTCGGCACTGTTGGCGGCCGTGGTGATGGGCTTTTATCAAGGCCCACTGGCGGGAATCCTCATCCTGCTAGGGGCAGTGGTCGGCCTGCCAACCGTGATTGTATTGGGATTCAAGCACTGGCCAAAAACCAGGATGGGGAAACGGGTGATGTTGATGGCCCCCAACAGCGAGGACGTTCTGCCCGACGACCCCGAAAAGGAGCGGCTAAAGGGCCTTATCGGCCACACGGGCCGGGCAAAGAGCAAAATGCTGCTGAGCGGGGTCGTCGTCATCGACGGCGATACGGTAGACGCGGTCAGCGAAAGCATGCCCATCGAGGTAGGCCAGGCAATCCGGGTCGTACAGGTGCAGGGCAACCTCGTCGTGGTCCGGCCGGTGGATGAGGAGCCGTCAATCGACCCCCCCATCGATCCTCTCCGGCAGACATACGAAGACCCGTTCGACCTACCCCCGGCTTGACAGCAGTCGGCCGCAACGGCATCTTAGAGTGCGTACTGAGTGAGTATTTAGCCCCCGGCTGTTGCGATATTGCTTTTCTTAGAGGCCATAGTACCAACGGAGCCAACCATGTCGCTGCTGGCGCAAATGTTCGACAAACAAACGGTCCAAATCGGCGTTATCATCGGCATCGTGATCGGCCTGTTCTTCGCGCTGATCATGTTGGCGATCTTCGCCCGATTCTTCCGCCTCTGGATCCAATCGGTCACGACAGGGGCTGGCATCGGAATCTTCGATCTCCTGGGCATGACCTTCCGCAAGGTCAATCCGACGGTGATCGTACGCAGCAAGATCATGGCGGTCCAAGCAGGTATCGGCGACCAACAAGGAGCCACCTCCAAAGCGATGGAGGCCCATTACCTGGCCGGCGGCAACGTGCCGCTGGTGACCCGCGCGCTGGTGGCCGCCGCCAAGGCCAAACTCGTCGAACTGGACTTCAAGTTGGCCACGGCCATCGATCTGGCCGGCCGAAACGTGCTCGAAGCCGTCCAGACCAGTGTCTATCCGAAGGTGATCGACTGTCCGGACAGAAGCACCGGCAGAGACTCACTCGACGGCATCGCTCAGAACGGCATCCAACTGAAGGTGCGGGCGCGGGTCACGGTCCGGGCGAACTTGCGGCAGTTGATCGGCGGAGCGACCGAGGATACGATCATCGCCCGGGTGGGCGAGGGCATCGTCAGCGCCATCGGCTCGGCACAGTTGCACCTCGAAGTGTTGGAAAACCCCGACCGTATCTCGAAAGCGGTGCTCTCTCGCCGGCTCGACTCGCAAACCGCCTTCGAGATCGTCTCGATCGACATCGCCGACGTGGACGTGGGCGACAACATCGGCGCACGCTTGCAGGCCGATCAGGCCGAAGCCGACATGCGCGTCGCCCGGGCAAAGGCCGAGGGACGACGCGCCATGGCCGTGGCCGAGGAGCAGGAAAGGATCGCTCAGATCGAGCAAAACCGGGCAAAGGTGCTGGAGGCCGAGGCCGAAGTGCCCAAGGCCATCTCGCAGGCATTGCGCTCGAGCAAGCTCGGCCTGATGGACTACTACAAACTTCGCAACATCCAGGCCGACACCGACATGCGATCCTCGATCGCCAAGACCGGTCCGGTCGCCGCCGGCAGCAAAACGGGCGACACGGAACGATAGTATCACTCCGAGCATTACGGCATGAATTCACCCTGGTTCCCATGCTCCGCGTGGGAACCAAAGTTTTTCGACGCTCCGAGCATTACGGCATGAATGTTTTCCTCCCCATATTTGCCGCCGGCTGGGATGATCTGATCGGTTTGCTGGTGGTTCTGCTGTTCATCGTCGTGCCGGTGATCGGCCAACTGCTGTCAAAGCTACGGCAGGCGCAGCCGGCGGCGGGCGGCCCGCGGCCTCAGCAGCCCGTCCCCGTTGACGTGGCCGACGAGATCGATGTCTTCATGCACCGTGTCCTGGGACGGCCGGGCGATGAGGAAACGCCGCCGATCCGCAACGAGCCGGCGCCGGTCGAACGGCCCGTCGAAGCCGAAGTAGTCGCCGAAGAGCCCCGCGGCGAACGGGTCGTCGAACACGTCGAAAAACATTTAGACTCCCAGGAGTTTTCCCACCGCGCCGGCCGGCTTGGCGACGGTGTCCTCCAGGCTGACGAGAAGCTTAAGCAACATCTGCGCCAGACGTTCGACCACAAGTTGGGTCAATTTGAGACGGCGGCCGTCGAACCGTCGAGTGCCACCGAGGCAGCCGCCGTCGAGATTACGCCCACCTTAGCCGCCGGCTGGGCCGCCATGCTATCCGACACCGATTCGGTCCGCCGGGCAATCATCCTGAGCGAAATAATCCACCGGCCGGAAGAACGTTGGGCGTAGGACGGATTTCAGGCGGGCTAAACGGGATTCCGCCGTTCCGCCTCGACTTGCCGTTCGATTTCGGTGATTTTGTCGACGCGGCGCGCATGGCGGCCGCCCTCGAAGGGTCTGTTCAGCCAGATTTCGATCATCCGTTCGATCAGCCGCCGGCCCAGCAGATCGGCGGAGAGACAAAGCACGTTCGCGTCGTTGTGGCGGCGGCTCATTTCCGTGGTGGTTTCGTCGTGGCAGGGCGCTGCCCGCACACCGGCGATTTTGTTGGCGGCGATGCACATCCCCAAACCGGTCCCGCAGATGAGAATGCCCCGATCCACTTCGCCACGGCCGACCAGCCGCGCCACTTCCGCCGCCACGTCGGGATAATCCACCGCCTCGGGCGAGAACGCGCCGACGTCGACTATCTCGTGCCCCAGCCGTTTCACCACTTCCACGACTTGTTCACGAATAGCGTAACCACGATGATCAGCGCCGATGGCAATTCGCATGGGAGGGGCCAGGGGTCAGGGGTCGATTATGTTTAGCCGCCGCGCCCACGCGGCGATTCATTTCCAATTCGAGTTGGGCAACTCCAATTCGGTCAGCCGCATTTTCAGTTCGTCTTGTATCTTCGCCGCGCATTGGCGATAGCGCTCGACCGAGCCGCCGATCGGATCGGCAATGTCGGCGCCGTCGAACGCCAGCAATTGGGTCCGCTCGGCGGCCGACGGCCACTGGGTCACGATGGCCTCGCGGTGGTAGCGGGTCATGGTATATATCGCGTCCGCGTGGCGTGCCAACGGTTCGGTCAAGGGCTGCGTTTCGTGGCCGCTGAGGTCCAGACCCTTCTCGGACATACTGCGGACGGCATCCACGCTGGCGCCCCCGCCGAGCATGGCGGCGATGCCCGCCGAAGCGACCAGCACCCCGCGGTCCTCCAACTCTTCGATTGGGCAGTTCAACCGCCGGGCAAGCATGTCGCGGCAGAGCATCTCGGCCATCGGGCTTCGGCAGGTGTTGCCCGTGCAGACGAACAACACCATCAGGCAGGAAAGCCGCCGCAGTGTCGGCTCGGGCACGACTCCCTCCCGCAGCAGGCTGCACCGCCCGCCGGCCACGCGGACCACCGACGACGGCTGGCCGAAGCGGCACGGACCATCGTCCACGACCAGGGCCAACTCGTCGCCGAAACAGTCGATGACTTCCTTGGCCGTGACGGCCTCGGGCAATCCCCCGCGGTTGGCGCTGCTCAGCACCAGCGGCCCGGCCAGCATCCGCAGCACGTCGAGCACCACCTGATGGCCCGGCACGCGCAGCCCGATGGTTTGCTCGGGCGAGACCACCTCGCGGACCTTCGGCGGCAGTTGACGCACCAAGCTGTCCGTGTGCGAATTGCCGACGACCAACGTGACCGGTCCCGGCCAGCAGCGCCGTGCAAGCCGCCGGGCCAAGGGACACATGTCGGGGGCGTAGTCGCGGGCCTCGTCGGCGCTCTTGATGGCCAGCGTCAAGGGCTTCGACAACGTTCGATCTTTCACCGCCGTTAGCCGGCAGACCGCCTGTTCGTCCAACGCGGAGGCCGCCAGACCGTAGACCGTCTCGGTCGGCAGCGCCACCAGCCCCCCTTCCGCCAGGGCCTGCACGGCACAATGCACCACGTCGCGCCAGTCATCCGTGCTGCGCAGATCGATCACCACCGGCGGCATAAGAGTATCCTACTGAAATCGTCGTAATGCCTTATTTTACAGGTTGTTGCGCCCCACCGTCAACCCGAAGCGGGAGGGGGCGTTGGAAACGACCGTGCCGCCGGCACAGTCGTTGCAATTAAAAAATCTTCCGCAATCCGATTATGTTCCGCCATTGCTTAGGCCGAAATACTAAAGTGTGTATCCCGGCCCAACGCGGCGGAGGAAAAGCCCCGAAGCAGGAAGTATTCATGGAGCCTAAGCCGGGTGGCATGGGTAAGCGCAGCTTACCCGTGTGCCTTATAATAAGATGATTCGCTGATTTTGCCTGTTCTATATCGGCAAAGGTAAGTCCTTCTATCCTCGCAGTTCCCTGTCGATCGGATTTTTGAACGTGAATAATGGTTACATCGGTATTTATGGCAGGTACCAGTACCACTTTGGTTGCATTTGTCCAGGAAGTAAAAGGATTTTCTATAACTATAAGTTTTTTATCAGGTATTTTATGATCTGATTTTCTCAATTTCTCGGGGAAACCCCATTTATTAATAATATCCGTCCCAAGTGAAGATCGTGTCGGCAGAAAAGGAATACCCATTGCACCTGCGAGAAAGCGAAGCGTCATCTGGTAATTTGAATAGTCTTCAACGATTATTGTTCCTTTTGTAACAGCCTTTTTAAACCTGATACATGTAGGAGCAAATCTGCCACTGCCGCCATAAGCAATTTCCAATTTTGACACACAGTTTGCGCCTATAAGCTCATCAACACCCTGCCCGTTGGAATGGGCATATAAATGAAAGTCCTTTCTTTTTTGCCGAATAATTTCATATACGGCAGCCATGGGATTTCTATTAATGGTGAATCCACCGATGGAAATATGGCTGCCATCGGCAACATAGAGCTTTATTGCTTCTGACATGTTCATTACTTTGTCAAAACCGGTATTCATGAAATTTATTAACCCTCTTCTATTTGCTGATATATCCCATAGTCTTCGAAAAATTTTTGGTCACATTAAGCAGTTTCTTTAGACATAAGTTTCGATGATTATTGTTTTTAAACCGTATTTCCGGAATTGCCAGGCTGATGGCTGCCAGTATCATACCCCGGTGATTTACAACAGGTGCACTGATGGACCCTATGCCTGGAGTACGTTCTCCAAGGCTTTTGGCATATCCTCGCTTTCTTACCGCAACAATTTCTGATCTGAATTTTTTTATGTTTATAATTGTATTTTCGGTCAGAGGTGTAAATTTTACCTGTTTTAAATAGTTTTCGATAAAGTCCTGCGTGGAAAAAGCAAGAAGACATTTTGGGGTGGCTCCTGCATAAAGGGGCGATCTGTTTCCAATGGGCATGCTGGCTTTTAAATATTGTGGAGATTCGATGCTGTCTATACAAATACGTTCCATGCCGTCGATCACATTTAAATGAACCGTTTCTTGTGTCACGGAAGAAAGACGTCTCATAAACGGGAGAGCGGCATGTGTGATAGGGTATATACTTTGGAGTGTATCTAAAAATTGGAAATAGATATTTCCCAGGCGATATTGCCTTGAATCAGGGTCCTGATCTACAAAGGCGTATGCTTTCAGGGTTTGAAGGGTTCGCTGAACCGTTGCAGGGCTGAAATCGAGGTG
>JAUWPQ010000060.1 GCA_030611515.1 Planctomycetota bacterium | reverse complement strand
GCAAGAACGCCTTCTTCGCCAGTACGAGATTTTCTTTTCGGGACAAGAAGTTGATCTTCGGGAAATTGACGCCGCCGTGGTTGAGAAAGCGACGGAGTTTCGGGCGAGTTTCGGTCTGAAAACACCTGATGCCATTCACGCTGCCACCGCAACGTTGGTCGGCGTTAAATCGTTCTGGACCACCGACACCGATTTTTCCAAGTGCCCAGGATTGGCCGTCGAGGTATTTGGGGCTGTTTGAGTGTGAAGTCTGACGAAGGAATAAAATGAAACGGTATTTGGTTTGGCCTACTCCGGCCTATGTAGTTTTCTTAATTGCACTCGTTGCTTTTTTCCTCGGAAGCATGTTTGGGGCCGTAATTAAGGAGCATTCGCTCCATAAACAACAGTCAGAAGCACCACAACATAGCACCGAGGCGATTACAGGTGATATTCCGGTTGGCTATCATCGAGTTACATACAGTATGCTCCAGCCTGATTCTAAGAAACCGGCCGAGCTAATTCCCCAATCGGCTCTTGTAATGCAAGACAAGAAGGTTTTCATCGAGGGCTACATGCAACCGCGGCGACAACAAACGGGCATTAAGGAGTTCGTCCTTTGTCCGGCCAACGCCGCATGTCCGTTCTGTCCTCCCGATCCTAAATCAACAGAGATGATTCGCGTCAGGCTCCAGGGCGACCAGAAAACCCCCTACATCACACACATAATTCGAGTGGTCGGCCGATTTCGGGTTGATCCGGACGATCCCAGCGGGATTCCCTACGGCTTGGATGCGGAGTACCTTCGCTAAAACGTGATGGCGCAATGATTCAATTACTCGCTGACCGGAGTACCACAAGGTTTACGAGGAACCAAAGAAAAACTTCACGCGCCCTGATCGTCGAACTGCTGTATACTGTTGTTAGCGGGAGGTGATTATGCGCAAGATTCGCGTGTATGTGGACACGTCTGTTTTCGGCGGCGCTCTGGACGAAGAATTCGCCGAACCCAGCCGGCGTTTTTTCCGGCGTGTGGAAAAAGGCGAGTTCGTGGTGCTGTTGTCAACGCATACCCTCGATGAACTGGCACCCGCGCCCGAACAAGTTTTGGAGGTTTTGCGGAACTTGCCGAAACATTGCGTCGAAACAATTTCAGTCGGCGACGAGGCGGAATTGTTGGCCAATGAGTACATTCGGGCGGGCGCGTTGAGCAAGGCATCGCGAATGGACGCCCTCCACGTCGCCTCCGCGACCGTCGCCGGCGCGGATTTGATTTTGAGCTGGAACTTCAAGCATATCGTTTGTTATGATCGAATCCAGTTGTTCAACGGCGTGAATATCCTTCAAGGATACCGTGCCCTCGACATTCGCAGCCCATTGGAGATGCGAGATGACGACGAAAACAAAATCTAAAACCTTTGATTGCGTGGAATCGAAGCGGAAGGCACAGGAGGCGTTGGAAAAGGAATTTGAATCCCGACGGCGGGAATTCGCCTCGTTCTCCGATTTTCTCAACGCCAAGATGGCGGAATCGAAGAAAGCCTCGGAGATTTGGCGTCACTTCGAGGGAAATCCTCAATCGTAGCGCCTTACTTTTCTGCAATGCTCCGGTAATAGTCGATCGACCGCCGCAGGCCCTCCTCGAAATCGACTTGCGGCTCGTAGCCGAGCAACGTTCTGGCAAGAGTGATGTCGGCCAGGCTCTCGCGGACGTCGCCGACACGCGGCGGAGCGAATTCAGGCTCGACGTTCATACCCAACAGCCGGTTGAGTATCTCCATCAGTTTCAGCAGGTCGATCGAACGGCCGTCGGCGGCGTTGATCGTCCGACCGGCCACGTCCGCCGCGTCGGCGGCCAGCAGATTGGCGTGAACCACGTTCGAGACGAAGGAGAAGTCGCGCGACTGACGGCCGTCGCCGAAAATCACCGGCCGGCTGCCAGAAAGCATCGCCGTGATGAACAGCGGAATAACGGCCGAGTATTGACTTTTCGGGTCTTGCCGCGGGCCGAAGACGTTGAAGTAGCGGATGGCGACCGTCTCCAGACCGAAGCTGCTCCAAAACGCCTGGCAATAAAGCTCCCCGGCGGCCTTGGCGGCGGCATAGGGCGAGAGCGGCGCGGGCAGGTCGCTCTCCCGTTTGCTGCCGGCGGATCGGTCGCCATAGACGGCGCTGCTGGCGGCGTAGACCACTCGGCGCACGCCCGCTCGACGCGCGGCGTCCAGCATCACGACCGTGCCGGTCGCGCAGGCGGCATGACTGTCCAACGGCCGTTCGAGGCTGGCGGGCACCGAAGCCAGCGCGGCCTCGTGAAACACGCAGTCCACTCCCTCGACCGCCTGGGCAACGATCTCCGCGTCCGCCACGTCCCCCTCGATAAACTCGACCCCCTCGCGGAAGCCCTCGATGTTCGCCAGGAATCCGCTGCTGAGGTTGTCGAGCACGCGGACCCGGTCGCCGCGCAGCACGAGCGCCTCGGCGATGTGCGAGCCGATAAACCCGGCGCCCCCGGTAATGAGAAACGTGCGCATTAAAAAGCTCCTTGCCGCATGGTCGAAACAACCCGAGAAAATATAGCATTATTTGATCTCCGCTCCCAGATGGGCTGTCTCGCAGCGTACTTGCCAAACATGCCGTAATAACGTCATAATGGGTAGCAACGCATTTACGTGAATGACCGCGAGATTTCGGACACAGCCGAGGGCGGCTGTGCCACATTCCCGATCCAGAAAGGTTTGATTCGATGAAAGTCGCCACGATTACGACCAACCGCGGCACGATCCGCCTGAAACTTCACGCCGACAAGGCCCCAAAGACGGTGGCCAACTTCGAGAAACTCGTCGGCGAGGGGTTTTTCGACGGCCTGAAGTTCCACCGCGTCATCCCCGACTTCATGATCCAAGCCGGCTGTCCCCAGGGGACCGGCACGGGCGGACCGGGATACACCTTCGAGGACGAATTCCACGCCGACCTCAAACACGGCGGCCCCGGCGTACTCGCGATGGCCAACTCCGGCCCGAACACCAACGGCTCGCAGTTTTTCATCACCCACGTTGCAACGCCCTGGTTGGACGGCAAACATACCGTCTTCGGCCAAGTGGTCGAGGGTCAAGACATTGTGAATTCGATCGAGCAGGGCGATCGGACGGAAAAGATCGCCGTGACCGAGGAGGCGGAATAAAACGCTTCCGAGGCCGCTTGTGGTTTCGCACTGCGAGGTAAGCACCAATGGGTTTTGACGCCTATCTGACGTTGGCAATCGTGGCGCTGGTGGTGGCGATGCTCGCCGCCACGCGCTTGGCGCCAGATCTGGTGCTCGGCGGAGGACTGATGATCCTCCTGCTGGCCGGAATTGTCGGCGCCGAAGACGCCCTAGCCGGTTTCGCCAACGAGGGCATGATTACCATCGGCCTGCTGTTCGTCGTCGCGGCGGGAGTGGTCGAAACCGGGGCCATCTCCTGGCTCGCCGACCGGATCTTCGGCCGCTCGAAATCGACGGTCCAGGCTACCTGGCGGATGATGGTCCCCACGGCCTTTCTGAGTGCGTTCATCAACAACACGCCGGTCGTGGCGATGCTCATCCCAACCGTCAACGAATGGGCCAAAAAACATCGCATTCCATCCTCGAAGCTGATGATCCCCTTGAGCTACGCCGCGATCCTCGGCGGCACCTGCACACTCGTCGGAACCAGCACGAACTTGCTGGTAAACGGCATGTTGATCCGCGTTTACGAGACCCAGCAGGCCGCTGGAATCGCGCCCAACGTGCCTCGGGGACTGGGAATGTTCGACATCGCCTGGGTAGGCGTCCCATGCGCGCTGGCCGGAGTCGTGCTGATCATCGCCGGAAGCCACTGGCTGTTGCCAAACCGTCAAACCGCCATGGCCTCGGTGGCCGATCCGCGGCAATACACCATCGAAATGCTCGTCGAGCCGGGCTGCCCGCTGGTCGGAAAGTCGATCGAGCAGGCCGGCCTGCGTCACCTGCGGGGGCTGTATCTGGGCGAAATCTATCGCGACGAAATGGTCCTGCCCGCCGTCGGGCCGGAGGAAATCTTGCGCGGAAACGACCGCCTGGTTTTCGTGGGCATCGTCGATTCGATGGTCGATCTGCAAAAGATTCGCGGCCTGACGCCGGCCACCAATCAGGTGTTCAAGCTCGATTCGCCGCGCTCGACCCGCTGTCTGGTCGAGGCCGTGCCCAGCACCAGTTGCCCGGTCGTGGGCAAGACGATCCGCGAAGGACGCTTCCGCTCGCTCTACAACGCGGTGGTCATCGCCGTGGCGCGGCACGGCGAGCGAGTGCGGGGAAAGATCGGCGACATCGTGCTCCGCGCGGGCGATTCGTTGCTGCTCGAGGCACACCCATCATTCGTCAACGAACACCGCAACAGCCGGAAATTCTACTTGATTAGCAAAGTAGAGAACTCGAACCTGCCGCGCCACGAACGTTGGGCAATCGCCCTGGCCATTATCCTGGGCATGGTGCTGGCGGTCACTCTGAGCGAATATTGGGGAACGCTGAAAATAAATCTCGGCGGCGGAATGATCGACCTGGGCAAAATCACCATGTTCAAGGCGGCGATGGTCGCGGCGGCGCTGATGGTCCTGACACGCTGCGTTCACGTCGACGAGGCCCGACGCAGCATCGACTGGCAGGTCTTGTTGGCCATCGCCTGCGCGTTGGGGATCGGCCGGGCACTGGAAAACAGCGGCGCAGCCAACCAGATCGCCGGCGGAATCATCCAGACCGTGCAAGGCAACCCATGGCTCGCGCTGGCGGCGATATATCTGATGACCACGCTCATGACCGAGATCATCACCAACAGCGCGTCGGCCGCGTTGATGTTTCCCTTCGCCCTCTCGACCGCGCAGCATCTGGACGCAAACGTGTATCCGTTCGTCATCTGTGTGATGATCGCCGCCTCGGCCAGCTTTGCCACGCCGATCAGCTATCAGACCAACCTGATGGTCTACGGGCCGGGCGGCTATCGGTTCAGCGACTATCTCCGCATCGGCATACCGCTGGATCTAACGGTCGGCACGATGGCCGTGATCCTCATCCCCCTGGCCTGGCCGTTTTATCCGTGAGTAGGCCGGGTCGTGACCCGGCAAGGTTGGAAGATGTCGGGGGGTGATAACAAATGATTGTCGGGGTGCAACCCGTTTTACCGACCTTACGAGAGATCGAGTACAATCCGTAATGATCGGTCGATCTTGCGAATCGTATCCTGATCCACGCGGCCGAGTCGTTTGACCAAACGGCGGCGGTCTACGGCGCGAATCTGATCCGGCAGTGTCGCGCTCTTTGACGTTACGCCACCTTCGGGAGGCTCGATTAGCACCTGATCATACTCTGCCGAATCGTGCGACGTAAGCGGCATGACCACGACAACCCAGTTGTGGCGGTTATAGAGATTGCTCGTGATCACCACGGCGGGGCGAGTTTTCCGAACCTCGTGGCCGATCGTCGGATCGAGAGAAACCAACCAAACATCGCCGCGGCTTGGCGTGGGACTACGGGGCATGGGAGGTCACTCGCCGGTGTTGGGTTCGGTTGTCCAAGTTTCCCGGTCCACGTTTCCCCATTCCCGGTTAAGCGCGAGCGATTGTTTGCGGCGAGCGAGGATTGCGGCTTTCACCTTGGCCGGATCAACGGGGGCGGTTTCCTCAGCGTGAAATTGATCTCGCAACGTCTCCACAACGGCCTCGACGGCACGCGCAACCGGCTCCGGCAAGTGATCCACGTTAATCGCCTTCATTGCCAATTCCTTTTCCATCGAAAGCATCCGAGAATCGAAACACCCACCACACACCAACCAATCCCCTATTGGAAGTATATCCCTAGCCAACAATCGAGTCAACGTGATTTGGTTACATCATCGCCCCGCTGATCGCGCTCAGATAAAACGAGAATATCCGGAAGATCAACATGATGATCAGCACGGCGACCAGCCCCCAGACGGCCCAACCGGCCAGCATGGTCAGCGCGCCGAGCGCCAGCCGGGATTGCTCCTGATACTGACGCGACAACACGCCCATCGACTCGACGATCTTCCCGCTCTGCTCGCCGACGGCCAGCGAGTCGAGAAAATCGACCGGGTATCCGCCCGCAGAGCAAAACGCCTCGTGGATCGAATTGCCGGCCAAGATTTCCGCGTCGATCGCGGGTATCTGGTCGATGTATCGGGCGTTGCGCGTGCTCCGCAGAGATAGTTTCAACGCGCGGCGGACGTCCATGCCGGTGCTCATCGTCAGGTGCATCGACCACGCCAGCCGAGCCAGCGCCATCGTTTGCAGCGGCCTTCCGAACCCGGGCAGCCGCAACAGCAGACGTTGAACCGGCCGGATCCAAACCATTCCGCGGCCGATGGCCCGCAGCACGAGCAAAACCACCGCGCCCGCGACGGCCAGAAAGCTCAGATATATGGTCAGTCCTTGGTTGCCGATCAATCCGAGGCCGAGGATGTCGATGCTTTTGTTGCCGGGCATCTTGGGCAAGACGCCCATGATCCAGATCAGAAATCCAATCACCCCCAGCGCGATTCCCAATTGGGCCAGCGGCCAGACGATGGCGGCCAGGAAGATGCGGCGCATGGACAGCCGGGTCTGATAATGTTCGGCCAGTTGGAGCAGGACGGCGTCCAGCCCGCCGGTCTGTTCGCCCACTTCGATCAGTTCGCGGAACAGGAGGGGGAAGTAACCCTCGGTGTGGGCCAAGGCGTCGGCCAGCAAATCGCCTTGTGCCACGTCTTGGCTGATCTGCAACAGGTGTCGTCGCAGGTGTCCGGTGGCCCGATCGGCCTCTCGCGCGAGGACGGTCCGAACGTCAATGCCCGCCTCCAACGCCGTGCTCATGCGGCGGCAGAGACCGATAAGCGGTTTCAGTTGGATGCGTGGGGAGAAGAACATACGAAATAGCATATCCGCTCGGAACGTTGTTGCCCAGCGTGGATATCGGCAAATCAGGCATTGCCGTCGGGTGCCACTGTGAAAGTGTGCCACTGGCTCTGCCAGTGCCTAGTAGACCTCGTGGAAAATCCCGCACCGTCTTCCGATGAACCATTCGCCACTTCTACTCGTAACACGGTGAACCGTCAACCCACCCACGGCACTGGCAAAGCCAGTGGCACCCGGCGCCGGTGCGTGCGCGGACTCACTGGAACAAACATTTGACAACCACCTTGAGAACCTCGCTCGCATCATCGGGTGAATCGACGGCCAGAGCGGGGGCATGAACGTCCTGGGGGGTAAAGACGACGAAACTTCCGGCCGGCACGATGAAAAAGTCGCCCCGTGCCTCGTAAAAGATCGCGTCCAGTTGGGGATCATAGTCTTGTTTCACCCGCAGATGGTCCCCGAGCGGCGCGTAGCCCATCCGTTCCACTCCTTCGGCCACGTACTGGACGTCGATGTAATTGCGATGCGCTTCCCAGACGATTTCGGCCGGCGGTTTCGGCCGGTATCGCTGCACGATGGCGAACAGCCGTTCGCCGTCGAGTTCATGTTTTCCGTCGGGCATTTTCTGGAAGTCGGTTTTGGCGAGGTAATCCAAGGCCTCGGCGACGCCCGATCTCCACGTTTCGTACAGCGCTCGATTGTTGATGCGGTCGAGAATCATTATGCACCTGCGAATTACCGGCGGAGAATATGTGAATGGGTAAAAGTCATGTTTTCGGCAGAAGCGCCGGGCACCACTGTGGAAGTGTGCCACTGGCTCTGCCAGTGTCTGGTGGACTTCGTGAAAATCCTGCACCGTCTTTCGATGAACCATTCGCCACTTCTACTCGTAACACGGTGAACCGTCAACCCACCCACGGCACTGGCAGAGCCAGTGGCACCCAACGGCTCTGGTAGATGCGTTGGTTATGCCTCATCATTCCTTGTCATTGCTGACGCCACGTTGGAATGGCGCAACGCCGTCGATCTTTTCTGGGACACAAGCCTTGATGAACGCTGCGCCGAATTCAGAAACTTCAATGAACGCATTAGCTGGATAGTGCAACAGGTCCAGTGTCGCGAGGTGGCGACAATAGAACTCGATGTTTTGTGGGAACGGCGGGTGGCACTGTGGAAGTGTGACACCCAGAACGAAACACACCCATAGCATACCCGCTTGCGGCGTTGCGACCCAGAGCGGGTGCTGGCAGTGCTGGCATCGGCCGGATCGCCGCCCCCGGCACGAGTGCCGGGGCTAAACGACACACTTCTCGTTCCCATGCTCTGCATGGGAACGGATGGTGGGGGTACGCCGCGTCCGCATGAGCGTTACGACGCGGAGCGTCGTAACGAGAGGGGGAGCAAGGAGTTACGCCAAAACAGCGGACGCGGAGCGTCCGGACAATGTGTTCCCATGCGGAGCATGGGAACAAGGGATTACAAGTCCCCTTTTCGTGAGATTGACCGAATTTTCTGGATGGGATATAATCAGCCCCGTTGCCTGTGACCTTCGGGCCATCAGGCAGCCGCGACAAATGGATTTGTCGAAGGGGGAAAGCCCGCCTTTCCTCCCGATTCTTCAGGAATACGCGAAATGGATTTCGCCGGGATAGCCACGCAGGAGCCAGCGGTGTCTAGCGGCTCGTTCGACGCCAAGGAGCGTGTCAAGCAGGCGGTCGACATCGTCGATCTCGTCGGCAGCCATATCCAGTTGCGCCGTCAAGGGCGGAACTACGTCGGGTTGTGTCCCTGGCACGACGACACCCGACCCAGCATGCAGGTCAACCCCGAGCGGCAGTCGTTCAAGTGTTGGGTCTGCGACATCGGCGGCGACGTGTTCAGCTTTGTCATGAAAATCGAGGGGGTCGAGTTCCGCGAAGCATTGGAAATGTTGGCCGATCGGGCGGGAATCGAACTGGAAAAACCACGCCGAAAAGTTTCGACCGCGGACGAAGCCGAAAGCGGATCAACCAGCGGCGCAGCAGACGCCCCGAACAAGCGAACCTTGTTGCAAGCGGCGGCCTGGGCCGAGAAACAATATCACCAGTGTCTGCTCAATTCGCCCGAGGCCGAGCCGGCCCGCCAATACCTCCAAGAGCGCGGCATCACCCCGGAAAGCATCGAACGGTTCCAGTTGGGCTTTTGCCCGTTGGAGCGCGATTGGATTCTGCGTGGGACCGAGGGGGACGTCGAGGCGGAGCGAATCCAGCGACGGAAAACGTTGCTGGAGGCGGTCGGCATTCTTGCCCGGCCGACGGAAGGCAGTTATCTCTACGACCGCTTTAAGGGCCGGCTGTTGTTTGCGATCCACGACGCCCAGGGGCGTCCGGTCGGCATCGGCGGCCGGTTGTTGCCGGAAGTGAATATCTCAAGTCCGGCAAAGTACGTCAATTCTCCCGAGACGCCGCTGTTCACCAAGAGCAAGCTGCTATACGGGCTGGATCTTGCCCGCGAAGCGCTGCGGAAGACTCGCACCGCGTTGGTGATGGAAGGCTACACCGACGTGATCGTGGCCCATCAACACGGGTTCCAAAATGCGGTGGCGGTGTTGGGGACCGCTTTGGGCGAGTCGCACGTCCGACTCCTGAAGTACCACGCCGATCGGATCGTGCTGGTGCTCGACGGCGACGAGGCGGGCACCCGCCGTGCAAACGAGGTGCTCGAGTTGTTCGTTGCCCAACAGGCCGACCTGCGGATTCTAACTTTGCCCGAGGGACTCGATCCGTGCGACTTCTTGCAGCAGCGCGGCTCGGAGGCTTTTGGGGAGCTTTTGGAGACCCAAGCGGTCGATGCCCTGGAGCACGCATTCGCGGCCAAAACGCGGGGCGTGGACCTGGAGCGGGACGTTCACGGGGCGAGTCAGGCGTTGGAGGAGTTGGTTTCGATCGTCGCCCGCGCGCCGCGGTTGCGGCACGACACGACCCGCGAAAACCGTTTCCGCGAGGAGAAGATATTGCAGCGATTGGCCGCCCGATTCCGCGTCGATGAACGGGACGTGCGGCGGCGGCTGACGACGCTCAGACGCGGACGGTCCACAAAGCCGCGACCGTCGGTCGCGCCCGAATCGGCCGACCCATCGCTTGCGGATGAGTCGGTTGCGAAACCGCAAGCGGAGATTGAGCCATGGGAGCGGGAATTGCTGGAACTGCTCATTGCACGGCCGGAGTGCCTCGCCTTGGCGCGAAGCCGCGTGAGGGCGGAACAGTTCAACGCCGTGCCGTGCCGGCTGATTTTCGAGACATGCTGCCGGCTGGACGACGAGGGGGTCGTTCCATCGTTCGACCGGCTGATGCTTAGGTTCGACGAACCGGCGATGAAAAACTTGCTCGTCGAGTTGGACGAGACGGGCCGGGCCAAGGATCGGCAGGCCGCCGACGCCGAGGCCCTCTTGGACGAGTTGATGAAAACCATGATCCAAAGGAAGGCCGAGAAGCAGCGCCCCGCAGAGATCGTGACGCTGCGCGAGGAAGGGCTGGATGCTCAACAAAAAGCGACAATGCTTGAGGACAGCATCCGCCGAGAGCGTGACCGGCAGGGTATTTCCAAGCCCACGGACGGGTGAGGATGCCTTGGACCGGAGATTCGATGATACCTTAGCGCGCAGGATGCGCGGAAGGAGAGTTGCGGTGGACCTTTTCGACAAAGATTTGCAGGAATTGGTCGCCCGGGGGAAATCGCAAGGTTATCTCACGTACGACGAGGTAAACAACTATCTACCCGACGAAGAAGTCAATCCCGACAAGCTCGACAATCTGTTGATCTCCCTGGAGGAAGAGGGGATCGACCTGGTGAGCGAACCGCCGGCGCTCGAGTTCTACGACGCGGCGGAGCAATCGGTCACCGAAGGGGCCGGCGACGGCGTACCGGCCGATCAGCCCACGCTGCCCCCCGAGCCGATCAAGTTCAGCAGCGATCCGATCCGCATGTATCTGAGCCAGATGGCGGAGATTCCGCTTTTGACCCGCGCGGAAGAAATTTCCCTGGCCAAGAAGATCGAGGTTACGCGGAAGCGTTTCCGGCGGACCGTCATCGGCTGCGCAGCGGCGAAGCAGGCAACGGTCGGCGCGCTGGTCAAGGTTCACAAGGGCGCGCTCCCCTTCGACCGCACGATCAAGGTCTCGCTGACCGAACGGCTCACGAAGGAGCAGATCCTCGCCCGGATGCCTCACAACCTAAACACAGTCTCTCATTTGATAGAGGAAAACCAGAAGGATTTCAACCTTCTTTTGCGCCGGAGTTCCTCGGCCGACGCGCGGCAGGAAGCCCGCAAGCGGTTCATCCGCCGGCGGCGCAAGATGCTCACGTTGATCGAGGAGTTGAGTCTTCGGACCCGCCGGGTGCAGGCCATGATGCGAATGGTCGAGCAGCCGCTTGCGCGGATGGACGAAATCCGCCGCCAGCTTCGGCTCTTGCTCGACAACGCGGCCACGCGGGAAAAGCGGACCAGACTCCGCCGAGAACTCCACGACCTGATGGTGATAACGCAGGAGACGCCCCGAAGCCTCCGCAACCGGTGCGAGATCATGCGCCGTCAGTACCGCGACTACGAGCAAGTCAAGCGGGATTTGTCGGGCGGAAACCTGCGGCTGGTGGTCTCAATCGCCAAAAAATACCGCAATCGGGGGTTGAGCTTCCTGGACCTGATTCAGGAGGGCAACACAGGGCTTATGCGGGCGGTGGATAAGTACGAATACCGCCGGGGGTTCAAGTTCTCGACATACGCCACCTGGTGGATTCGGCAGGCAATCACCCGGTCTATTGCCGATCAGGCCCGTACTATCCGCATCCCCGTCCACATGATCGACGTGCTCGGCAAGCTGCGAAACGCGTCGAAACGGCTCCAGCAAGACATGAAACGTGAGCCGACCACCGAGGAAACGGCGGCCGCGGCCGGTTTGTCGATCGAGGAAACCCGTCGGGTGCTGGCCATAGGCCGACATCCGGTAAGCCTTGACCGACCGGTCGGAGAAAGCGAAGATAGTTGTTTCGGCGAGTTCATCGAGGACAGTGGACTCCCCCGACCGGAGAAAGCCGCCGGCAATGAACTGCTACGCGAGAAAATCGACGCCCTGCTCAAAACGCTCACCTACCGCGAGCGCGAGATTATCCGCTTGCGCTACGGCTTGGGCGATGGGTATACCTATACCCTCGAAGAGGTGGGGCGCATCTTCAAGGTCACCCGCGAGCGGGTCAGGCAGATCGAGGCCAAAGCGGTCAAAAAATTGCAACACCCGGTTCGCAGCCGGCAGCTCGAGGGTTTTGTCGAGCACTCGGCCGGCCTTGAGTACGCGTCCAACCTCGAGCGCGCGGCCGTTTGACGCCGGCCGTCAAACCGGCCACGGGCTGCAAACTCGCGGCCCCCAAGCCCACGGGTTGCAACCCGTGGGCTTTTTTCGTTTCTTGGATTACCCCCTCGATCCCGTGCGGAGCGGGGAATCGAAAAATGATACGAAATACCGTGGACGCGGAGCGTCCCGTGCGTGCGTTCCCACGCGGAGCGTGGGAACGAGGATAACTTGCATTCCTTTACCCCAAGATAGCATCCCATGTCATCGACCTCTTTCAACGCCGCCGTTTCCATCCTCCGCACTCTGCACCGCATCCATCGCCAGCTTACCGATCTAAAAGAGCGGCTCGATCGTGGACCTCGACAAGTTCGGGCGGCGGAGGCCAACGTCAAGCGTAATGAAGACGCACTGGAGAAGATACGCGCCGAGGCCAAAGTCCTGCGCGTGGCCACCGACCAGAAACAGCTCCAGTTAAAGGCCGGTGAGGACAAGATCAAGGATCTTCGGCGCAAGCTCAACGCTGCCGTCAGCAACCGCGAGTATCAGGCGCTGCTGGACCAGATCGCCGCCGACGAGATGACCAACAGCGTTCTGACCGACGAAATCCTGGAAGCCCTGGAGGAATCCGACGTCTTCGTCAAGAACATCGCCGAGGCCGATGGTACGCTGGCCGCCGCCCGGCAAAAGGCGGAAGAAAATCACGCCGAGGTCGCCCGGCAGGAACCGCTGCTGCGGGCAGACGTAGAACGGCTGGAGGCCGAGTTGCGCGGGGCCGAATCGGACTTACCCGGCGACGCCCTCGACCTTTATAGTCGCGTGGTGCGGCAGAAAGGTGAAGATGCACTGGCAGTGGTCGATAACCAGTACTGCGGCGGCTGCAACCAACAGGTTCCCTTGAACATTTGTAGTCAGATCATGCTCGGCAAGCCGGTGGCCTGCAATACCTGCGGCCGGCTGCTCTATTTGCCGGAGTAGAGAGGTCAGAGGTCGGAGGTCAGAGGTCAGAGGTCGGAGGTCGGAGGTCGGAAAGTTTAGATATGATTGATAACGGTTGTTCCGGCTAATGAATGCCGTCTCCCGCTTGCGGTTTCGCAACTTCCGCCCACTCGAATAAACCCAACCGTTACTGTTCCTGTTCTTGCTCCGCCTCGTGGATCACCTCGACCAGTTCGCGGCGGTTGCCGAAATAGTAGAACACGCCCAGCGAGGCGATCAACACGGTAATCAGCCGATAGACCAGCGAAACGACCAGTCCTTGTCCCTTGGCTATCGGAGGGCCGGCCACCACCGGCACGTTCGCATAAAAATAATCGAGCGCCAACTCGGTCGGTCCTATCGGCACGGGAATCACCTGCATGGCAGCGCTCAGCGGCATCACCACGAAATGCTGGGCAAAGGAAAGGTGATTGCCGGGCAGCCCGCAAGCGATCAGATAGCAGCCAATGGCAAAGAAACCGTGTACGCCCACGGTCATTATCGATGCGAGGACCAATACTCTCGGTCGTCGATTGAACATTCGCACCGCTCGGATCAGGCTTTCCAGCGGTGGCCCGGCGCGAGGGATGCGACCCACGGTCCGGATCGCGCGTCCGACCCACGCCTCCGGCCCCATCACGAAGGCCAACCCAAACCCGCCGCCAACGGTTATGGCGAACGTGGCCCAACAAATGTTTTTGATCTCCGCTACTTCGATCCGCCAGAAACCGGTCAACAGGATCGCCACCGAGGCCACGATGAACAGTATGTAGAGACCGATGACGCGGTCGACCAAGACCGAGGCCAGCGCCTTGGCGCGGTTGTTCGGGTGCTCGTGATCGAGCATCGCGGCCTTGACCAGGTCGCCGCCGATCATGCCCAGCGGGGCCAAATTGAATAGATAGCCCCAGAACCCGATGCGGATGGCGTCGAAGAACGGACAGGGGACATCCAATGCCCGGACCAGAAACCACCATCGAGTGAACGTCAACAGGACGGCCACGGTGCAACTCCACCAAGCCAAGACTAGAATTCCCCAGTGCTTCGGCTGATTGACGAGGTTGGCGAATACGTTGGCCTTTCCCTCACCCTGGGTGGCGTCGTACACCAGATAACTGATGATGGCCGCCGAGGCGGCGATCTTCAGGAGCGTTACGAGGAGTTTTTTCAAGTTTTTGGTTCTCTCAAAACCTTGTTCCCACGCTCCGCGTGGGAACAAGGTGCAACTACTTTACCACAATCCCAGGCTCCACGTCACCGCCGCCAGCCAACCGGTCGCGCATATCTGCATGGAAAAGCAGTGGTAGGCCACGTCGACCGGCGATCCGCCGATCCCATCGACGTGGACCATGCGTAGATAGTTCAGGATTCCGTACGCCACGAAAGGCATTGAAATCATCTCTCGACCGGGATGCAGCACCCCGATCACTTCGATGCAATACAACGCGTATGCCAACATCGCCACGCCGGCGCAGATGCTCACCGCCTGGTCCAGAAACGCCTTGTTGTACCCGCGCAGGCTGGGCCGGTGGTCCGGGGCCAACTCCTCGGTCAGATCGGCACGGCGTTTTGTGAAGCCCATGAACATCGCCAGCGTGCCGGTGCAGAGCAACAACCACGGCGAAGGCGGGGCCATGACCAATGCGCAACCGATCAAGACGCGAATCACGAATCCCGAGCAGAGCAGGAAGACGTCCATCAGGGCGACGTTTTTCACGCCCAGGGAATATGCAACGTTGATCAGCAAATAAACGATCGCGCACGACGTGGCAAGCGGTTTATTGGCGGCCAGACACAGCCCCAATCCGGCACAGAGCAAAACGACCATCTGGACAACCGCGGCCCGCCGGGAAACGACGCCCGAGGCGATCGGACGATGACGCTTCTTCGGATGCAACCGGTCGGCCTTGGCGTCGCACAGGTCGTTCAACGTGTACACGGCCGAGTTGATCAGGCAGAAACCCGCCAGACCGAGCAGAAAAACGACCGCATCGAAGTCCGCCCCCGCCGCCAGCGCGAACGGCACCGGCAGCGCCACAAAGACGTTTTTGATCCAGTCTTGCGGTCGGGCTAGTCGAACGAGGCCAGTGAGCATTGGAGAAGGGATTGGAGGTTAGGGATTAGGGATTAGATTCATATTAGAACTCGATCTTTCTCATCACAAACCGCGGCAGGTTGCGAATTATGCACATCACGCCGCGCCACGCCGCGGGTGCGTAAACCTCGGGCCGGCCGCGGTCGATCGCCCGCAACACACGCCGGGCAACCGCCTCCGGCTCGCCGGCCATCGGCGGCGGCTTCAGGCCGGCGGTCATGCCGGTCTTCACGAAACCCGGTTTGACGCATACGGTCCTCAGTCCTCGGGCGCGGAACTTATGGTCCAAACCTTCCAGGTATTTCGAGAGTCCCGCTTTCGCCGCGCCGTAAAGGATCACCGGTTTTCTTCCCCGCTCGCCGGCCACGGAGCTGAATACGCAAAGCGTCCCGCCTCCTGTCGGCAATAACCGTCGCCGCGCCTCTTCGCAGAACAGCACCGTGCCGGTAAAATCGGCCGCCAACACGCGGGCCGCCAACTCCGGATCGGTTTCCATCTCCTCCTGAGCGGCGAACATGCCGGCCGTGACCACCACCGTGTCGAATCCCTGCAACTCCCGCTCCGCCTGGTCCAGTGCCGGAGCGAAACTTTCCGGCTTCAGCAGATCGCAGAAAGCAGTCATAACCGGCGTCGGCGCGCCGCGGATTTCCAGGTCTCGGGCTGAGCGTTCCAAGTCTTCGGGTGTCCGGCCGATGAGAAACAGGCGGTCGCCGCGTGCGGCCATCAGCCGCGCCAACGCCCGGCCCATACCCTTGCTCGCTCCAAACAACACGGCCTTCATGCGGGGTCTCCTAAAAGTCGGACCGATTGGGCGCTGCGGATGCGGACCTTCGTGTCCCATTTTCTCCGCACCGCGTTGAAAGCCTCCAGACGCGGTTCCATCGCCCGAAAATGCTCCGGCCGGGTAAACGTGTCTTTCGTCAGGTAGATGCGCCCTCCCTCGGCGATCACCAGTTCATTGAGCCGATCGACCAGCGCGGGCGTTTTCGTCGGATGGATGGGAAAGTCCATGGCGATCGAGATGCCCGGCCGGGGGAACGAAAGCATCCCCTTCCCCTCCGCGCCGCAGTCCTTGATGACGCACAAAAACCCCATTCCACCGGCGGAAACGAACCGTTCCAAAAACCGCCGCGCCGGTCCGTTGCCGTCCGTGTGCGGCAGCACGCATTGATACTGAGTGAAACCCCGGCGGCCGTAGATCAGGTTCCAGTCGTCCAGCGCGTCGAGCGGATAGAAAAAGGCGTCCGGGTGTACTATGCCGCGGCGGACCCGCTGGATATGCTTCCAATAGTACGCCAAATTGAACGCCTTCATGTTCGGCTTGCACAAGGCGATGCCGGGAAATTGGAACGGCACGCGCAATCGGCCTTTCAGCGGCGGCGGCTTTTTGGGCGCCTCGTCCGCTCGCGCCCAGCGCCCTTTCATCAATATCCCGCGCCCCAGCTTCGCGCCGCGGGCCAGGCAGTCGATCCAACCGACGGTCATCGGCCACTCGCGGGCAGCCTCTTTCAGACCGGCAACCATCAGATCGAGATCCTCGATCCGTTGCGACTCGCCCCATATCCACGGCGAGGGAATCTGCCGCATCGGAAACTCGACCTCGAGTATGTGGCCGGTCAGGCCCATGCCGCCGATCGTGGCGCGGAACAATTCTTGCTCGGCCGTGTCCGAACACTCGATGATCCGCCCGTCGGCTACGCGGAGTTTGAGGCCGCGCACGTGCTCGCCGAAACAGCCGTCGACGTGATGGTTCTTGCCATGCACATCGGAGGCCACCATACCGCCAAGTGTAACAAATTGCGTCCCCGGCGAGACGGGCACGAACCAGCCGCGGCGGAGGAAGACGCGGTTCAACTCGAACAACGACGCCCCCGCCTCGGCCCGCAACATCCCCGAAGCGGGATCGAAGCCCAACAGTCGGTCGGCCAAGGTGGCGTCGGCCACGGGAAGATCGGCTCCAGCCGGCAGCGACGAGTCGCCGTAGGATCGCCCCAGGCCGCGGGAGAGCGTGGCCCCCTCGGTGGCCGCCGGCAAATCCTCCGATTTCAACACCAACCCGTCCACCACGGGGAAGCGTCCCCAGCCGGTGAGTTTCGACCGGTGCGGTTGTAATGTCATGAATGGATCTCGCGGTGTGAGTGATCGGTCGACGTCGTATATTATCAAAACGGGGCTATTGATAACGGGTACGCATTTACCGCACAATTGTCAAGTCCTTTTCACCCGTCTGACGCACCACCAGGGTCGTCGGAGTAGTGCGCATCTGCTTTGGGGCCTCGAAACCGTCGCGGCCATCGCAGGCCACGTCAACCTCGGGAAAAAACACCGAAACCATCTTGCCGAAATAAATCGACCACCACATGGTTTCCGAAAGATCGAGGAATACCACCCGACGATATTTTGCGTTCTGTAGATGTGGTTGCAGCGTCTCGAACGCATTTCTCGATATATCGGCCATATACAACGCTGGCGAGGCGCGATCACGAATACCTGCTCGAATGGTCCGGCCGGCCAATCCGATCCACACCCCAAATACGGCAATGGCTAGTACGGCGACGGCCCATCCCCGCAACGCGGTCGTCGTCGGCCATGCCCGACCTTCGAGCGGCCACGGGTGCCCGCGCCAAGCGTTCAGCCGGTCTTGAAGCGACTCGATGGCCAGCGCCGCCAGCAACGCCAGACCGATCACACTGAAATGTGCGTAATACAACTGCAATATCCAGGGATATTTAGTGAACGCGAAAATTGCCGCCGGCAACACCCAAAGCGAAAGGCCCAAGGCAATATATCCGAAAGACCGGGCAGTTTTGCGGCGGGAAAAGGCCGCGATGGCCGCCAGAACCGGCACCGGCAACAGCCACCACAACGATCGGGGTAGATCTTTCTCGGCCGCGGGAACGACGGCCATCACGCTGTCTTCCAGCACCCACTCCCCACGCGAAAGATTAAACTGAAGCCGCCCCGCCGATTCGTCGATCACCGTGTACGATAACTTCCAGATGGGAAGATACACGGCGAGAATGGCAATTAGAACCACGGCGAGTTTCCGCTCCGCCGGCGCGAACGGCCGCCGGGCAATTAACTTTCGCGCCGCGATCCACGCCAAACACGCCGGTGCGAAGACCGCGCACGATTCCTTGCACATCAGCCCGCACGCAAAAGTAATTCCGATAATCCACAGCAGACGGCGGCCGGCCCGACCGTCGCCGGCGTCGGATTGTTTAAGATACACGTCGGCCGCCCACAATCCAAGGACGAGGAACAGCGCGGCGGAAACATCGATGCCGCCGGCGATCCAGGCCAGCGTGTACAGATGCGTCTTGGAGAAGGCATACAGACTCGTCCCTGCCAACGCCGCCGGTGTCGAACCGGTCAGCCCGCGCAGCCAATGAAACAAGGCGCCGACCGTCGCCAGAAACAACAGCAAGTACGTGGCGTGATGCCAAAAAGGCTGCAAACCCCAAACCGAGAGGTTTAGCAGCGGGAGCCAGTAAGTGGACAACGGCCGAAAAAAACAGACCCCACGGAACATCTCCCAGTTGGGCATCGGTTGCCCGGCGACGGCCAGACAACAGTAATCGTCCTGCACGAAGAATGTGTCGAGCGTCCCCCAATAACAAACCGCCGTCAGCAGCAACAGACATGGCGCCGCAAGCCAACGCGCGCCGAGCCAGCGGCGGAAAGACCGTTG